>CANOCV010000003.1 GCA_947564465.1 uncultured Roseburia sp. | reverse complement strand
CTTATAAAAGAACTGAATCCTTCCGATCGCAACACCGTGAAATACCTTTTTTCCCTCTCTAACCTCCATGCAGCTTCTCCTTTCTTTTTCATCCAAATTCGTTCACATTCGTTCATCTACATTCATACTAACATATTTAATTGTATTTTTCCACCCAAAATCTATTCATATACTGTACAAATAATTTAGATGAATTTTGTATGTTTTGCATAAAATAGAATCCTGCAAAGCAGGATTCTCCGCCTGCGGCGGGCCGCATATGCGGCATTTTTCCTCTCCGCCGCATGGCGATCCTGCCCGGAGGGCTTTTTATATCATAGGAAATCGCTATACTTTAGTACATTAATGCAACAAGGTCTTTCCTATGATATAAAAAAGTGCAGCCACGAGGTTCATATTTATGCCTCGCAGCTACACTTTATCTAATGGGCTTCCCCACACCTTTTTAATAACATTTCATGCATAACGGCCATAAGAACCAATATCAGAAGCAGGTACACGGGAAACAACGCAACGCTGATATGATTCGCAATCAATCCAAATAACGGCGGCATCAGGCACGTTCCGACATACGCGGACGCCATCTGGACACCGATAACGGCCTGCGATCTGTCACTGCCAAAATGTTCCGGTGTTGAATGGATAATGCAAGGATAGACCGGCGCACACCCCAGACCGATCAAAACCAGTCCCAGAAAAGACGTCGTCATCCCAAACGGCAAAAACAAAACCGAAATGCCTGCAAGGATTATACCCTGCCCCAACCGAATCATCTGCGTATCATTCAGCTTCATCGTCAAAAATCCGCTCAGGGCCCGGCCGACAGTGATGCCGACATAAAACCATGCGGCAAACCCGGCAGCCGTTTCCGAAGGAATCCCCTTATGCATTACAAGATAGCTGCTGGCCCATAGCCCGGCTGTCTGCTCCAGCGCACAATAGCAAAAAAACGTTACCATTACCTCTTTTGCCCCTGCAATATTGATAATCTGCCTTAAAGAGAGCGGTTTGGAATCATCCTCTTTTTCCTTAGAGTCCCCGTCTGACATACGCCCTTTCCAAAGCGGCAGACTAAATAACAAAACAGCCGTCAAAACAATCTGAAGAATGGCTATCAGGCGATACCCTGCATTCCAGCCATAACCTCCGGTCAGTGCAAATCCCATGATATACGGTCCCAGAGAAGCTCCCACGCCCCACATACAATGCAGCCAGCTCATATGCCGACTTGCGTAATGCAGCGCGACATAATTATTCAGCGACGCATCCACGCTGCCGGCGCCAAGTCCATAGGGAACTGCCCACAGACACAGCATCCAAAAAGAGTTGCTGACAGAAAAACCAAAAAGAGCGGCGGCCGTTGCAAACACACTTACAGCGGTTACCTTTCCCGTCCCGAACCCTCTGGTCAGACGGTCGCTCAACAGGCTTGATATTACGGTTCCCACGGCAATAATCATTGCAATTCCGCCCGCATAGGAAACCGGAACCTCCAATTCCTTATACATAACAGGCCATGCCGCTCCTAAAAGCGCATCCGGCAGACCCAGGCTTATAAACGCCAGATAAATAATTGCCAATAACAGCTGAAACATCTTTCCTCTCCTTTTTATTTATCCTCATTCCGAGATTGTGTAAGAGCGGAACCGCGCATCAGGCTAATATTTTATCCAGCACGGCAAGCAGATTTTCTACATCAATCGGTTTTGCTATGTGGGCGTTCATTCCGCTCTTTAACGCCTCCTGTTTATCTTCCTCAAACGCATTGGCAGTCATCGCAATGACCGGAATTGACGCCAATTCTTTATTTTCCAGATTGCGGATTGCCATAGTCGCCTCATATCCGTTCATTACCGGCATCTGAACATCCATAAGCACCAGCTGATAGTATCCTGGCTCGGAATTTTTAAGCATATCCACGGCAACCTGCCCATTCTCGGCAACCTCTGTATGAAATCCCGCGTCCTCCAAAATGACGGTGGCAATTTCCTGATTCAGTTCAACATCCTCCGCCAACAGAATACGCCCTGTCCTAAGCTTTGTCTCATCACCGCCGACACTTTTTTCCTCCTCTTTCTCCGGCTCTAACACAGACCGCAGACAACTCCTCAACTCTGATAGGAACAATGGTTTCCTGCAAAATAACGTGACGCCCGCTTCCTTTGCCTCTTCCTCAATATCGGCCCAATCGTATGCGGTCAAGATAATAATCGGCGCATCACCGCCTGTCTCTTTGCGTATTCTCCTGGCAACCTCAACACCATTCATATCAGGCAGCAGCCAGTCAACAATATATACATAATAGTCGTCCTTGCGCATTACCGCCTGGTGGGTTCTAAGCACCGCTTCCTTCCCTGATAATGTCCACTCCGCACGCATTCCAAGCTGTCCTAACATATAGGATACGCTGTCACAGATATTAAAATCATCATCCACAACCAAAGCCCGGCAGTTTTTAAGCTCCGGAATGCCTTCCTCTTCCTTTTCTCCCAAATACAGACGGAATGTAAACGAAACCGTAAATTCCGTTCCGGCGCCCAGCTCACTTTTCACACTGATGGAACCGTTCATCATATCCACAATATTCTTCGTAATCGCCATTCCAAGGCCGGTTCCCTGTATACCGCTGATTGTAGAATTCTTTTCTCTCTCAAACGGCTCAAAAATATGCTCTAAAAATTCCCTGCTCATACCAATTCCGGTATCTCTGATGCAAAATTCATAATTTGCATACCCCTCCGGCGCACCGCTCTTCTCCGTAAGTCTCATACTGACACTGCCGCCTGCCCCTGTATATTTCACGGAATTGCTAAGCAGATTCAAAAGGACCTGGTTTAACCGCAGCTTATCGCAGTAAATATCCTCGTCCCATACATCCACGGTATCAAGCTGGAGTTCAAGCTGCTTTGCATGGATATCTGCCTGCAAAATATTGTGCAGACCATGTAAAATATCCGGCAGACTGCACGGCTTTTCATCCAAATGTATCTTACCGCTCTCGATATGGCTCATATCTAAAACATCATTGATCAGGCTCAACAGATGACTCCCCGATGTCATGATCTTTTTCAGATATTCCTCCACCTGCTCCTTCTGGTCAATATGCTTAATCGCAAGATTCGTAAAGCCGACAATTGCATTCATCGGCGTACGAATGTCATGCGACATATTGGAAAGAAATACACTCTTTGCTTTATTGGCCTTATTTGCCTGCAAAAGTGCATCCTCAAGCAGCTTTTTCTGCTCTATTTCATTGCGGATCTCCTCGTCTATACTGCGAAAGCCCAAAACTATGCCACGGCTCGTATCCCATGCACCGGCGCGAACCGCCCTCATCTGAAAATACTTCAGTCCGTCATCCGTAATCTTGCGGTAATTCACACTGTGATGATTCTTTTTTTCCATCTCCTTTTTGAGCGTCTTAAGGGAGGACATATGCAGCATCATTTCTTTGTCCTCCTCGTATACATATTCCTGTATGTAACGCCCCATACTTTCTTCCAGCGATATCTTTCCGCTGAAAATGGCGTCAAACACACTTCCGTTATTACTGTGATTTTGAATGGAAGCCCCCTCGCCTGTATCAAGGTTAAAAAAACAAACAAGCTTAAAATCTATGCTCAACGCCTGAATCAGCTCCATCTGACGTCTTTCATTCCTCTTTTCTCGCAGCTTCTGGGCGGTACAATCCAAAAGGAAACGCTGATACACCAATTCCCCGTTTTCTTTTAAAAGCTTGATATTGCCCATAACATGCAGCATTTCCCCGTCTGCATGACACACGCGGTACTCTACGCTGACACTGTCGCCCTCCTCTGTGAGCGTACGAATACTTTCCCTAAGCTTCTCCCTGTCCTCCGCCACAACAGTATTGGCAACCATATCAAAACCATCCGCCTCTAATTCCTCCTTGGAATCATAACCCAGAATTTTAAGCGCAGCCCGGTTAACGCTCAAGACATGTCTCCCGTCCGGTGTGTGTCGCATTACTCCGCAATCTATCGTAGTAAAAATCGTCTCCAGCGTCTGTTTCTTTTTGATAATCTCCTGCTCATATTCCCTTTCCTGTGTCACATCTATTGCGACACCCACCGTACCCATTACGCTTCCGTCAAAGTCATACAGCGGCGATTTATAGGTTGTAAGCGTTCGCATACCGTCTCCGGTCTTAATCACTTCCTCAGAAACACAGGTCTGCCTTTTGCTCATAACCTCACGCTCAGACTCTATGCAGGCGGGATCGTCCTGCTCAACATCCCAGATATAAGCATGGCCGCGCCCTTCTACCTGCTCCTTCGTCTTATTGACCGTTTTGCAAAAGCTGTCGTTTACTTTTTTATGGATACCGTCCTTATTTTTGTACCAGATCAGGTTCGGCGTGTTATTGATGGCAGCCTCCAGGAAATGGCTTGTCTGCCAAAAATCCCTGCCCATCTTATATGCCTGCTGCCATCTTAAGAGACGGAATCGTATTTCTTCCTCAGACATGGGCATTGTCCATATATCCTTAATTTTTGCCATATCCTCTTCCAACGCCGCAATCTGCTCCCTATCTGCAATTACGATAAGCTCCGTCTCTCTGCCCGACGTCAGGGTCTGCAATGCTTCCCTGACCTCCATATGATGCAGATTCACAAAAATCACATCCGCCCCCTTCGCCAATGACGCTTCAGGTTCGGCGCTTTCCTTGAACTCATGCGAAAAATGCTCAAACGGTTGCATTCCCTTTATAATCTCAAATACTCTGCACGGACTACCCGCTAAGTAAACATGAATATGGCAATGATACACAGCCGTTTCCTCCTTCTCTTCCTGGTTAATAGTATATATAGAATCAAAAAATGTATCCGATAGGCCTTATTTACTTATCTTACCATGACATCCAAAAACCTTCAAGGACATTCCGAAATCCACCGAATTTCCTGTGATGAACAAAGAATCCGGCTCTGCCGGATTCTCCGCCTGCGGCGGGCCGCATATGCGGCATTTTTCCTCTCCGCCGCATGGCGATCCTGCCCGGAGGGCTTTTTATATCATAGGAAAGTTATATACTTTAACGTTTCACAGTGGCCAAGCATTTCCTATGATATAACAAAAGTGCGCTTCGCACACCCTCGCGAATTAACAACTTTTAATGCGCAGCTTTTGTTTCCGCGCACGGATTTGTCCTAAGGGGTACCAGACTTGCCTGGGGGATTCCTTACGACTATTACATAGTAGAAGAACGCTGGCAATTTGCATGTATTTTTGCAAACTGCCAATAAAATCTTTTTTCACAACCTTTTGGCACCCGAATCCTATGATATAAAAAATGCCGTAAAATAATAGTATCATTACTATATTTACAGCATTTTATTCAAACCATATTTATTACAAAACCTGATGCAAAAAAGAACGCCATAATAAACGCAAGATAAACCAAGAATTAAAGAATGCCTCTCCCATCTATTATTTTTTCACCGGGGAACCGCCAAATACACCGGACATTTCCATATGATTAAGCTTTTCATCCACTGCGGCCACTTCCTGTATACTCAGTTCAATATCTGCTGCACCCGCGTTTTCGCGAATACGTTCTACCTTCCTTGAACCCGGAATCGGAACAATATAAGGCTTTTTATTCATCATCCATGCAAGGGAGATCTGTGCCGGGGTCGCCTGTTTTTCTTCCGCCAGCTTTTTGATATAATCCATCAAGGCCCGGTTCGCATCCATAGCTTCATCTGTATACTGAGGCATAACATTGCGAAAATCCCCGTCCTCGAATTTGCTGTCTTTTCCGTATGCGCCTGTCAGCACGCCGTTGGCCAACGGACTGAACGCTACGTAACCGACATTCAGCTCCTCCAGTACCCCAAACAGCTCTTCATACCAGCGCGCCATCATGGAATAACGGTTCTGAATACAGGTGACAGGACATACGGTATGCGCCTTTCTCAAATATTCCTCATCGGCTTCCGAGATACCCCAGTGAAGGATTTTCCCTTCCTGCATAAGCTCGCTCATGACCCCCGCCACCTCTTCTGCCGGAATCTTAGGATCAATGCGATGCTGGTAATACAAATCAATATGATCGGTCTGCAGACGCTTTAAGCTGCCTTCTACTGATTTCCGGATTGTTGCCGGAGCCGAATCCACAAGCAGCATCCCATCCGAACTGTGATGCACGCCAAATTTACTTGCCACGTCCTTCGCCCGATCTTTTACAGGCAAAACTCCTGGCTTTCAAAAATCATCCGCGTACCTTCAGGATAAAACAGAGTGCACAATTTATGTCATATCCGTATTTTGTCAGAATATTGATGTTTTCTTATTCTGAATAGGAAACACATGCAATTTTCAATTCATTTTATTCCATTATGAATTTCACTTAATCCCCCGGTCATCGAATAATAGAATGGCTATGAATATAAAATTCTTCCTGACTCGGTTGAAAGGCTTTTTCCCTATATTCAAAACTCTTATCGAAGTCTTCTGCGTCGGTGTCACTTATTTCAAAAGCTGCCGACTCATAAAAATAGTATTTTCTTCCATCAAAAAAATCCTGCTCCAGCTCTTTCACGAGCAACGCTGCCGGAAAGATATCCCCTTCCAAACAGACGTTAAATCTTTTACAGCTTCTAAAACCTCTCGCAACATAATTATCGGGATTTCCAAAAATGGCAATTGCTTTATATCCCATCTCGATAGCTTTATTAAATGATTTTTCCAATAAGGCTTTTCCAATTCCTTTCCGTTGGAACTCGGGCTTTACACCCAGCGGTCCAAAAGTAAGAATGTTTTTAATATTACCTTGTTCGTCAACAATCTTCGATTTTGTATACATAACGTTCGCAATTACTTCTCCATCCAACTCATATACATAATCCAATTCCGGTACAAAATCTTCATGCATTCTTAAAATATGGGCAAGATAATGCTCATTGCAACCAGGAACGCTCAAATTCCAAAAGGCATTTCTATGTATTTCTTCAACCTTTCTGTAATCGTTGATTTGTTCATTTCTAATAATAAAATTATTCATTTCTTCCTCTACAACTTTCTATATAAGCGCCGCTTCATCCCGCCCTAGAACTGCCCCATTCAGTTCAGACCGGAAAACAATCTTTGCTCCGGCTCTGCCGGATTCTCCTCCTGCGGCGGGTCGTATATGCGGCATTTTTCCTCTTCGCCGCAGTGCGATCCTGCCCGGAGGGCTTTTTATATCATAGGAAAATCATAGACTTTAACGCTTCACAGCAACAGGGTCTTTCCTATGATACGAGAAACCGGTATTGTCAAACCGGCTATTCTGACACTTTTTTCCGGATAAGGAAAGCAAAATCACATAACACATTATAACACAATATGGATGGACTGTGTGGACTGATCGAAATGCTTTTTAGCTTTTACAAAAAAGAGGATTGATTGTAATAAGGCAGCGAACGGATTAAGAACTACGCTATGCTCACAAAATTCACTTAATGCTTTAGCGATAGATGAGCCATTGGAATATGCCCGCCCGGCTTTGGATGGTAAAATGCAGGCGTTGGTGGATGTAATTTTTAGTCAATTATGTAATGAAAGTGTTTCACAGAGTTCATGCTTAATGATAAAATACTGCCAATAAATCCCATGAGTTATGCCCTTTTCTTTGTCACGGGTATCCATACCTCATATTGTGCGTTCTGTGGGTCAGGATTTAAGTAAACCTCAATATCCGGAGCGTTGGCATATTCATATCCGGAGGTCGGAAGCCATTCCGTTATAATCCGCTGCTCCAATTCCTGTATCGACTGGTTTGTACCCGTTCCGGAAAAGATTGCCCAAGTAGACGTAGGCACGGTATATTCTTCAAATTCACCGCTTATTTTTGTACTGGAAACGGCAATAAAATATTTCCATTGTTCTTCATCATTGCAGGCACTCACGCCCAAAAGTCCCATTGGCGGCGTATCCATCATTCCAGCCAATTTCTGTATTGTTCCGTTTACAGACGCCTCCTGCCACATCTTTGGCACAACCGTAAAATTATTCTCGATTTTCTTATCGAGCGGTGCGGATACGCCAATAATGCGGAATGCTTCTTTTGTTTCGATTCTATAATTCATTTCTGTCGCTCCTTTTACAGCAATTCTAAACACAATGGGGGAAAAAGATTTCACGGATACACCCTCGGCTTTCACGGACGATGGGGCTATCCCGTGAAAAGACTGGAACGCCCTGTTAAATGCAGTCGGAGAATGGTATCCGTACTTCTGTGCAATATCAATAATCCGTTCATCCCCGCCCTGCAGGTCTACTGCTGCTAAAGACATTTTTCTTCTTCGGATATACTCTGCCAGAGTGATGCCCGCCATGTAAGTAAACATCCTCTGATAGTGATAAGTTGAACAGCAGGCAATCCGTCCAAGCTGTTCATAGTCAATTTCTCCTGTCAAATGTTCCTCAATATAATTCATGCTTTGGTTTAATCTGCGGGCCCATTCCATGAGATACCTCCTTCTCCGCACACATTGTGCTTTGCGTACATAAATTTGCCTTTATTATTATAAGGCTTATTCTTAAATTAATCCTCTCTATCTTTGCACAAAAAAGAGAGGCGGTTATTCAATAATTGATATTTGCTTTTCTGGCTTGGCTGCATAAATCACGAGTAGCTAACGTATAGCTTTTTCCGTCCTTGATAAAATGTGTCCCACACTGCCGAAACTCAAAATGTACTTTGCGGGCGATACATTGCTCCCGTATGGAAAGCACCCACGCATAATCAAGCGGTCTGGCGTTTCTGTCTGATTCGCCGCCAACTACGACTAATTCAACATTGTCAAGATAGGCGGTAAGGTTTATTTCCTCAATCAATGGCTGACAGATAATATTTTTATGTTTGATTGGCAGTTTACTGAAAATGGAAAGCCTGTAATCAGCCCTGTCTTGATTTTCCACCGTACAGCCAACCGTAACATTATCATATCCATCGTTCCAGTCCTCTGGGATACAGTCCATAAAACGCTCAATACGCTTTGTCAAAAACAGAAAATGCAAATCGGAACGCTCCCGTATCATCCGCCAACATTCCAAACGCCATTCATCGGCATCCTCAACCAGAAAATCCGTAGAGAAGCAGAGATATACGGTCTGTCCCGATTTGATTTTGTATTCTCCCGATTTATTTTTAGCAATAGGGGCGTAGAAGTTATCCGTCTTTACAATATTGTCCGTATTAATCTTACGCCTCAAATCTCCTTTATGGATGTAGCAGTATCTGCATCCCTCGCTATGTTTGTGGCAGCCACGCCACGGATTCCACATTGCCATAATCTTTCTCCTATTTTTATCTTACCATACTTTTCTGCTCCAGTTCCGCATAAATCTACTGCTATAAGCAAACCAATACCAATGTATATCATCATCTGCTATCTTCCTTGTTACAACTATAACCGCTTCTTTTACCGCCACAAACTTTTCTGCATAGTTTTTAATTTATAATCAGCACCTCCGTTTCTTAAATACATCATATACGGAAGTGCTGAAATATTTAAATATGCAATAATTCTTTGTAAATATCGTAATCATCCTGCTTAAAAACATTAAATACTACCTTTTCTAGCTGTGTATCATTCCGCAAAAAATCAATGACTGTCTGTACCGCAATTTTAGCCGCTTTTTTCTGCGGAAAATGAAACTCACCTGTGGAGATACAGCAAAAGGCAATACTCTTTAATCCCTTATCAGATGCCAATTTCAAACAGGATTTATAACAATCTGCAAGCTGCCCGCAATGCCTTTTTGTTAAAACCCCTGATACAATCGGTCCGACTGTGTGAAGTACATAGCTGCATGGAAGATTGAAGGCAGGCGTGATTTTCGCTTTTCCTGTCGGTTCGTCATATCCCTGCTCTGTCATTAGCTCATCGCAAGCCAAACGCAGCTGGATACCGCTGACGCTGTGAATGATGTTGTCCACGCAGGAGTGGCAAGGTACGAAACATCCCCTTAAAGCGCTGTTGGCGGCGTTTACAATCGCATCTATCTTCAATGTAGTAATATCACCCCGCCAAAGGACAAGACGGTTATTGACAGGAGATACGGGTAAAGTATCACAATCAGTAATACCTTTTTTCTTGACTTCCTCATTTAGATACTCGTCCTGTACCTTGAGAAATTCAGTCCCAATCGGACGCGGGGCGCGGATATTCATAAGACTTCTAAGAAGCCGTTTCTGCTCCTCTGCATTGTCTGGGATGTCCATCTCCCTATATTGCGGCATTTCTGACAATAATTCTTTAATCAGATACAATCTTTTTTCGCTATGTGTCATGGCGGCAACCTCCAGTCTGGTAATCTCCCCTTACCAAAGTGACATTTTTTTCACGGGGAGATTTACTGTTATATGTTTCCTTTATTGTTGGAATATCCGCCAACTTATCCCGAACCATTTTTTCAGATGGGAAACGAATAATCGTCGGGGTGTTAAATCCAACGCCAAGCTCCAGCAATACGCCTTTTTTCTGTCCCATTTTTTTAAGAAAATTCTGGTAACGTCCGGCTGCTTCATGCCAGTTTTCATCTTCCACAAAAAACTGGTCACAGCGAAGGTGCATTGTCATATTGCCGCCGCAGACCGGACATTTCGGCACCATTGCAGAAGGCACCAAACAGTCATGTCTTGCCTGATCCATTCGACGAAACAAATCCTCTGCATCGTAAATCCTTTGATGACATCCTTTCTCACATTGGATATTTCCATAATCTCCTTGTGTAGCAAAGATACGCTCCTCCTGAAATCCGGCTTTCTGAAACTGGTGATCGACATTCGTTGTCAAAACGAAATAATCTTTTTCCTTTATAATTTCGTAAAGCCGGCTGTATAAAGGCAGCGCAGGCGGCAGAAAACGGTTTATCATGCTATGTTTTGACCAATAGCCCCATTTTGCCTCCTGTGTGGGAAAGGGATAAAAACCCGCTGCATACATATCCGTCATATACATAGAACCATATTTTTGTATGAATTCACTGAAATGATTGGTAAACCGTTCCCCGCTGTAAGTAAGTCTGGCGGCAGTCGAAACCCCTGCTCCTACACCAATCAGTATGATTTCAGCTTCCTTTATCAATGTGGATGCCTGTTCTATTTGTTCCTCATAAGGAATATCCTGAAAAATATAATCTCTGGCAGAAACGCCGCTTAAAAACTGTGACCAGTCTATCTTCTTTTTTGGCCTTTGCTTCATGATTCCAACCCCCTTTCAAAATTGCTCTCTGCGGACATTCCGCCGATAGCTGCCCTTGACAGCAGCAATCCCCATCATTTCCTTGCATCACCTGTTGCGAATATGTTAATCAGTTCCTTTGCCTTTTCAATCTGTGCCATGATAGTATCCTCCTAATTTTAGCTGTTTTATTTGCCCGATGTAATATTTATCGTTACATCTTATAGGCATACTATAACACCGCTTTGATGCAATGTCAATAGTTACATCATTTTTTCATAAAATATTAAGGCGTTTGGATGATCCCATAATGGCTTGGCTATTCATCTATATCCGCTTGAGAAATATGCCGACAACAATTTTGTTGACTCTCCCGCCCCTCTGTCGTTACTTTTAACTAATTGCTACCTTGTCGGCATCTGGAAGCCCGTAAGCGCCCTATTGAGATAATCGTTAAACGGTTTCATGATTCGGAAAAGCTCTGCCGCCTTTACAATAAATGTTTCTGCATCGTTCAGTTCTTCATCTTTTATAGGATATTCCAGATACCAGCTCTTATATTTTAGGTATTCCGCTTGCGGATGTTCTTTCTCGTATCCCGCAGGAACATTCTTTAATACCGTTCCCTGTACGGTGAAATAATTCTCAAACTCTGGCTCATGAATAATCTTTTCCCATTCCTCGCCATTCCCGGCAATATAATCCCGTATCATCGCTGTTGCATCCTTAAACATATCCGCAAACAAGCCGCCGCCTAAAAAAGACTGATTATCGGGCTTTATCATAAGATAATATCCGACAGGAACAGGCAGCTTACCCTTAGAGGAAATATGGGCACGGAATGCAGGATTATAAGGTGATTTATCACGGCTGAAACGGGTATCCCTTACGATCTTAAATGTAAGGTCTTTCGGATTGTTATGTAAAATGCTGCTGTCAAACTTTCCGATTTCCAACATTAACGTGTGTAATAATCCTTCAAACTCAGCATTTGCTTTTTTATAATCTTCCTTGTTCGCATGATACCAATCACGGTTGTTATTTATGCTCAATGCCGATAAGTAATCTATAATCAACTGTGTATTCATAATCTGTCTTCTCCTTTACGAATTCTGAATAATGGAAAGCTGCGTGGAATCTAATAATTCCTGTATCAGGCGTCTCGTACGTTCGGGAGATTGGTAGGACTTACAGAACGAAAAATCCTGTGATAAATCGTCAATATCTTCCATAGCATTTTTTACCTCAAGCATGGTCTTAATAGGAATTTCCGTTGCCGCTGTATAATCCAGCTGCAGTGGATTTATCCTGTGGTTTTGTATTGCATAATTAACCCTGTCTTTACATTTACATTTGCCGCTGCCGTATTCTCCGCAATACTGTCCAAGAAATCCAGCCATTTTTTTACGTATTCGGGAAAGCCGTTGGCGATACGCTTCTGGGGTCATTTCCAAAATATCTCCTGCAATGCGGCTGTCAACCTTAAACATTGTACCCAATATAAATATGCATCTGCTTTCCGTATCAAGACATTGCAGCATCACGTTGGTACAGGACATTTTCAGTTCCTCCGCCAGAATATCCTTTTCCACATTCTGCGTTAAATCTGGCACATCCTGTATTTTTCCGTTTTCTATGTCATCTCCATAATACTCAAAACGGAGCGGATAGTGAGCGAACATATGCTTTTTGTAATTTTTCAGATGATTAGCAGCAATGCTGAATACCCACGTTGTAAATGAACTGTCACCTCTGAAAGAGGATAAATGGGTAATCATTTTCAGTAAAATATCCTGTGTGGCATCTTCCGCATCCGCAAATGTGCCGAGCATCCGCAGAGATAAATTAAATACAATGTCCTGCACACCTGTGACAAGGGTTTCAAGGGCTTTTTTGTCCCCTGCTGTGGCTTTGCCTACCAAAGCCTGTAATTCTTCATTCGTCTTTTTATTCATAGATTTTTACCTCCTACTTAATTAGACAATGCACCCTTGTCTGTGTGACAGAAAATATTTATTTTTTTTGTAAAGTACTAAAGGTAACACCAAATAAATCAATGGAAATGCCCTGTTTGATATTTCATTATACTTTTTTACGGCTCCATATAAAATTCTACCACAGAACGCAGGATTTAATAGGTATGCAACTTCTTTTGTTCTCGTCTTCCATTTCAGCAAAAACATGTTCCCACTCATCTATCAGTCGCTGCTCATAATTGTCCAATTTATTAACATATAACAAATCGTTCCTAACCCAATTTGCTCGTTGTTTAAATGCTCGATAATAATCTCGAACCGCAATCTGCAATGATTTATTTCCTAAACAAATAAGTTTCAACTGCTTATAAAATAGTAAATCTTCAGCACCAAGTTTACTTAATTCCTCATCTGAAAAATCTTCAATATTTATTGGCAGATTATCTGGGGCGTATTGTTGTCCCAATTCTACAAGAAGAGAATTTACCTGAAACTGCGTCATAAAAACTGGTTGTTCAGAACACAATGCTTGTATTATATTTTTATTCCACCATCTTCTCCTAATCCATTAAAAGCCTGATAGTATGACTTATGTGCTTGATTTTTTGATGTCAGCGCCACCTGTTTTAATATTGTGTATGCCATTTCAATGTTTCGCTTATCTGTGTCATCCTTCAAATAATATGCTGCTGTATTTTTAGGAGCTATGGCAGTTGTTATTATCAAAAAACGAGTTGTATCTATGATATTTTCCTCTTGCTTAACCGCATCCATCTATACTTTTATAGTACGCCAAAGATCAGCGCTTGCATCTGTTAAATCCCCAGTTGTTTTTACATGATGCTTAAGCTGCACTAATGTATCTACTATTCCATCATAGCTAACTGCGATATCATCAAATTTCTCTACACTTATTTGTGCACGTTCATCTTCCTGCGTCAATAAATAATATAATGCATATCGTATCTGATATACATAACCCAATAATTGTTCTGTAGCTTGATGGCTATCCATAATTCTTTCCCCAACATTGAAAACTAAAATCCATACAGATCACTTCAATAATATATATTGTACTACATTCTACTTGTGTTTACTATCTGAAAAAGAGCAAGAAAAAAGACCGATCAGGAATCGCAAAACTCCCAATCGGCCTCTTTTCTTACTCCTCTTTTTTTTACATTCAATCTCGGTTCCATCCAAAAACACCACCAGCAACGTCCCATCCTCAAAGACTTTGATGTGATCCAGCGTTTTCAGCATGAAGTCCGTATCCATCCCCGTCAAAGGCTGCGCCCCATCCGTGTATTCTATGAACTTCTCCGCCCTATAACCTTCTTCTTGATTTAGGTATTCACTTCTTTCAGAGCAGACTGCAAGCCTGTGATCGAACCGTCAATCTCAACAGTAATGCCCTTCAGCGACCTCGAAGCCATGTGCAGTCACCTCCCATAAAATGAACATTATTTAAAATTCGCTTGCGATTGCTTGCATTTGCCGACAGTATCGGGTATACTAAAGAAAAAAGGAGTGTGATACGAATGGCAAATACGTCCGCAGTTTACGCACGCATTGATACAAACTTAAAAGAAAACGCCGAGGGCATCCTTGCCCAGCTCGGCATTTCTCCATCCAGCGCAATCCAGATGCTCTACAGCCAGATCGTCCTTACAAAAGGACTGCCTCTTGACCTGCATCTTCCACGCACAAAACCGACAGCCATCGGCGGCATGAGCCGTACCGAACTGGATGCTGAACTTACCAAAGGCGTGGAATCCTTAAAGTCCGGCAGGACCTATACGGCAGATGAGGTCGATGCTGAACTTGCGCGGGATTTTGGAATATGAGCGACACCTATTCCGTTGTCTATTCCCCGGAAGCAATAGGCGACTTGAAAGAAATCTACACTTACATTGCTTTCACGCTTATGGTTCCGGAGACTGCCGAAAAAAAGGAACGGCACACATCTGCTGTTCCTTTTCTCATGCTAAAATGCGTCGAAATCCGCCTGACTTTGGACCATTGCATCAAAAGGGCGAACCCATGCTTTGTTGTGGTCAGCGCAGACGATAATTGCCAGTGGCGCACCGTAGATGCCAGCAGCTTTGCTGATCTTTGCAAGACCTTCTTCGCTCTGAACAGCGATCATGTCCTGAAGAAAGAAGCTGACGAGAAAGGCAATGACATGTGGCGTGTAGTTCCTGTCCAGAAGTGCATGGAAAGCCGGCTGCAACGTGTCCGGCTTATATGCATCGCAGAGAACGGGCAATATACTTCCACGGATTCTTTCAAATACTGTTCAAGGGTCATCCATAGGGAATTGCAGCTTGCCTTTGATTACCATTCCCTACGGCACACCCACGCAACCATGTTGATTGAAGCCGGAGCAAACGTAAAGGACATTCGGACAAGACTTGGACATTCCAATATCACAACTACGTTACAGACCTACGTGCATGACACCGAAAAAATGGGTGGCAAATCGGTGGCAACACCGTCATTTACACACTCTTGAAGCCCTTGTAAATCCTCATTTTATGCGGCTTAGACAACAAACGGTTTCAACGTGTTCATCGTTGTCCAAACCTATACTTAAATCATTTTCAATAATCGGTAGCTTAAACCGAATTGATTTAGGACGCCGACCATCCATTACAGTCAACATCCCATTTATGCAACTACCGTTGCACTTTTTTATCAATTTTGTTATTATTCTAATTCTTTTTCTATTTCTTCAATAGAAGGCAAGCTGCTCTGGAACTCCTCTGGCAAAGACTGTGTCAACTGATTCTGCCAATCTGCAACACCAATCGGATTCTGATAACCAGATAAAGAATATTCCACTACAGTTTTATTCTTACCCTTAACCAACAAAAGTCCGATTGTAGGTTTATCATCAGGATGGCACAAAATATCATTTACTATATTCTGATACATATTTAACTGACTGATAAATCCCGGCTCAAAATCACAGGCTTTTAATTCTATCACAACATAGCAGCGTAATTTCAAGTGATAAAACAAAAGATCCAAATAAAAATCCTGTCCTCCAACCTCTAAATGAACCTGCCGACCAACAAATGCAAATCCCTGTCCTAATTCTAAAAGAAAACTTTGAATATGTTCTGTTAGTTTCTGTTCTATTTCCACTTCACGTCTTGGCATATCGGTTCCCAAAAAGTCAAACAAATAAGGATCTTTAAATATCTGATTCGCCATATCAGAATCAAGCGGTGGCAGTGCCACAGGAAAATTGTTGACTGTTTTTCCGGTACGTTCCATTAACTTACTTTGTATCTGTAACTCAAGTATCGTTTTACTCCAACCATTTTCTATTGTTTTACCAGCATACCATATTCGTTCTTCCTGTGTTTTTAATTTATCCATCAAAGCAATATTTGTCCGCCATGGTATTTGTGCAACGACCCGTTGCACAATTTCATAATCCACCCAGCACTGGGCAAATTTGCGCATATACTTAATATTACGTGGAGAAAAGCCGGACATTTCTGGAAAAGCAATTTTCAGATCCTTTGACATACGGTCGATAACCTTTGCACCCCAACCCTCTTCCTCTTGTTTTTTCAAAATAGCCCTGCCAATATTCCAGTAAAGGCAAATCATACTTGTATTGGCGTTCATTACAACCGAAACTCTCTGCTTCCGAATTTCTTTCTTAATTTCTTCTATAAATTGCAAATAACTATCACCCATTTCAGAAAGATTCGGAGCAACCGGAAAAATCACTCCTTCTTTATCTTTTCCCATCCGCTTGCGCTTATCCATAAAACACCTCCCATATTCCTATTTGCCAATTACCATATTCATCTTTTTCTTATTCTTGCATCCACATTTGGCAAAGCATAAATTGTTTTAGGTGTATTCTTAGGCAAAGTCAGTATCGACTACTTCGATACATTACGATTTCTCCTTACATTCAAATTGCGTTTCCCCGATAATCTTAAAAATACCTTAATATAGAAATCATTTTATCACCTGTCTTTGGTTAAATATAGACCACGTCCTTAATTCCCATGGAATATAATGCAACCATAATCACACCGTCACTTCATCACCTGCACAAAAACTTTTTATATCTGCACACCACTTTTGAATGTTGGTTTCAATGTTTTGCTTTCCTTCCAAGTGTGCCAAAACATGCCTTTTATTTAATAAATAAACGAAACAAATAACTTCCTGTGCAGTTCTTCGTCGCTCTTCATCACTTAAAAAATTCAAATAATCCATGTCATCCAGACTATTTGTTCTCTCTAGCATATGACTATCGCCATTAAGCACAAGCCTATACATTAAATTCTTGAAATAATCAATGTAATCTTTGTCTCCAATCTGTTGCAAAATCGTATCATCACAGGAAATCTCTGCTATTCCCTTTTTATACACAAATGTTGAGAACGCCTCCATCACTCGTCGCATTAAATTCCCAACAATCAGAGTGTCATTCGCATTCTTACCACAAGCATAATCATATACAGCTTTCAAAATCTCAGAATATTCGTTTCGTTTTGTGTAACTGAATGGAATAATCTCTTTGTTTTTTAATTCACAACAAGCATATGTAACTTTCCTTTGCCCGTTGCTTTCTCGCTTATATTCGTTGCAAACCTCTTCTCCAATTTTTTGAAGATCATATAAACACTGAATATCATGTGTCATCACTAGAATTTGGCTTTCTGGATTGGTTTTAATAATATCGGCTACCTTTGCTTTCAGCAGTGACATAATTCCCACTTTGTTTTCAAAATCAAAACTTGATATGGGATCATCAATAACAAGGATTAGTTTTTTTGAATACCCGTCTTTCGCCTCCTGATTCATAATCAGTTCTGTAAAAAAATAGCATAAAGTAATAATATTTCTTTCACCAACAGACACATTGTTAGGCTTTACTGCTTTTCCGTGGGCATACAATACATATTTATCACCTTCAACTTTGATTTCTAATCTATCCTTTGAAAAGAACACAAATCTAAGGCTCTTATTAATCAAACTGACTGCTATTTTTATGTTTTTCTTTCGAGATTTTAAGATATTCAGCTCATCATTGAGATTTTTGATTTTCTCGTCAGATTCCTTTAATGCTTCATCAGCTTTCTTCTGTTCCCCCAAGGCTTGCTTCCATAACTTAATATCGCTAGAAACCTCATAATGTGCAATGGCTGCATTATCATTTGTGAGATTCCTTTTAAGCGTTCCAATTTTTTAACTGCATTGTTATAATTTTCTATTTCCTGCTGTAACTTAGTCCTAAACAACTCATATTGCTCAAGTTTATCAATCAGGCAGCTCTCAAAATCAGTAATAGGTGTATACGGATGATTAATCTTTTTAAGAATAATTTCTCGTATCTTAAATATCTCTTTATTGATTTCTTCCACTACATCTTTACACTTTATATAATTAGGTGAATTCAAGACATCCATACCAGAAAAATCAACATTCAATTCCTGTATGATGCATTTTTTGAGTTTTTCCTCATGAATATCAACCTCTTTCGATAATACTTTCTCTATACTACCAATCAAATCTCGTTTACCTTGATCTGAGATTTCTTGAAAACAAAAAGGACATTTCTTTGTCTTTTCTTTCGAAAATACTGACTTCATTTCACTAATTTGATCTAATTTCCCGTCATCAATAAGCTGAAGAAGATATTGCTCACGATCTGACAACGTAGGTCTTTCAACCTTCTGTGAAAGAAGATTTTGTAATACCTTTTCATCATATGGAACATTCAATTTCACAGTACTTCTAATCTGAGCCGCTTCATTAGCTATTACCTGACTTAACAGTTGAAGATTCTCTTCATAACGTTTTCTCAAATCCGCCAATGTTTCAGCAGGTTGCAATGCGATAATAGAATCCATTACTTTATCCGTAACGCTGGCATTGCGTTTACCATTATTAATAATCTTTTCTCGCTCAGCCCAATGTCCATTTCCAGACAATCCAAGGTTAATCTGAAATTTACAGTTGCTTGGAGACTTTATATTATCTTTGTCTTTATATTCGCCAGCAACTGTTTTAAGTTCTGCATTTCTTTTAGATTCAGCTTCAATTCTAAGTTCCAAATCCAATATTTTATCTTCAAGATTACCTAGTTCGCCCAAAAGAATAATTGCATTCAACCCATCGTCTCGTATTTTAACACGTGAACTCACATAATCTTCATTAAACACATGAATACACTGCGTATCCACAAAAGCCATATCTTTTTCATCAAGTAATGTGGCTTGGACTATATCATCAACTACATCCCCTTTTGCCTTACGCACAGCATTAGAAATAGTACTTTTTCCAGAGCCATTTTCCCGTAAAGAACTGATATTCTATCTTCATTCATAAATAATTTCAGCTCTTTTTCTTCATTAAAAAAGCCCCCTTTAAACTTTATCTTTTTTAGCATTTTATCCTCCCATTTAAATCATTTGAAAATATTTGAACGCGTTTTTTATTGCATTTTCTTTTTCTTCTGTGCAGTTTGGCTGCTTAACATTTTCGTTCTTTGCCGTATTATAATTCTCACGCTCGATAATACCACACTTTGCTTTAATCTGATCAATATTCAAACTGGATACTTTCAATCCATATCTATCAAGCACATACTGTTTAATTTCCTCATAAGTGGCTTTGCTCTCCGCAGCCGTCAAATCAAGCTCGCTCATTTCCAATTCCACTTCTATATTCTGTTTTGTATGAAGTTTTGAAAGCAACACGATACTTTCTATATTCGCCGTAGCCGGAAACATATCCACACAGCATACCCTCTCAACCACATATCCCCGTGCCTGAAGAATCTCTAAATCCCTTGCGAGACTGGTTGGCTTGCAGGAAATATAAAGCATCTTCTCTACGCCGTAACGGATAATCTTCTCCAACGCCTTCGGATGAATTCCATCACGCGGCGGATCGAGCACGATAAAATCCGGCTTTTCCGTGATGCCATCCAAAACCTTCAAAACATCTCCGGCAATAAACTCACAGTTACCAAGCCCATTTAACGCCGCATTTTCTTTTGCCGCCTCCACTGCCTCTTCCACAATTTCCACACCGACCACCTTCTTTGCCACCGGAGAAAGAATCTGGGCAATTGTGCCGGTACCGCTGTACAAATCAAATACAACACTTCCTGCATCCCCATCTTCCGGTGCCTTTAGGCTGTCCCCGATGAAGTCTCTGGCCGTCTGATACAAAACCTCCGCACCCAAAGAATTGGTCTGAAAAAAGGAAAACGGCGATATCTTAAAGCGCAGTCCAAGCAATTCCTCATAAAAGTAATCCCTTCCGTATAAAATGTCGGTTCCCTCGTCCGCAACCGTATCCGCAACACCGTCATTCCTTGTATGTAAAATTCCGGTAATCACTCCCTGAAGAGAAAGTCTCCTAAGCTCCTGCACCATTCCATCCAAAAGCTCATCTTCGTTCTGTCCGGCTTCCGGCGACGCCGTCACAAGATCAATCAAAATCTCCCCCGTTTTCACAGCCTTTCTGACAAGAAGGTGACGCAGATATCCCGTATGGCGCAGTCTGTGGTAGAACGAAATCCTCCGTTCCCCAAAAAACTGCCGGACACACCTTAAAATCTTTCTGTAATCCTCATCCACAATCTGACAGTCCGATACGGATACAATATCATAAAAGCTGCCACGCTTATGCATTCCAAGAGCCAGCGGACCGTCCTTATACTCGTCTCCAAACGTAAACTCCATCTTATTTCGATAAGCAAACTGCCTTGGACTTGGCTTTATCGGCAGAAATTGATACTCATAGTCAATCACCGCTTCCAAAAGCCTCTTCACCTGCTCCTCCTTCTGATGCAGTTGCTCCTCATAGGGCAGACTCAAATACGTGCAGCCTCCACAGGAACCGAAATGCGCACATGGCGGCTGTTCAAGCTCCAGAGGAGATCTCTCCAAAACCTCCAATATACGCCCCTCACACTTTCCTTTTCGCACCTTATTGACCGAGAATGATACCCTTTGACCGCAAATTCCGTTTTTAACCGTAACGTATTTTCCATCCTCCGCCGCAATGATTCCTTTGTTTGGAAAATCTACTCTTTCAATTATCCCTTCATAAACCTGTCCCTTTTTCATTTCTTTGTCCATCCCATTTTTTTTATAATACCGGTCTACCGGCAGTAAATATTAAGATCTTTCCTATGATATCACAAAAGGGTATTCCCGCCATTACGGAAATACCCTTTTACGTCTACTTATTCCGGCAACAATCAATTCTCGTCGTCATCATCCTCGTCAAAGAAGTCATCCTCGAAATCATCTTCAAAATCATCTTCAAAGTCTTCCAGATAATCCGGTGCAAAGAAACGATACAAACCGTAAGCTGCTGCTGCAACTACCACAACAATACCAATGACCGCAAAAATCAGTCCGACGGAGCATTTCTTCTTCTCCTCGTCCTCTTTTTCCTTCTCCTTCTTGTTCAACAGCTCTGATACTTTCGAAACATTTGCGGATAATAAATCGCGTAATTCATCTACCTTATTCATGTTATCCCACTCCTTTTTATTACAACACATTTTTTTCATTTTAAGCCATACCTTTCATACTTCACAAAATACGGTTCAACATTTTTCATTATTATACCATATCTTTCCCACTTCTACTATAAAAAATTACAAATTCATAAAAATTTTACATCTGTCATAGCTTTTGAAGCTTCGCAAACGCGGCAAACATTTTTTTTACTCCTGCGCTGTCAAATTCTACCGTCACTTCGTAGTCACGGCCTCCGGATACAATCTGCTTCACGGTTCCCGCGCCAAACTTCACATGCTTTACCCTATCGCCGACAACATAGGAAAGAACCTGAGCATCCGCATTTCCCCCAAAGTTTTTAACCGGCGGCACCTGGGCTGCCTGCGTCATTGCCATCGGCTTCGCACGGAACGCCTGTCTTGCAAACTGGCTCATCGTAGGCTTATGTCTCTCCGGCTCCCGTTCCTTTCGAATCTCGCCGGCCAAAAGACTTGCCGGAATTTCTTTTACAAAACGTGACACTTTATTATATTGCGTTTCGCCGCGAATCATACGCTGTCTCGCGCAACTAATGGAAAGCCTTGCCTTCGCACGGGTAATTCCGACATAACATAGCCTGCGTTCCTCCTCAATTTCTTCCACGGAATTATCCGCACAGATTGACATATAGCTTGGAAAAAGCCCGTCCTCCATTCCTGCAAGATACACCTGCGGAAATTCCAGTCCCTTTGCACTGTGCAGTGTCATAAGCACAACATAATCCTGCGCCTCGTCAACCGAATCAATATCCGCAACAAGCGCAACCTCCTCCAAAAAACCGCTAAGCGTCGCCGGACCTTCTCTCGTCTCATCCGCCTCATAAGCAGCCGCCTTACTTATCAGCTCGTCAATATTTGAAATTCTCTGCTGCGCTTCCTCCGTATTCTCCGCCTCAAGCTCTTCCACATACCCTGTCTCTTCAATAACCTCCTGCAAAAGCTCTGTTACACCGATGTATTCCGCTTTGCTGCGCATCGTCTGAATCAAAGTGACAAACGGCTTCAGCTTTGCCGCTCCCCTTCCAAGCGTCGGAATATCCTCCGCCATTTTCAAAGCCTCATAAAAACCGATCCCCTGCTGCAACGCATAATCCTGCACACGATTTAGCGTTGTTGCACCGATACCGCGCTTTGGCACATTGATAATACGGCGCACCGCAAGGTCATCCCTTGCATTGTCGATTGTTTTTAAATAGGCAAGCAGATCTTTGATTTCCCTTCTGGCGTAAAAATTGACGCCGCCCACAATTTTATACGGAATGTTTGATGCAATAAATCGCTCCTCAAAGAGACGTGACTGAGCATTGGTCCGATATAACACGGCGCAATCCTTATAACCGCATATCCCTTTTCGCACCTTAGAGGTAATATCCCCTGCCACATAATCCGCTTCCTCATTTCCCGTCTCGAACTGCCGGAATGCAACCTTTTCTCCCTCCCCGTTCTCGGTCCAAAGCTCCTTGCGCTTTCTGCCTACATTATTGGCAATGACATGGTTCGCAGCATTCAAAATATTCTGGGTAGAACGGTAATTCTGCTCCAGCTTAATTACCTTGGCATCCGGAAATTCCTTTTCAAAATGCAGAATATTGTAGATATTGGCGCCCCGAAACTTATAAATGGACTGATCATCATCTCCCACCACGCAAAGGTTCCTATATTTCCCGGCAAGCAGCTTAATCAGTTGAAACTGTGCCGTATTGGTATCCTGATATTCATCCACCATAATATAGCGGAAACGCTCCTGATAATATTCCAAAACCTCTGCATCCGTTTTGAAAAGCTCCACGGTCTTCATAATCAAATCGTCAAAATCAAGCGCATTATTTTTGCGCAGGCTCGCCTGATACTCTTTATACACCTCTGCCTGTCTCTGCTTCTGATAATCTCCCTGCGCCCTAAGCGAAAACGCAATGGGATCAATCAGTTCGTCCTTGGCAGAAGAAATTGCGCTAAGAAATGTCCGCTCTTTGTATATTTTCGTGTCAATCTCTAAACGTTTACAGATCTCCTTCATCAGCGTCTTCTGGTCATCCGCATCATAAATCGTAAAATTCGTATCAAATCCGATCCTGTCAATATGACGCCTTAAAATCCTGACACAGGACGAATGAAAGGTCGCAACCCAAATACTCTCCGAGCCGTAACCGACTATATCGTCAATACGCTGCCGCATCTCTCCGGCCGCCTTATTCGTAAATGTGATTGCCATAATGTGATAGGGATTTACCCCTGCCTCTTCTATCAAATATGCAGCTCTATGTGTCAGGACACGCGTCTTACCGCTGCCCGCGCCCGCAAGAATCAAAAGCGGTCCATCCGTATGCAAAACCGCCTGCTGCTGCATCTCGTTCATTGTCTCATTGAATGCCATGCATTTACCTCTTATCTATGTAATACTTGTCTGTTTCTTTTACAATATAACCCTATCATTTTATGCACAAGGTGTCAATGCAAAGCGGTCACCTTTTCGAACAAATTTTCTATTTTCATTTCAAACTTGTCATCTAGTTTTAAATACTATATAATAAATGTCAACAGCAAATGAAACGAATATGAGGTATAGAGAATGACAATCGATACAAACGATTTTTTAAACAGTATACTGGCAAGCCTTTCGCGGATCGACTATATACGTCCGGAAAGCATTCCGAATATTGATTTATATATGGATCAGATCACTACCTTTATGGATACCCAGCTGGCCAAAGCGAAACGCCGTCCAAACGACAAGGTTCTGACCAAGACAATGATCAACAACTACGCCAAGAACAATCTGCTTCCACCTCCCGTCAAAAAAAGATATTCCAAGGAACACGTCCTGACGCTGATTTTTATCTATTACTTCAAAAATCTTTTGAGCATCAGCGACATCCAGAGTATTCTAAATCCGCTGACCGAAAAGTATTTCGCCTCTGACGAAAGCCTGAGTCTGACCGATATTTATGAGGAAGTATTCAGCTTAGAGAGCGACGAGGTTGAAAGGATGATGCGGGATATCACGGGCAAATTCAACACCAGCTTCCAAACCTTTTCGGATGCGCCGAAAGAAGATCAGGAATTTCTTCACACCTTCTCTTTTATCTGTATGCTAAGCTTTGATGTCTATGTCAAAAAGATGTTAATCGAGACAATCATTGATCAGATGAATGCCAAAAAAGCAGAAACAGAAAGTTCTGCCGAAAATAGCGCAAAATAAAGCGAAGCAAACCCCAATCATCGGATTTGCTCCGCCGCCTTTGTGCTTATCACTCTGTCGGTATCACATTCGTTCTGGCAAATACCATGTCATAACCGTCACATCCATAGTTTAACGAACGGTTCACACGGCTGATTGTCGCTGTGGAAGCGCCCGTCTTCTCTGCAATATCCAGATATGTTCTCTGTTCCCGCAACATCTTTGCCACTTCATAACGCTGTGAAATTGCAAGAAGCTCATTTACGGTACATACGTCCTCAAAAAACTTATAACATTCCTCTTTATTCTCAAGGCTTAAGATTGCATCAAACAAATGATCTACTGCTTCTGTTCTGACATTCTTACTCATATGCCGTCTCCTTTTTATTGATATCTGAATTTTAACATATTAAAGTATGAAAGTAAACACTTTAAATCTTGTTTTTGTAACAATTCAAATACTTTTTCACCTTATCAGGCGATGTATTTACAATCAATTCCTCCGGAAATTTAATCTCCTCGATCAACCTTTTCGCGCAGTCATGTTCGCCCACCGCCACATCCACATGCGCATCCGAATCCATAATAATCGGCTGCCCATATTCCCTGCACAGCTCTAACATTCTAGTATATCTTTCCGTAGGATCTCCTCTGAAGCTAGTCGGCTTCAGTGAGGAATTATTAACCTCAAGCAGAATCCCATGCTCCTTCGCAGACTCTACAACTGCCCGATAATCAACCGGATAACGCTTATCATCCGGATGCCCGATTATATTTATATATGGATTTTTCATGGCGTTTAAGTAAGCCCGCGTATTCTCCTCTACCGTTCCCGGATGAATGCACGGCGTGTGCAGGCTCGCCACAACAAGATCCATTTCCCGAAGCAAATCGTCCGGCAAATCAACATTGCCCTCATAATCCATAATATTTAATTCTACACCAAATAAAACGGAAATCCCCATCCGTTCTCTTGGCAGCGCCCTGAAATTTGAAAAATACAAAATCCCGCAGCTCCCCGGCATTTTAGGCGCATGCTCAGTGATTCCAAGCAGCTTAATTCCCTTATCGCAAGCGGCAGCTATCATCTCGGTTATCGTGCTATATGCATGCCCGCTCGCAATTGTATGCGTATGCAAATCCATCAAATCCTTCATTTTATCCTCCTGAACTCATCCCCCTTTTTGAAATTATACACCTTTTTTTCAATTTTTCATACTATAAAATTAAAATACGATGATAGAGGTATTATGAAAAAAATCTCAATCCGCAGGATTCTTTCCTGCTCTCTTGTCTGCATTCTGCTCGTCTCAATGTGCGCCTGCGGCGCAAAAAAGGATAAGGAACGTCTGACAGCCATCACCTTAAACGAGGTTGCCCACTCTATTTTCTATGCTCCAATGTATGTCGCTATTGAAAAGGGATACTTTAAGGAAGAGGGAATCGACCTCACGCTTGTCACCGGCTTTGGCGCGGATAAAACCATGACGGCCCTCGTTTCCGGCGAAGCCGATATCGGATTTATGGGAACGGAATCCAGTATTTATGCCTACACTGAGGGCGCAGAGGATTATGCCGTCAATTTTGCGCAGCTGACTCAGCGCGCCGGGAATTTCCTCGTCGCAAGAGAACCTATGGATAACTTTAAATGGAGCGATCTGATCGGGAAAAATGTCTTAGGCGGCAGGGCAGGCGGCACACCGCAGATGGTATTCGAATATATCCTGAAAAAAAATCAGATTGATCCGGCAAACGACCTTTCCATTGACCAGAGCATAGACTTTGGTTCTACTGCCGCCGCATTTTCAGGGGGACGCGGAGATTTTACGGTAGAGTTTGAACCCAGCGCAACCGCACTGGAAAAAGAGGGAACAGGATATGTTGTAGCTTCCCTCGGCATCGATTCCGGATACGTTCCATATACCGCTTTCTGCGCCAAGAAGAGTTATATTGAGAAAAATAAAGATATCATCCAATCATTTACGGATGCCCTGCAAAAAGGAATGGAGTATACGAACAGTCACAGTCCGGAGGAAATCGCCAAAGCGATTGAGCCGCAGTTTACGGATACGGACCTTGACACTATAACAACCATCGTAACGCGTTATTACGAGCAGGACACCTGGAAATCAGACTTAATTTTAAGCAACAACAGCTACCAGCTTGTACTGGAAATATTAAAAGAAGCCGGTGTGTTGGAAAAGGAAGCTCCTTATGAGGACCTTGTTACAACAGAATTTGCAGAAAAAGCAGTGCGCTAAGCGCACTGCCTTTCTCTGCTGTCTTATTTCATAATTGTTACTTTCTTTTTCGCCGACCAAGCGCTGTTCACTCTTGTCGCCTTAGATTTATTCTTGAAAGAACGCACTCTGACATAATACTTCTTGCCTGCTTTCAGCTTAGAAATCGTCTTGCTTGGTTTTTTCGCTTTATTCTTGGAAATCGTTACTGTCTTAGCGCCCTTAAACTTACTGTTTGTAGCGTATTGAATCTGGTAACCCGTCGCCTTTTTATCCTTTTTCCAGGTTATCGTCGCTTTGTTTGCCTCAGACGACTTCACCTTTACGCCCGTAACTCTCTTCGGTGCGACATTAATTGTAACCTGTGCGGTTGCCGGATGATGGTTTGCATCACCGGAAGCATAAACGGTAATGGTTGCCTTACCGGTATTCTTAATCGTCACCGTTCCTGCATTCACCGTTACAATACTGCTGTTGCTGCTCGTATATGTCAAAGTACCAAAGCCCGTCGCATTTAAGCTAAATGCCTTATTGCCATATGTCTTGTTGATTTCCGTAACAACATTCACTGCACCCGGCGCTTTTACGACGTTAATCGCTGCAGCGTTAGATTTTGTCGTCACCTCTTTGGCGCCGGTCGCCGCCATATTGGTGTTCTTTACTACACAGTAATAATACTTCTGTCCCACTGCCATTGTACTCGGCGTATAAGTTGATGTCGTCGCACCGGCAATCGGCGTTCCAACTACTTGAGCAGACGCGCTCGTATACCACTGATAAGAAAGCGCACCGTCCGTAACCGGAAATACCTCTATCATAAGCGCAGCTGCCTTCTGTCCGTACGTATAAGTCTCAGACACCGGATTTCTCATAATCAGCGGTGTGCTTGCGTCCTTACCGTTCACTGTAATCTTCGCAGTCTCACTCGTTTTTTGTGCCGTCTTCTCTCCAGGCGCCGCCTCATTTGTATTCGTTACGACACAATAATAATAAGTAACTCCTGCTTTTGAAGTATCCGGTACATAGGTTCTTTCCGTTGCTCCCGGTATTGCCTCCATCTCATCCTCGCTTGCTCCGCTGTACCACTGATAACTCAATTCACCGGCGGTACCCGCTGTCTCCAAATTTGCGGTGACACTCAACGGATTCGCAGCAGCTCCTGCCTCATAATTCTCACTGCGCGGATTCTCCGAAATAATCGGTGTCTGAGCATCTATAACGCCGTTTACTTCCACGCATGCCGTCTTGCTCGTCGCTTTTGCCGTTTTATTCCCAGGTACCTCGTTATTCGTGTTTGTTACCTCACAATAATAATATGTTTTGCCCAGCTTTGTAATATCAGGCGTATAGGATGATTCCGTCGCTCCCGGTATTGCCTCCATCTCATCCTCACTCTCTCCGCCGTACCACTGGAATGTGAATTCCTGGACGCTTCCCGATATCGCCAAATATACCTGAACACTTAGAGGCACCACTATGATACCTACATCACTTCCTCCTAAATTATAGGTTGCACTCTGCGGATGTGCCGTAAACAATGGCGTCTGCGCATTCGCAAGACCTTTTACCGTAATGGATATACATCTGCTCCTTTCACTTACGGCTTTCTCTCCCGTCGCACTTTCATCCGTATTCGTCACAAGACAGTAATAATAAGTAACTCCCGTTTTTAAAGTATCCGGCTGATAACGTGATTCCGTCGCCCCCGGTATTGCCTCCATCTCATCTTCACTCTCTCCGCTGTACCACTGATAGGACAATGTTCCGTTTCCTGTCGGAGGAAGTACGTTAACATTCAGCACGGTTGCATCGGTTCCGATTTCATATGTTGCACTGCTTGGGTGCTCCGTAATCACCGGTTTCTCTGCATCTACGGTAGTAGGCTCTTTGGTATCCGTAACCCGCTCTCCCCAATTTGCATACAATGTAATGCTCTCGACGTCGGTAGATACCTCCGTCACATAATCCTCGACATACTGCGGTTCTTCTACGAGCGACCAGCCTGCGAACTCATATCCTTCTCTGACCGGATCTGCAAGCACAATCGTTCCTTCTCCCTTCACATAAACATCCGGGTTGGCATCCGCATTGACTGCCGGTGATTGACGGGAATCCTTCATTTCATAGGTAATATCCCTGTACTCCGATTCCCCACGTTCAATTGAAGTTGTAAAATTATCTGTTTTATCTGCGGCTTTCTCTTTCGGCAGCAGACTGACATTGTCAATCTGTACATCCGCACCGTCACCAAAGGACAGAACAATTGCCGCATTCTTCAAATCGCGTTTGGTTGTAAATGTCCATGCATATTGCTTTATCTCGTTTAAGTCTCTATAATTTGACGTTTTGGAATCCAATAACAGGCTTCCCAATTCGCCTGTCTCGCCAGCTGCGTGGAGCGCCGCATTTACCGTTGTCGCAGCTTGACTGTACAGATCGAAGGTCAGTGTATATTCACCTGCCGGCAGAGAAAATCCACTCTGATAAATCGCCGGACTCGTTCCTTCCTCCGCTTTTACCACTGCGCGGTGTGCATAATGTTTGGTAATCCCCGCCGCAATATCTTTGATTGCAAGATCGTTATCCAGACTTGCCTCTGTGTAAGGCGGAACCGTAAAATTCGTCCCCTCTGCTGCCGTCCAGAAGCCTTTCCTGTTTTTACCCTGATCAAATGTTCCATTATAGAGAACTTCGCCGTTTGCAAGCGCTTTGCTGCTGCGTACGCTGTCCTCGCCGATCGTTTCCGGATCTACAATCTCCACTTTTACATTGCTGATATAAGCGGTTCCCGTTCCGATCTTGCCTAAATTCACCTCGATACGGCAATCATTGAAATCCGCCTGCTGATCAATCAAAAAAGAGTAGCTTGTCGGCGTGCTCTCCAGCTCAAAGGAGGTGACGCCGTATGTTCCCCAGCCCTTCCATTCTTTCGAGTCACAGCTTGCCGTCTTACCTACCATTTCTCCTTCCGCATATGCATCAAAAGAAATCTTATACAAATATCCGGCCTTGGCATCATAATGACCGATCAGCTGCGTTGCATAATTCTCGGTTCCCTCACTCGTTACCTGAATCTTCGCCCAATCCGTTCCGTCTTGAGTAACGGAATCAATGGATGCAGCCCCGCCTGCAGTATATGCAAGATACCATTTGCTCTTTTCCATGGTACTGTCTGTCTCCATGGCATTCATGTCGCCGCCTTCTGCGGTTGCAAGATTAGCTGCTTGCAGCTCCGCAATCTGATTTCCCGTTTTGCTCGCCCAATCCGTCTTACTGTTTTGCATTGCACGGCTGAGATCTTCGACATTATATCCTTCGTTCTTATGGTACACGCGGACATAATCCACATACATATTGATATCATCCTGGAATGTCGCTGTATTTTCGCTGCCTCCAAACAGACCGCTGTCCACTGCGAGATTCAGCAGAATATAGTACGGCTGATCAAACGGCGCGTCAAATGCAAGAGAAGAGGACGTGCCCGGTATCTTACTCTCCCAGTTTGTCTGTGTATAAATCGGTGTTCCGTCATAAATGAAAGTAATTTTTCCAGGCTCCCAGTCTACCGCATATGTATGGAAATATCTCATATTCGAGGTTAATTGCTCGTATCCGCTTCCCAGATACACATGATCCGGCGAACCCCAGTGAAGTGTAGCACAGGCTTCATCTCCCCGGAATCCACAAGTTTCCATAATGTCAATCTCACCGGATACCGGCCATGCGCCATAGAGCTCTGTGGACTGCGGCAGCATCCAGAATGCCGGCCATGCGCCTACGGTCTCAGGAAGCGCCATACGAGCCTCCACATATCCGTATGTCGTGGTAAATAACGGATTCTCTGCATCATCTCCCTTTGTCACAATACGTGCAGAGGAGTAGTAAGACTTATTCTCCTTACCCGGCTGTGCAGTATATCCGTCTTTTTCATACTTTGCCGTAATGCGCAACAATCCGTCCTTTACTTCAATATTCTCTGCTCTATTGGAATAGCTCTGTCTCTCTGCGTTTCCCCAACCCGTGTTGTTGGCTGCAACCGTACCGTCTCCGAGCTGATAGGACCAATTGTCAAGATTCAAACCGGTGGCTGCGTCCACATTGGCGCTGCCATAGTTTCCGTTAAACTCGTCCTGCCACACCAGTTTATATCCGGACTTATTGGTACCCGGATCTGCAACATTTTTGCTGTCGCCTGCCATGGACGAATCGTACTCCGGTCCCTTTGTCCCTGTCTGTACGATAATTGTATAATCCGCAAAAATACTCGGGTCCTCTATATATTTTGCACGAATTGTCACCGACTCTTTCACAGGGAACCAATAACCGCCGTTCGCCGGATGATTAGTTTCCGGATTATAATCCCAGCCCCAATCTTTATCATATATGCCAAATACTTCTGCCATCTCTTTTTCGTTTCCGCCGACAACGGCTTTCCACTCAAAATTACCCTGTCCGTACTGGCCCCCGCCGATTTCACCTTCATTGATACGAAGGTAATCAAAATTAAGTGCGATTGTCGTTCCTGCCCCAACGGTAACCGTATCCTTACCGCTGGCGTCCTCAAAATGCAGGGTTTCAATTGCGCCAACCTCGACTAATTTATAATCCAGATATACCTTCTCATAGTCAAGCGACTGAAAACGTATGGTATTGATTTTTCCCATACTCTCATCCAGCTTAATGCTAAGACCCCAGCCGCTAAACTTGCCATCGTCCCAGAAACTTATACAATAAGCATTGCCCTCTGCCGCCGTAAGCGCATCCTCACTGCGTAGGTTTTCTCCCAAAACCTCATTAATATTAACCCACGTTCCGTCCTTTAGAAGCTGAATCTCATAAGAATCCTCATATGTTGCAAAATTATCGGTAGTAAGCGCTTCGCTGTTTATCTTCGGCATAGCAAACGAGTACTTCCCTGTCTCGGCATCCTTCTTAACAGTGTCCCCCGCATCAAACCGCGTAATTGATGTAATCGGAACACGATCCGCCGCTTTCACTGTAACCGCCGGAATCATTGCACCGGCCGCCGGCTGCACTGCCAACGTAAGCGCAGCCAGCCATGCTATCACTTTTTTACGAAATCTTTGTTTTCTTTGCATTTTATTACCCCTCCTAATATTTCATTCTCCCATGAAATTGCATCACTTCACACTCGTGATACAATCTTCTAAAAAACTGTCGTTAAAACAAGCCCCTCCTTTCCGTCTCGTATTGCTTTACAAAAATATAGATACCCCCAAAAAATAGAATGAATTGTTAAAATTTTCTTTTGATTCCCCTCATATTGATGTATCTAATATTAATATTATCTCTTTTTCCATTTTTTCACAAGTATTTTTTATGCATTTTTACCATTTTTATCGCTTTATTCGTAAAAAATAATCTGACCCGTTACATTTTTGTATCCATGTAAGCGCACAGAAAGACGAACGCCGAAAAGCGGCCCAATATATTTCATCGCAGAAATTGTCTGCTTAAAAACATATTGACCCGCTTTCCAGCCGTCACATTCCTATAATTATTCTGTTTGTATTCGAAAAAATATTCCGTTATACCAGCGAAAATCCCAATAGGCTCAACACCATCATAATGACTCCGGCAAGCAGAACGCCCAGCATTACCGCCGCAATACTGGATTTAAAATCCATATCTAAAATACTTGCCGCCAAGGTACCCGTCCATGCGCCTGTTCCCGGTACCGGAATCCCTACGAACAGGAGCAGCGCCAGAAACAGCCCTCTTCCGGCCTTCTCCTTAAGCTTCCTGCCTCCCTTTTCTCCCTTCTCAAGGCACCAGGAAAAGAATTTGCCTATCACCGGCTTATCCGCGCCCCACTCTAAGACCTTCCTTGCAAACAAATAGATAATCGGCACCGGAAGCATATTTCCGATAATACAGATAATGTAAGACGGAACGATCGGAAGCCCAAAGCCCTGTGAAAACGGAATGGCTCCCCTAAGCTCAATAATCGGCACCATGGAAATCAGAAAAATAATCAAATATTTCTGCAGCATATAAAATTCCTTTCTCAACATCATATTACCGTTACTATTCACGTCCTAACGGCCGCTTACAGCAACAATTTACTCATTGCTAAATAATAACATAATTTAGCGTTTTTCCAAGATGTTTTTTAAAGTTTTAAGAAATTTTTTCATTTCATCATCTGTGCCAATGGTGATTCGCAGATAATTACTGATTCTAATTGGCTTATGAAAATGACGTACATATATATTATTTTTTCTAAGTTCCTCCAAAATATACTGTGCGCGAACCGAGGTATGCGCTGCAAAAATAAAATTACTCATTGAATCCTCAAAAACAAATCCCATCTCCCTCAATTCCTTCTTCACCCACTCCCTCGTGGCGACAATCTTTTTCACTGTCTCCTTATAATACGCCTTATCACGGACTGCCGCCGCACCGATCGCAAGCGCTGTCTCGTCCATTGTATAGGAGTTAAAGGAATATTTTACGTCATTTAAATATTTTATCAGCATCGGCTGACCAAATGCGCATCCGATTCGCATGCCCGCTAGGGCACGTGATTTTGAAAAAGTCTGGACCACAAGCAGGTTATCATACTTTTCTATCAGCGGAAGCGCCGATTCGCCTCCGAAATCAATATACGCCTCATCTATGACCACAACAACATCCCGATTTGCCTGAATAATCTCTTCAATATCGCCAAGCTCCAAAAGCACGCCTGTCGGCGCATTCGGATTCGGAAATATCACACCGCCGTTCTTTTTCTTATAGTCCTCCTTGCAGATGCAAAACTGTTCGTCCAATGCCTGAATCTCATAAGGAATCCTTAACAAATCCGCCCACACATCATAAAAAGAATAAGTAATATCCGGAAACAGCACCGGCCTGTTGGAATTAAAAAACGTCATAAACGTCATTGCCAGCACATCATCGGAACCTACCCCCACAAATACCTGATTGGGATCAATGCCGTAGCTTTCGGCAATCGCATCAATAAGAATCTTTGACGACGGATCCGGATATCTGCGCAGCCCGTCCGCCCTAATCTCCCCAAGCGCCTTCATAACCGCAGGGGAAGGCGGATACGGATTCTCGTTTGTATTTAATTTTATCATTCCCGGCTTGTTTGGCTGCTCCCCCGGCACATACGGAACGACCTTTCTTACATTCTCTTCCCAGTTTCCCATACTTTTCCTCCTTATTTGTAGAGTAGAATCTCTTCGCCTAAAGTCCGCATTCTGCCGCCAACTTTTCAAACGACGGCAGGGAGCGCGTTATCATATCCGGTGATACGCAATAGGCAATCCTCACATAACCCGGACATGCAAACGCACTGCCCTTTACCAGGATAAGATTGTATTCCTTGGCCAGACGCACAAATTCCTCCTCATCTTCAAGCGGCGACTTCATCCAAAGATAAAATGCACCCTGCGGCCTGATACACGTAAATCCGAATTTTGTTAAATTGTCATAGAGCAGCTTTCGGTTCGCGTCATAAAAGGCGATATTCGTCTTCTCCTCTAAGCATCTTGCGACTGCCTTCTGCATCAGAGACGGCGCATTGACAAAGCCCAGCGTCCGATTTGATACATTCATCCCGTCAATCAAAAGCTCACTGTCACTCGCCTCATCCGGCACTATCACATAGCCGATACGCTCTCCGGGCAGAGACAGCGATTTGCTAAAAGAGTATCCCACAATTGTATTGTGGTAATATTTTGTCAGGAAATCCTCCTCGATTCCGTCATAGACAAGCTCCCTGTACGGCTCATCCGAAATCAGGTAAATATCCGTGCCATATTCTTTTTCCTTTTCCAAAAGAACCGACGAAATCCGCTTCATCGTCTCATCCGTATAAACTACGCCGGTCGGATTATTCGGCGTATTTATAATCACCGCCCGCGTAGCCGGGGAGAGCTTCTCTCTAAAATCATCTATATCCGGCTGAAAGCTCTCAAAATCCGGGGCAGCCTCCACAAGCCTTGCATCGAAATTGGCCGCATAGCTTTTGTATTCTCCAAAATATGGGGCAAAAGCAACCACCTCGCTGCCCGGATCTAATATCGTTTTAAAGATAATATTTAGTCCGCCCGCCGCACCCACGGTCATAATCACATTATGATAATCAAAGCTTGTATGAAAACGGCGGTTCAAATGATCCGCCACCGCCTGGCGCACATCCTCATAGCCTGAATTATCCATGTATCCATGCACAACCAACGGGTTTGTCTCATCCAATATATCCTTAATTGCCTGGTTCAGCGCGGACGGCGCGGGCGTCGCCGGATTGCCAAGACTGAAATCATACACATTCTCCGCTCCCACCTTTGCCGCAAGTTCCTTCCCCTCCCGGAACATAGCGCGGATTGCAGAGCTTCCCGCAAGCGCCTGCCTGATTTTTTCTGAAACCATCTTTATCCCTCTTTCCTTGACTGCTTTTCATCCCGCAGACAAATGTCTCCCGGAATGTTTTTCTATCATCACTTTACTATATTTGAGGGATAAATTCAAGTGTCGCAAACGGTTGTCTTTCGTTAATCCGCTACTATTCCAAAGCCGCTCTCCAGCGCATGCCTTTTCCTGTTTCTCTCCTTTTTGTCCCGGTAACGGTATCCCGCGTGATCCAAACTCTCCGAATCCTTTACGGACAATTCATATATAACCACGTCCTCTTTATCATATATGATTCCCGCGACCGCATAGCTTCTGCCGTTTATCTCAACCCTTTTTCCGTTTACCTGTGTACTGCCAAAAAGCCGTACCGCTGCATTGGCGCCGAGGAGACAGCAGTTATCTTCTCCAAAGCTTAACACATTTTGATCGGGAAACAGCACCGACGTATCTCCGGCAATCCCAAGTACCGTCGTACTGATGCTGCGGTTAAACTCAGGATTAAAAACCAGGGCATCCTTTCTTTCCTGCCAGAAAGCAACATTCGTCTGCTCTTCCTTCATTTTCTTTAAAGTATCCGACATCTCAGAACTGTATATATATCCGTCGGAAAGCTCATAAACGTCCGTTCCCTCCGTTTTCCTTACCGTACACAAAATTAAAAAAAACGCTGCAAGAAAAAGAAATATAAACGCCAAGAGAACGGCTTTTCTGCGGCGCGTCATGGCTCCTCCGGACGCACTCTTGCATCCGCCGCCACGGCACGGTCGCTTGATGTTATAATCGGCTCGTCCTTCGTAAGCGGCGCGCCGTCCAATGCCGCATAGGTATCATTTTTATCTACGACCGTCACTTCTCTTTTTACGGCTCGAAGCTCCGTCCCCAAAATCGTATTTTCTTCCTGCACAATGAGCACATATGTCGTACTATCCCCCGCATAAAGCGCAGAGAGCGGCACACAGCAGGGATACTCTTCGCCACTTTTTACAATGGAAAACGTGCCCGTATCCCCCAGGGATAATCCCGGCTCCTCAAGCTTTGCACGAATCTCATACATCCCCTCCTCATCCTTTTGTACCGAAACGATTTCCACATCATACAGACGAATGCCAAGATCTGCAAAATTAACTTCCATGGCATCCCCGCTGCTTACATATTTTTTCTGATCCTGCATAATGCGTGCGCTAAATGTCCAGCCCTCTTCTCCCCCGGCGACCAAAAACGCCGCTCCGTCTACTGTTGTGTCTCCCGCATAAATATTCACCTTCGCTATACTTCCCGCTATTTTGCTTACAATCTCTCCGTTTGCATCAAGAAGCGCCTTAAGCTCTGCCGCCTCCTCTTCACAATCTGCAACAACATTCTGCTGTGCAAGGATTCCCGCATTATCCTGGGAAATCTTCCCCGCATCCTCCGCATTCCGCCTTGCGTTTTCAATCGCACTGTCACTGTTTTTCTTTGCCTCAAGAAGCGCCGCCTCCGCCTCTTCTTTTGCGGCCCTCAACTCATTCTTCTTGTTCTCCCATTCCTCCTTAGCGCTCTCCCGCAGCTTGTTTTCATACGCCTTAAGCTCCTTTCCCCCGGACTCCTTCATGCTCTTATACTCCGCGTCCGAGCTTTTTTTCTCTTCAAAATACGTATCAAAATCCGGATAATTTGCTTCCTCTGCCGCCGCCGCATCAAACTTGCCCTGCGCGGACGCAACGAGGTCATTCTGTTCTCCTGTAATGCGCAACAAATCCGTTTGCGCACGGTTTTTCTCCTTATTTGCCGCGTCCTGTGTTGCGCTTTTGTTGCTTTGCAAATCATTCAGACGCGTTCTCTCCTCCTCGACACGTTGACCCGCCTCCTCATATTTTTCCTTTAAGGAGTCTAAATCCAGACGAAGGAGCAGAGTTCCCTCGTCTATTTTTTCTCCTTCTTTTACACAGACTTCGCTGACGAGAATCCCCTCTCTTATATTCACCGGATGCTCGCTGCCCTCTGCAATCATTCCGTCGCCCTCAATCTTATGCTCAATACTTTTCACTGTTGCATACCCCGTTACGACCCGCGGTATCTGCATCGCATAGATTCCCCTTGATACAATCGAGCAGATTAGCATAAACATTAAGAATACGCCAAACCATGCCGCAATACGGCTCCTTTTACTTTTCTTCACAAAAAAATCTTTTTTAACTATTTCATTCATATTTTTTATTCCTTTATTCCCGCTGCTACAATTCCCTGTTCCAAATATTCCTGTCCGATCAAAAACACAAATACCGCAGGTATCAATGTAATCACAGACGCGCCAAACGCAAGCCCCGCATGGCTGACATCAATTTCCGGCAGATACAGCGACAGCGGCCATAGTGATTTATCCTGCAAGAATGCCAGGGGCTGCTCCACCATATTCCAATAATTCAAAAATCCGAGCACCATCGCAGAAAGAATACCCGAAGATCCAAGCGGTATCCCTATCTTAAAAAACACCGCAAAATTCCCTGCTCCGTCTATCTTTGCCGCCTCAATCAGACTCTTTGGAATTTCGCAGAAGCCGCGGTATATTATAAATACCGGAAATGTAGAAAAAATAGCCGGCAGCACAACGCTCGCATGCGTATTTAAAAGCTTTAAGCCGTTTAACACCAGATAATTCGGCAGCATAGTTATCTGAAACGGCATCAGCATCAATACCACATAAATGACAAATACAGGCTTCTTAAAACGAAAATCAAATCTCGCAAACGCCCATGCCGCAGGCACTGCAATCACAAGCTGCCCCAACAAAATAGATCCTGCTATCTTCACCGAGTTGAAAAACACGGTAAAGAACTGCGGTGTTTTAAATAGAACCTCCTGATAATGCTTTAAAGTCGGATAGAGCGGAAACAAATTCCAGTCTATCATTTCCCTGGAATCGCTTAGAATCGGCAAAAGACCGTCAAGCAGCTCCGAATCCGCTTTCAGAGAACCTAAAGCCACGAGTATCACCGGCATGCAGATTAGAACTGCAAGAACAATTAACAACACATCAATCACAAGTCTCGTCCATCGTTTCATTTCATCCTCCTAAAAAAATGCTTCGCATTACTTTCCTCCTTGATCCCACAGCTTTTGCAGTACAAGAACAATTGCGGAAAAGATAAGCGCAAGTATCACCGCAGCCGCGGACATTTTGTCTATGGACAGGCTGGTAAACCAATTATTGAACAGATGCTGCAGCAAATACATGCTCTCCTGCGGATACGCGCCCGCGACAAGATATGCCTCCCGAAACACCTGAAAGGAGTTTAAAAAGGACAACACGGTTATCGTATAAAACACAGGCTTTAGATTCGGAAGCACCACATAAAAGAAGCTTTTTCTCTCGTTTGCCCCATCGACTCTTGCCGCCTCAAGAATATTCTCCGGTACGGATAAAATTCCCGAAAGCCATAATAGAACCGTATATCCCAGATTTTTCCAAATATAACTGACAACAAGCACATAGAAAGACAGATTGCTTCCCATCCAGTCCGGACCTTCGATTCCCGCCTGCATTAATCCTGCATTGATGATTCCGTTTTTTTCAAACAGCATTTTCCAGATCAGAACGAGTGTTGCCGAGGGAATGGCAAGCGGAAAAAGCCACGCCGACTTTATTTTCTGTATCAGTTTACTTTTCGATAACAGAACCGCAAGCAGCAGAGAAATTCCGATTAACAACGGCAGACATAACGCGTCAAACCTTGCCGTGTTTTTTGCCGCCAGCAAAAAAGCTTCATTGGAAAGCACCGTCCGATAATTTTCCAGACCGCAGAACTCGCTTGTAGCCGCCGTTTTCACCGAGTACAGTATGACCCTGCCGAAGGGCGCCATAACAAATATGAGCACCCCCGCAAGGCTCGGAAGTAAAAACAATAGATAACCGAACTGTCTACTCCTTGATGTAAATTTCGATTTTCTGTTTAATTTCATTGACACCGTCCTCTAACTTCTTTTCTCCTGTTAAAACATCCGCGCCGATATCTTTTACACTGTCTAAGATTACTTCATCCGTAAGACACGGCTTCTCCAACTCAGAAATAATTTTAAGTAGATTCTGCCACTGCTCTTCATTCGGCCATATGGAATAATCTACGGAGTGTACCTCCCCGTCGGCTCCGTCTCCGCCCTCTACAATTGCTAAAGATGTCTGATCCGTCTCTTCGGGCTGCCTGGTCCATTCCATAAATGAAGTTTTATTCACCGGGAATCCGTCGCCGGAATCGTAGTGCTGAACTTCCTCGGAAAGCATTTCCTTTAGAAATTCCTTTGCAAGCTCCTGATTGTTTCCGCCTGCACAAATTCCGGTCACACCCGAAGGAAGAAAAACATTGTCCGTCTGTCCGACTGTTTTCTTTAAAACCCCGTCCTCTATATTAATTAGAGACGCCATGGTGTGAGGATAGTCCTCTTTCCCGCCAAGATTTGCCATTGCAAAAATCTGATACCTTGCCTGTATATTAAAGGTCTGTGATTCGGCGGCCTGCAAGTATTTTGACCCCATTGCCATCGCCCTGTTATGGGCATCTTTATCCTCGTCCGTCAGATTCGCCTGATCGGCGTCGTATATTCGTTTCGCCTGCGTCAAAAATTCCGACAGCGCACCTTCGTCGAGACTTCCGTCCTCCTTCTGCCATGCGTTTCCGCAGGAAACGGAAAGGACATCTAATAACTCTTCTGCCGTAAATGTTCCAAGTACGTTTCTTGGTTTCGTATCTTCCTCTCTTGCCGCTTCTACCGCACCGGCAAGAGATTTCAGATCTGTAACCTCCGCAAGGCTTCCCCCTTTTCCGGTCAGCACCGGAACCTGAAACCGGAGCGGAACGGCAAATATCCCATTATCCTTTTGATACGCCCTTGTCAGATTTTCAAAATATTCCGATTCACCCATGACTTCGTCGAGCAGACTGCCGATATCCGCAAGAATTCCCTTTTCCACATACGATTCCATCGGCATACCGTCCAATATTAAGATATCGGGACCCTCGTTTGCCAATAGCCTTGTATTCAAATTCTTTACCGCATCATTGACTGTCACACTGTCCTCCCCGCTCATCCCGACTTCCAGCTTTACATAGACATCCGGATTTATTTTCCGAAACTTGCCGATTGCCTGCCTGACCGTTCCATTATCCGTAAGGCTGTATATATTCAGCTGCTCCGTCGGTACCGCCGATACATTCGGATCATAAGTATACGAGCAGAGACTGCTGTCGCTAAAGGAAACAAGAAAGCTGCCGTCGTCATTCGCCAGTATCTTCTTTGCCTGCTTAGACGGTTCTCCGAGCGCGAGCAGTCCGCCGTCCGCCAACTGTTCCATGACGCTGCCGCCCGCGACATGAGAGTAAAGACCTGCCGCGCACGCCAGATAGATCTTATCATCCGCTCCTCCCGTAACCGCTGCCATTCCCCCTGCCTTTAGAGCCTTTTCAATCTGTTCATTTAATAGCGTATCCGAACTGTCTGCCTCGCTGTCTCCTTTTCCATAGAAATACGCCTTTTTTTCATCAAGGACCACAAGATCGTTTCCACATGTGTGTAAAGAAACTCCCATAGCATTTTCCGGCGTAAACAGATATTCGGCCTTTTGGTTTTCCAGATCAATGCTGTAAATTTTCCCCGCATTGTCCATTCCATATAAGGAATTATCCGCCGTACAAACTGTCTGTGAGATATACGAATGGCCGTTATCTACCGGCAGTGCAACCTCCTTCGCATTTCCTTCTATATCTACATAATAATAATGTGTCGGATATGAAGATGCCGTCTCCTGCCCCTCTGAGACTGCCTCCCAGTCATTGTAACCCCAAAAAACGCTGCCATCCTCTAAAAGCGTACCTGCCAGATACTCCGCTTCCCTCCCCTCATTTAACATACCGGAAAGCACTGCAACCGATTTACTCTCCCAGCTTTTTCCCTCATCTGTTGAGATGAAACAGGCTCCTCCTTTCATATCGAGAATTACCAGACTTTTATCCGCCAGTCTCCTGATATCGGATATCTCGCTAAGCGTTTTTGGCAACTCAAGCTCCTCCTCCATATAACGCCCCATTGCACCGTCATTTCCTGCATTCTCCGACTTTCCTCCGCCGTCTCCCTGTTGTTTTTCTCCTTGTTTCCCCTGCGTATTCGTATTAGCACAACCCGCCATAGAAAACAGCAGGCAAAACGTCATAACAATTGCCCCTATCCTGTTTTTGTGTATTCTTGTTCGTCCTCTCATCTAAAGACCTCCTGTTTTTTTAATCCATATCTCACCCTGAAAACAGGTTATCACAACAATCTTTAAATTTTCTCTAAAAAAACCCTTACCAAAAAATTAGAGTTTAATTAAAGATTTGCGTGGTAAAATATGCTTTAATAATTAAAAATAAAGCGGAAAGGATTTCTTATGCGTATTTTATTAGTAGAAGACGACAACGGTCTTAGCGTTTCCTTATCCAAGCAGCTGGAAAAAGCAGGCTTTACAATCGATACCTGCGCGGATGGTGAGGATGCACTATTTTATATGGAACAAAATATTTACGACTTAATTTTATTGGACAGAATGCTGCCGCACATTGACGGCATTACTCTGTTGAAGAAATTTCGGGATACCGGAAAAGAAACTCCGATTATCATCCTGACGGCTCTGGGGGAAGTCAATGACAAAATCACCGGACTTGACGCCGGAGCCGATGACTATCTTGTCAAACCGTTTGCCACCACGGAGCTTTTAGCAAGAATCCGCAGCATTGCAAGACGCCCCAGAGGCTGGCAGGAAAATACCAGCCTGTCTTTTCTGGACATCTGCTATTTCCCGGAAAATAACCGCTTAAGCGGTTCCCTCGGAAGCTTTACGCTCTCCAAAAAAGAAGGCTCTCTTCTGGAATTTTTCTTAAACAATCCCGGACAAACGCTTCCGAGAAATACTATTTTAACTAAGATATGGGGTATTGATGCCGAAGTGGAGGACGGCAATCTGGACAACTATATTCACTTTGTCCGAAGACGCCTGAAAAATGTTTCTACTCAGGTTCAAATAAAAACAATCCGTGGTGTTGGCTATCGCTTGGAGGATGCACATGTACAAAAAGATTCATAGAAAACTTACCCTTCTTTTTACCGGAATCGCCGGGCTGATTCTTGCTGTTATGTCGCTCTGTTACTTATTTATGTCTGAAAGCGCACAAAAAAGCAATCAATTTCTGTCCTTTCAGGCAGATGTGGGTACTTTGATTTCGAATCTTGAGCAGCAGCATATGGTTACGCACGAATGGCTTACGAAAATTTCTGCCAACAAACGATATATTGTAGCGCTCTATGACAGAGGAATTCCCCTGGACTACACAACAGAAATTCTCTCCAAAAAAGAACAGGCTCTCGCCAGAGAAGTTTTACTGCAGGATTTTCTTTCGAATATATCCTACCAAACATCCTCGGAGTACGTCTCACCGCATATCGAAACAATTTATGACGCCTCCGACGGAATGCGCTACTATACCTGCACGGCCAGACTGCATAGCGGAACCGTGCTTGCGGTGATTCTTTATTCCACGGATGAACTAAATTCTCTGCTTAAGACACAGCGCATATTTCTGGCCCTGATCAACCTCTGCGGCCTTTTACTTCTGCTGTTATTTTCGTTTTACTATACCGAAAAAGTGCTGGCACCGATACAAATTTCCCAGAAAAAGCAAAATGAATTTATCTCTGCTGTTTCACACGAACTGCGCACACCGCTCGCTGTCATTCTCTCCTCCATCACAGCGGCAGAAAATGCATCTTCTGAGGAAAAATCCGGCTTTTACCACACGGTAGAAAAAGAAGGGCAGCGCATGTCCGTTCTTGTCAATGACATGCTGACTCTTGCCGGCGCCGACAACCACACCTGGTCCTTTTGTATGGAAAATACGGAATTAGATACACTTCTTTTGGACACCTACGAAGCGTTTTTGCCTCTTGCAATAGAAAAAAACATTCGCCTAAGCGTTGAATTGCCGGAGGAGGTAATGCCGCCTTGCATCTGCGACGCCTCCCGGATCTCACAGCTCCTTGGTATCTTGATTTCCAACGCCATCACATATAGCAATTGCGGTGGACATATCCGGCTTTCTCTGCGCTATAATGCCCCGCACTTTTATCTCTCAGTTGCCGACAATGGTCCCGGTATTCCTGAGGAACAAAAGCCTTATGTTTTTGACCGCTTCTATCGCGGCGAAAATTCCCGCTCCACAAAGGAACATTTCGGACTCGGGCTAAGTATCGCAAAAGAAATCACGGATGCGCATCACGGAAAAATATATATAAGAGATACAAAAGGAGGCGGTTCAACCTTTGTATTAGAATTATGCGAAAAGTAGGAACAAAAGTGCGCTTCGCACACCCTCGCGGATTAACAGCTTTCAATGCGCAGCTTTTGTTTCCGCGCGCGGATTTGTCCTAAGGGGTACCAGGCTTGCCTGGGGGATTCCTTAGGACTATTACATAGCAATATCTTCCTCTCGCGCGAGTGCGCATAAGCTTTTATATCATAGGAAAGTCGTAGGTTTTAACGTTTCACAGCACCAAGGTCTTTCCTATGATATAAAATAGAATCCGGCTCTGCCGGATTCTCCGCCTGCGGCGGATCGCTTTAGCGATATATTTCCTCTCCGCCGCAGTGCGATCTACCCGGAGGGCTTTTTATATCATAGGAAAGTCGTAGGTTTTAATGCTTCACAGCACCAAGGTCTTTCCTATGATATAAAAAGAAAACCGCCGCACGAAACACTCGTACGGCAGTTCTCTCTTGTATAAAATTATTACTTAACTTTTACTGTCTTTTTCACCCATGTGCTGTATATTCTAGTACTCTTTGCCTTGTTCTTATATGCACGGATTCTTACATAATATTTCTTTCCTGATTTCAGTTTAGAAATCGTCTTGCTTGGCTTCTTAGCAGTATTCTTAGTAACCCAAACAGTTTTTGCTTTCTTAAACTTGCTGCTTGTAGAATACTGAATCTGATATCCTGTCGCCTGAGCGTTCTTCTTCCAGGAAAGTGTTGCTTTCTTTGCCTTCTTCGATTTCACTTTCAAGCCGGTAACCTTCTTCGGTGCAACTTTAATCGTCACACTCAGCGTTGCTGCATTGTGAGTTGCATCTCCGGCAGACTTAATCGTAACTGTGGCATTACCTGCTCCGACAATCGTCACATTTCCGGTAGCATCAACCTTTACTACTGCTTGATTGCTGCTTGTGTAAGTAAGAGTTCCCTGTCCCTTTGCATTAAGATTAAATGCCTTTGCACCGTATGTCTTACTAATTGCACTTGAAGGTACTGTAATTGTGCCAGCCACCTTAATAATCTGCCAATTTGCATATAAAACAACCGGTCCTGCTTCTTTCTTGGACAATGTTGTAACATATGGAGCCCCTGCTTTTCCGACTGACCATCCTAAGAATGTGTAGCCTGCTCTTGTCGGTGCTGCAAGCGCAATTGTTCCGTCTTCCTGTGTATATCTTGTAGGGTTGGAAGCCGCATTCGTTCCTCCGCCAAGGACATAAGAAATACTGTAGCTTCCCGGCATTACATTGCCGCTGTTATCGCCTTCACCAGGCTCACCGGATCCGCCACCAGCCAGATTCATTGCAACATCCTTGAATGCAAATCCACAATCCTTGGCCGCACTGTGTCCGAAACCAAATACTGTATGAACACCCTTTAAGGATGTCGGCGCCGTAAATGTCGTCTCGTATGTGCAGTATCCGTCTGCATCCGCGTTCGCTTTATCATAAGCAATTTCCGTTACCGGAACGAATACCGTCCAGCTTCCGCCGTTTTCCTGAACGATATACTCAAAGGTACCGTTAGAATCTCCGTCCAGTTTGTACTTAAAGCTTAACTTATAACTCTTTCCGCCTGCCAGTGAATAATCTCCGCTTATGATCTGCGGTGCATACCATGCTGTTCCGCTTCCGCTTGATACGGTAGCCGTATACGCGCCGTTTGCGCCGCTTAAAGTCACGGAGCCGTCCTGGTTATCAGAAACCCATGTGGTTGACGGATTCATCGGAGTAGGATCTACCTCTTCTGCCAGTGAAGCGCCGATCATTGTAACGTTGTCAAGCTGAACGCTTGCTCCGTCTCCAAAGCTCAATACAAGCGCTGCATTGTCAAGCTTCTCTGTGGTATCGAATGACCAGCTGTAATGACTTACGCCTTTTTCTGCTTTGTAAGCTGCAGAAGTCGTAAGAATCTGCTTATCTAATACTTTTTCTTCTCCCACTACCTTTACGGAATAAATAGATGCAGTTACTGTCGCATCCTTCTCGCTGTACATATCAAAATCTAATGTATAGCTGTCTGCCGGCATTACCAGATCCGCCTGGCAAACGGTCGCTTCTTTTCCTGCTTCCGCCGTAATCTGCGCACGTCGCTCATAATATTTCACACCGTCTGCAATCGCTTCGTAATTTGTCTTTGACGCAACATCGACTACGGATACGTCCGTGTCCGCCAGTTTCTCTGTCGTATAACGCGGAACAGAAAGCTTTGTTCCTTCTGTCACACTCCAGTATCCAATATGGTAATCACCCTGATCAAAGGTGCCGTTATAAATCAGGTTGCCGTCTGCCAAAGGCTTGCGGTTCTCTTCACGGCTGATCATAGAAGGATCTACAATTTCAACTTTTACATTTCCAATATAAACATTACCAGAAGCCTGCGCACCAAGGTTAAACTCAATTCGGCAGTTCTCAAAGTCCTCTGTCTGCTCGAATACGAATGAATACTTGGTCGCTGTGTTCTTTAATTCAAAGGACTGAATACCGTACGTACTCCAACCCTTCCACTCTTTGGAATCACAGTTTACTGTCTTTCCTACGATAGCGCCGTCCGCATATGCGTCGAACGATACCTGATATACATATCCCGCCTTCGCATTGTAATGTCCGATCAGCTGTACGGAATAATCCTGTCCGCCCTGACTGTTCACGCCAACTTTAGCCCAGTTCTTTCCTGCCGCATCCTTATATGCCTCTGCCGTCGCATCTGATGCGTCATTCTGATATGCCAGATACCATTTGCTTGGATCCGCACCGTCTCCGGTTGTCTCCACACCGTTTACGTCCGGTGTGTCCGTTACAATATTATCCGCAATATCTGTAATCTGGTTCTGACCTGCATACTGTTCCCAGTCATCCTGTATTCCATCGGACGCCGTGCGTACTACTGCGTCTACATAACCTTCTTCTCTCTGATATACACGCACATAATCTACATACATGTTGATATCATCCTGGAAGTTTGCTTTGTTTACTGTTCCGCCGAACTGACCGCTGTCAACCGCAAGGTTCAAAAGCATGTAAAACGGCATATCGAACGGTGCGTCAAAGGAAAGAGCATCCGATGCTCCCGAGAATGCACTCTTCCAGTTTGTCAGTGTATTGATCGGTTTACCGTCATAATACCATGTAATCTTACCCGGTTCCCAATCTACCGCATATGTATGGAAATATGTGAAATCGGAATCTAATCCTACATATCCGCTTCCCTTATAAACATGCTCCGGTCCGCCCCAGTGCAGGGTACCGCATGCCTGTGCGATGCTTCCGTTTGCAAAAGAACCGCATGTCTCCATGATATCAATCTCTCCGGATACCGGCCATCCGCCGTAAATCTCTGTGCTCTGCGGCAGCATCCAGAATGCCGGCCATGCACCCTTTGTTCCCGGAAGCGACATACGTCCCTCAATATAACCGTATGTTGTATTAAATAATTCATTCGTAGCGCTTGTGGTACGAAGACGCGCGGACGTATAATTCTTCTGGCTTTCCTCTGCGTAGTCATATCCGTCCTTCTCATAGGAAGCGGTAATACGCAAAAGACCGTCCGGTGTTCCGTCGCCATTTAAATCTTCATTAACGGAAACGTTTTTCTTATTTCCCGTGTAACACTGAAGCTCATTATTACCCCAGCCCGGGTTGCTGCAGTCTGTAGTACCGTCACCCAGCTGATATGCCCAGTTGTCGAGATTCAGACCTGTATTCTCATCTACGTTTGCATCCCCGTAATTTCCGTCAAACTCGTCCGCCCAAATCAGGTTATATCCTTCAATTGTCTTGCCAGGATCTGCGTAATCATTTGCCGCATTATCCTCTGTTGCGGAGAAGTCATACTCAGGACCTTTCTCGTCCGGCGGCAGTTCCGTGATTACATATCCGGAGTTCTCGCCTTTCAGTGAAAGATTGGAAATCGTGATTGTATTTTCGTCCGTTGACGTTAATCCCAACGCAAATAGTACCATCAACTTATCTATTCCCACTTCTTCACTTGTCGTTCCCTTAAACTCATAAGGTTTTCCTGCCTCTAAAGAAATTGTTTCCTCAAGAAAAACCGTACTATCTTGGTCTACATCCCCGATCTTAAGAAATATATCTCTAGCTATTTCCGATTCAATCGTAAATGCAACTTCATATTTTTCTCCCTTTGTAACCGGTATAAGCTCTTTCAACTGAATCTGCCATTTTGACCCATCTCCATAATCAGGGCTCCAATTATCTCCCGTAATTATTGCTTTCGTCCCCTCATACTTCAATTGAACATTCGTATCTGCTTCATTGATATAGTTCGCATGCTCAATCATATCGAAATTAATATGTGGTGTCACATCAACATATCCTGATTTTTCTCCTTTCAAAGAAAAATCCGAAATAGTAATAGTATTTTCATCTGTTGAAGTTAATCCCAACGCAAAAAGCACCATCAACTTATCAATTCCAACTTCTCCGGTTGTCGTCCCCTTAAACTCATAAGGTTTTCCTGCCTCTAAAGAAATTGTTTCCTCAAGAAAAATCGTACTATCCTGATCTACATCCCCGACCTTAAGGAATATATCTCTCGACACCTCGGATTCAATTGTAAAAGCAACTTCATATTTTTCTCCTTTTGTAACCGGTATAAGCTCTTTCAACTGAATCTGCCATTTTGATCCATCTCCATAATCAGGACTCCAATTATCTCCCGTAATTATTGCTTTCGTCCCCTCATACTTCAATTGAACATTCGTATCTGCTTCATTGATATAGTTCGCATGCTCAATCATATTGAAATCAATGTACTTCGCAGCTTCAGCCACATCCGCTTCCGCTTCAGCCGCATACGCATTGATTCCGGTCGATGGAATCATTGTTACTGTCATTGACGCCGCCAATGCAATTGACAACACCTTTTTGACCCATTTTCTTTTCATTATACTATTCCTCCTTCTTAATGAAAACTTTTCAGGGCGAAATGCATTCCCCTATACATTCCTCCCAATATTTAAAAACTGTCCGGTCACATCGGGTCTGTCACCTCCCTTTTGACGGACAACTTTTAATCTCATCTTCATCTTGTACAACATTCTTAATACTAATTTTAGCTTTTATTTTTGAAGGTGTTAAGGTGTTATATTTTACATTGGTGTCATTTTTTTGGTCTGTGCATAAAAAACACAGACCAAAAATGATTGCTATAAATTTACATACTCTGCGAATCTTAAAAATCCCCGCTTCCCCTCCTCATTCCTCTTATATACGCCGGCATCCTTTAAGACCTCCTCAAATACAAATCCGATTTCCTGCCGGATAATTTCATCTGCGTTCTCCTCCGTGATCCTTTCATATTTTCCCGAAAATTCTTCCGCCCAATCCGCATGCTTTTTTATCATGTCGTCACTGCGGATATCCTCCCCTGAAAGAAGCGCTTCCTTTAAACGCGCCATCTCCCCCTTCAGGCGTGCCGGCAAAACGGCAAGCCCCATAACCTCGATCAGACCGATATTTTCTTTCTTAATGTGATGCAGCTTCTTATGGGGATGATAGACGCCAAGCGGATGCTCCTCTGTCGTAATATTGTTGCGCAGCACGAGATCCAGCTCATAATTTCCTTCCCTGTATCTCGCAATCGGTGTAATGGTGTTGTGTACTTCCCCGTCTGTCCCTGCATAGACAAACGATGCCTCATCCGTATACTCACGCCATTTTTTCAAAATCTTATCCGCAAGCAAAACAAGAGATTCTGTATCGCTTCCGCACAGCCGTATCACAGACATCGGCCATTTCACAATTCCCGCCTTTACATTCTCAAAGCCCTCAAACGTTATTTCCGTCTCTATTTCGGCCCTTGCCATCGGAAACTCATAACGGCCACCCTGAAAATGATCGTGCGTTAAAATCGATCCCCCTACGATCGGCAGATCCGCATTCGAACCAATGAAATAGTGCGGAAACTGCCTTACAAAATCCAAAAGTCTTTCAAAGGTCGCCGTCTCTATCTTCATCGGAGTATGCTCGCAATGAAATACAATACAGTGCTCATTATAATAAACGTATGGAGAATACTGCATAAACCAGCTGCTGTCGGCAATTGTAAGCGGTATAACCCTGTGATTCTGTCTGGCCGGATGATCCACGCGTCCAGCATAACCTTCATTTTCCCTGCAAAGAAGACATTTCGGATAACCGCTCGTTTTCGCGCTCTTGGCCGCCGCAATGGCTTTCGGATCCTTTTCCGGTTTCGACAGATTAATCGTAATGTCAAGCGCTCCATACTCCGTATCCGCAGTCCATTTCACATCCTTTTTTATGCGGTAACGGCGGATATAATCGCTGTCACAGCTTAATTTATAATAAAAATCCGTTGCCGCTCTCGGAGACTGTCTGTTATAAAGCTCCCAAAATCTCCTGCGCACCTCGGAAGGCCTTGGCACAAGCAAACCCATAATCTTTGTGTCAAACATATCACGATATACGACACTGTCTTCCTCGACAATGCCGCGCTCGCACGCATAATCAAGCATCCCGGACAAAATATTCTCCAAGTCGTCCCCGGAAGGCGAACTCTGCCCGCAAATATCCTCCACATCTTCTTTCATGCCATCCAGATGAAACAGCTCTAACAGACGATTTATCGTATAATCTCTGTCATCCTCTTCTATCAGCCCTGTTGTCAGGGCATAGTCGGTCAATCTAATAATACTCTTCTCAATCATAGTCTTCCTCCCACCTAAAGAAGTCTCTTCGGACCGTCTCCGGCTTCTACCACATAAAAATCAGCCGCATAACCAATCCTCTCTTTATAAGCCTTTCCCACCTGCTCTATAAAATCGTTGACTGCCTCTTCTTTCACGATACTGACCGTACATCCTCCGAAACCGGCTCCCGTCATACGGGAACCGATAACACCCTCAAGCTTCCAAGCCTCTTCCACCAGCGTATCAAGCTCAGGCCCTGTCACCTCGTAATCGTCCCGCAGCGAAACGTGAGATGCATTCATCAGTTCCCCGAACAGTCTGATATCGTTTTTCTTCAAAGCCTCCACCGCACGGATTGTCCTCTGGTTCTCATATACCGCATGTCTTGCACGCTTCCTGCACACCTCGTCCTTAATGGACTCCTTATACTGTTCAAACAATTCCTCGGACAAGTCGCCGAGACTGTTAATGCCGATTACTTCCCCGATCTGCGCAAATGCGCTCTCACACTCGCCGCGCCTCTCATTATATTTAGAACCGCCAAGACCGCGCTTTTTGTTGCTGCAGGAAATAACGATTCTGGCATCCTTTAGCTCAAACGGGGCATACTCATATTTCAGCGTAGCCGTATCCAGGAAAATCGCATGATCCGCCTTTCCCATCGCTATCGCAAACTGATCCATAATTCCGCAGTTCACACCGTTAAACTCGTTCTCCGAATACTGCCCGATCAACGCCAGCTCCTGATTGGTTACCTCAAATCCAAATAAATCTTTTAAAATAAATCCGGTCAAAACTTCTACCGATGCGGAGGATGAAAGCCCCGAACCGTTTGGTATATTTCCGAACAACAGCAGATCCATTCCACAATCTATTGCCATTCCCTTTTTACCAAACGCCCAAATCACCCCTTTCGGATAATTTGTCCAGTCCGCTTCCTTGTCGGGCTTTAGCTCCTCCAACGAGGATTCCAAAACACCTGCCTCCTTAAAATTCATAGAGTAAAAGCGCAGCTTTCTATCCGCACGTTTTCTGGCAACGCCGTAAGTTCCGATCGTCAGGGCGCATGGAAATACATGTCCGCCGTTATAATCCGTATGCTCCCCGATCAGGTTTACGCGTCCCGGCGCAAAATACATTCGGATATCTCCACCCGCCCCAAACAACTCATGAAATCTCTCAATTAAAGCTTCCTGCATAATCCCTTCTCCTCTCAAAAATGCCTCTCCTTACTTTATAAGCGCATTATACAAATCTTAAATTCGTTTTTCAACCGGATTGACGCATCCCGCAACATCTAAAAACATTTTTGCAACAAAAAGACATATACCGTATAAAATATATACAGTATATGTCAGCTTAATTTATTCTTACGACTCTGTCAGTGCTTTGTACGTCTCCTCCGCCTCCTGCAAAACGGCATAATTCGTCACATAGGCCTTCGCCATTTCCGAAAGTGCATCATACGATTTTCTGGCATCCTTTATCGCTCCCTTATCGTCCTCCGTCACTTTTCCGATAGCATTTATTTTATCAATCACTGCCTGCGCTTCAGCCTGCGCCTGTGTCTGCGCCGCCTGATTGGCAGCCTCCTCCTGTAATCTGGCAAATTCTGCCTCCGCCGCAGTCAAAATATCCAGTTTTTTCACGTATGCTTTTTCCTGTCCGCTCAGTGCGTCATACGCCGCCCTCGCCGCGTCAATCTTCGGCTGCCCTTCCAGCGTAACCTCACCGATTGCTCCTATGAGATCATCCACAGACGCCGCACGGTCCTGCGCCAGCCCTTTCGCGCTCTCGGTTCCCGGTAGCTCATAAACCAAAACAGGATAACCCGCCTCAATATTTTCAAAGATCGTCTTTGCCGCCGAAGCCGGAAGGTTCACACATCCATGGGAACCGCTCCGCTTGTAGATACTCCCGCCAAAGCTGCTTCTCCATGAAGCGTCATGCATTCCGACATCTCCGCAGTACGGCATCCAATAAGAAACCTTTGACTCATAATCCTCTCCCCGAAGCGTCGCATCCTTTTGTTTATAGGTCAGGCTGTACGCTCCGACAGGCGTTGCGTGATTTTTGGCAAGATTTCCGGATACAAAATCCGACTCTGTCAAAAGCTCTCCGTCCTTGTAAAAAAACAGATGCTGTGCCGTCAGATTAATCTCTACATAGGTATCCCCATAATCATTCTCACCATGACTGTTCGCTTTCTGAGCATATACCAGCTCCCGCTCTACGCTCTCTCCCGCCTTCAAATCCTTGAGAATCATCTCCCGCTCCGCGTCCTTATCCACCTTCCATCCGTAATCACCGCCAATAATTGAAACTTCCTTTCCGTAGGATGTCTTTAGCGTTCTGCTGCGAAACGCAGTATTATATTTTTTCGCAAGCCCCGCCACATAATCGGCAACCTGCTCTTCATCAATCCGCACCTTTTTTCCCTTTGAAACGGACAGCCAGTGATGAATTGTCTCTCCGTCTAAAAGCTCCCTCTCCTCACCTACATTATATGTAATCGTAAGCTTCGTATACTTGTTTAAGGTATCGCATGCACTGCGCAGCCCCTCATCCTCCTTTGTAATTTGGGGATCTACATAACATCCCTTCTCTTCAAGAATGAGTTCCTCCGCAAGCCCCAAAACCGCTTCCTCCACGGCTTCCTCAAACGCCTGCCCGTCAATCCTCGTTCCGTACTCCTCTTCCACAATCTCATAGCCGTCCCTCGAATACTCGGAAATATACGCATTCTTTGATTCTGTCTGATTCCCGCTCTCCATCATAGAAAGCCGTGCTATTTCTTTTTGCAGCTTTTCACTGTCATATTCAACTACTGCCTCCGAGCAAAAGCTCTGCCCTCTCACAAGATAATACGGCCATGCAAAAGCATTCTGCTGCTTTAACATGTTATAAATTTCCTGATGAAACACAGGCTTAAGATCTATGGCTTCTCCGGAAATTTCTTCGTCCTCCCCCTCGCGCGGCTTTAAAGAAAGCCTGTAATTTTTCATTTCTCTTTCAAGCTTTCTCTCCACCTTTTCCACGCTGCTTCCCGATACACTCATATGGTTTATGTCTGTCCGAAATGCAAAATGTGACTGGAAATAAAATGCAAACACAAGATATATCAGTCCTAACGCCGCAACAGCCGACACTGACGCAATAATCCCCCGCCTTCCCGCTAAATGCCTGTGAGTCTGCTCCTCTTGCCGTTTGTTTTTTCTGTTTTTCATGTCTGTTTCCCCCTGTTCTCTCCTTGCACGTATTTAAAATTATATTGCCCTCATCTGCTTTGTCAACCGCTTCCATAAATTGTAATATTATCTTAAAAACTGCATGGTGTTTTTGCACAAACCCGTAATCAAAAACGTCGGTAATTATTAAGAATTTCATAATTTTAAAAAAGTTTGCCACAGCCCATTGTTTCTAAAAATCCGCTGTGATATAATCCACAAGAGTTACCGAAAACAAAGTAAAGAAGGCGATTTTCTTGTTTCATGCAGCAAAAATAGCGGCATACAATTTTTTCCAAAAATACAAACACGCATGGGTTCTGCTCTATGTATTCATCTATCTTCCATGGTTTGCTTACCTGGAAAAAACAGTAACCAACCATTTTAACGTAATACACATGGCAGTCGATGATTATATTCCGTTCAACGAATATTTTATCATACAATATTTATTATGGTTCAGATATGTGGCATATGCCGTTTTATACTTCTTTTTTAAAAATAAAAGTGATTATTACAAATTATGCACCTTTTTGTTTGTAGGTATGACAGTTTTTTTAATTGTTTCTACACTTTATCCGAACGGACACTACTTAAGGCCGCGCACTTTTGAACGGGACAACATTTTTGTAACAATGGTTCACTGGCTTTATACCGCGGACACTCCGACGAACCTGTTTCCGAGCATCCATGTGTATAACTCTCTCGGAGTACATTTTGCCATCTGCAGCAACGCGGAGCTTCGCGAAAACAAGAGACTAAAAACCGCCTCCTTTTTATTAATGACAAGTATTATTCTGGCAACCATGTTTCTAAAGCAGCATTCTGTTTTTGACGTAATTACGGCTATTGTAATGGCAGCGCTGATGTATTCTTTTGTATATGGCAAAGTATTTGTCGCCGGCCGCCAGAAAGCATATGAAAAACAGCTTCATCACACGTAAAATAGAATCCTGCTTTGCAGGATTCTCCGTCTGCGGCGGCTCGCTTTAGCGATATATTTCCTTTCCGCCGCATGGCGATCCTGCCCGGAGGGCTTTATATCACAGGAAAGTTATAGACTTTAACACTTCACAGTAACATAGTCTTTCCTAGATATAAAAAGAGAACTCCGGGATTTCCGGGGTTCTTCTTTTTGTCTATTCCTCTAATTCTTTTAATTCCTCTAACCAGATTCTTGCCACGGCATCACTTGGCATACGCAAATCTCCTCTCGGTGAAACCGCAACACTTCCCACCTTCGGCCCGTCGGGAAGGCAGGAGCGCTTAAACTGCTGTGAAAAGAACCTATGATAAAATGTGGTAAGCCATTTCTTAATCACGGCACTGTCATAAATCCCCCAAAATGCAATTTTTGCCAAACGATATATCTTAGACGGCGAGAATCCAAAACGCATCACATAATAAAGGTAAAAATCGTGCAGCTCATACGGCCCCACAATATCCTCTGTTTTCTGCGCAATTTCTCCATCCTTAGGCGGAAGCAGCTCGGGACTGACCGGAGTATTTAGCACATCTAAAAGAACCTCGCGCAGTGCAAGGGCTCCCTCGTTTTCTGCCTTCACACAGGTGTCGGCATAATATTGCACAAGATGACGAACCAAAGTCTTTGGAACGGAGGCATTGACGCCGTACATCGACATGTGGTCGCCGTTATAGGTCGCCCACCCAAGCGCAAGCTCCGACATGTCCCCGGTTCCGATTACCATCCCCCCCTTTTTATTGGCAATATCCATCAAAATCTGTGTGCGCTCCCTCGCCTGTCCGTTTTCATAAGTGATGTCATGCACACTCTCATCCTGTCCGATATCCCGAAAATGCACCCGCACCGCCTCTTTGATATCCACCTCAACCAAAGTCGCGCCCAAATGTTTAATAAGCTTTAACGCATTCTCATAAGTCCTTCCCGTGGTCCCAAATCCCGGCATGGTCACCGCCGTAATTTTCCTGCGCGGAAGATGCAGCAAGTCAAACGCACGCACCGTCACAAGAAGCGCAAGCGTAGAATCCAGTCCGCCCGAAATACCGATCACCGCTCCTGCGGCGCCCGTATGCTCTAACCGCTTTTTCAGTCCCATAGACTGAATTGCGAGAATTTCCTCACAACGCTTCTCGCGCTCCTGCTGATTCCCCGGAACAAACGGCGCGGGGTCAATCCCCCGTGTAAGCTCTGTCTCCGTTACCTCCAGCGAAAAAGGAAGCGTACAATAATCCTCTCCCCGTTTGCAGATAAACGTATTCATCTTTGCGCGTTCCGCCGCCAGACGATTCACATCAATCTCCGCGTAAATCGTTTCATTTGTAAAACGCTTCGATTCCTTTAACAAAATTCCGTTCTCCGCAATCAGATTATGTCCCGAATAGACCACATCCTGCGTAGATTCCCCATCCCCTGCGCTCGCATAGACATAACCGCAGATCAGTCTGGCAGACTGCCCCGTAACCAGCTCTCTCCGGTAGACATCCTTTCCCGTAGTCTCATCGCTCGCAGACAAATTCACGATGAGAGTGGCCCCCGAAAGAGCATGTTCTACGCTGGGCGGCTTCGGCGCCCATATATCCTCGCAAATTTCCGCCGCAACCACAAGCTTTGGCATACCCTCACAGACAAACAATAGATTCGTCCCCATCAAAACCTCATAGTCCACACCCACATCAACAGAAAACGGCTTCCCGCTCCCCTGCGCAAAATATCTTGCCTCATAAAATTCTTTATAATTGGGTATATATCTTTTGGGAACTACCCCCAAAATCCTTCCGCGGTTCAATGCGGCCGCCACATTGTATAGGCACCCTTCTACCATCAGAGGAAGCCCCACAAAGATTAACGCATCTATATCCTTTGTCTCTTCCGCCAGAAAATGAAGCGCATTCACAGATTCCTTCTGCAATGTCTCCTGAAAAAAAAGATCTCCGCAGGAATAGCTGCTGATGCACAGCTCCGGCAGCACAATAAGCTTCGCCCCTTCATTCCCTGCCTCCTTTATTTTTTCCAATATGCGCACGGCATTTTCTTTTGGGTCTGCAACCACCTCTTTTACCGTCACCGCCGCAGTCTTTACAAATCCATGCTTCACTCTCTTATCTCCTTCAATTCATCCACGGAAAAATGATATGCCGAATTACAGAACTGGCACTTCACCTCTATCGGCTCATTATCCTCTATCATATCGTCGAGATCCTTTATATTGAGCGTAGAAATCGCACGGCGCACACGCTCCTTCGAGCAGTCGCACCGAAATCCCGTCTCCACCGTATCCGTAATCTCAAGCCCAAAATCTCCCAAAATCTCCTCAAGCATCTTTTCCGGCGTCATTCCGTTTTCCTGCATTTGTGTTACAGACTGAATCTGTGTAATCTTTTTTTCCAGCTTATCTATGGTTTCCTCGCTGGTAAACGGCATAAGCTGGATGATAAACCCGCCGGCCTGGCGCACTGTATTATCTTTGTTCATCAATACGCCCAGTCCCACTGCCGACGGAATCTGTTCGCTCGTCGCAAAATAGTACGTCAAATCCTCAGCAATTTCCCCTGTCTGTAATACAGTTTGTCCCACATACGGCTCTTTTAAACCCAAATCCTTAATCACACTTAAAAAGCCGGAGCCGATCGCGCCGCCCACATCCAGCTTACCGTTTGCGTTTGCGGGAATCAGCACATTGGCGTTCGCGGGATACCCTTTCACAAATCCCTTAGAATCCGCTGTAACAGTAAGACCTTTTGCCGGACCGTCTCCCTTTATCTGAATCGTGAGCAGATCTTTCTCCCCCTTCATCATCGTTCCCATCATCGCGCCTGCACTGAGCAGCCTGCCCAATGCAGCCGTTATGACCGGACTTGAATCATGTGCGCGCCTTGCGGCTTCCACCGTCTCTTTCGATGTTACGGCAAATGCGCGAATCTGCCCGTCCGCTGCACTTGCCCTTACAATATAATCTGACATTTTATTTTTCTCCTTTTTGACACTCTTTTGCTATGATATAAATCCTTGTGCTGTCCTCCCGTATTTCTCCGCCGTCGTCCGCATCATAAGCCCCGACAAACAAAAGGCCCGCCTCCTTTAGCAGACGCTTTATTGCCTTCGGATCATACGCTCTCTGAAAATGCGTCTCTTCATATCTTCTGTAAAGTTCACCGTCCAAAGAACTCTCCTCCCGTACAAACAGCGTCAGGTCATATTCGTTCACCCGCTCTTCTTCGTCATAGTAATTTTCCCAGATAAAACTACCCTCCTCCCTGTTTTCACAAATCGTTCGTTCCGCGAGCAGATGTTCATATTTGTAAATTGTATTTAAATCAAAAATAAAAATCCCCCCCGGATCAAGATAATTGCTGACCAGAGAAAACACCGTCCTCAAGTCCTCCTCCTGCATCAGATAATTCATAGAATCACAGACGCTAATCACCGCCCGGACAGTTCCATACAGTTCAAATTCCCGCATATCCTGAAGCAGATACAAAATGTCCCTGCCGCTCCCGTCACAATCCGCCTCTCTGGCAAGCATTAACATCTCCTCCGACGCATCCACACCGATCATATCATAGCCGCAGTCCGCCAAAAGTCTTGTCATCTTCCCTGTTCCGCAGCCCAAGTCCAATACAAGCCCCTCTGTGATACCCGCCCTCTTCAGCTCCTTTACGAGATAATCCCGCCACGCCTCATAAGGGACATTATCCATAAACATATCATACACCCTTGCAAATCCCTGATATATGTCAAATTCCTGCATTGCTACCACCTTTACAAAATCTACTTTACTGTTATACTAACAACTTCCGGATTAAAAAGCAAGCTTGATTATTCGCCGAAAAAACCTTATACTAATATGGCGTTACAATTCACACCCACACCGGGCTTCATAAAGCTTACGTTATCATAAAGCCTGGCGTTAGTGTGAAAACTAACAAAATGGCACACAATATATGCCTGACACTTGATTACGGAGGCTCTATGAACGGCAATCTCGAACATTATATTACAAGAAATATCAAAAGTGTATATAAACGCAAGCTCCCTGCACCGATCCTTTACCTGGTTCTTTTAGCAATACTCTGGTTGTCCCTTCCCATCGACTCGATTCTCTTTCCTTATCATGCAAAGACGTCGGATTCGCTGGAAACGCTTTATGAGGAAAACAACCAATATATACAGACTACGCTTACAGACTTGAAATTCACCGGCTACACGGAATCTTCTTTCGGACGCACGGGAGGCTATTACTATTATACGATGCGCGACAATGTATGCACCATTGTGCTGCTGACCCCTAAAACAAGCGAAGAGGGACTCCCTACGATTGATACGATCTCTATAAACGCCGGAATCAAGAGGAACGACCCTACGTTCCAGACACTGCTTTCGCAAATTGCAGAGGATTTATCCTGGACAACAGACGGCATCACGCAAAAGGTCAACACTTACTATATCAGCGAGCCGGCTTTCCGGCGAAATATCAGCGCAGCCGTGATTTTTATTTTCGCCTTAACCGGTCTGTACTCACTGATTACAATTATTCTCTCTATTATTTATATCCTTATTCCGGCGCTTTCACCGCCCTGCCGCACCTTATCTCTGTTCGGCAAGGCCTCAGAGCTGTTGGCACAGGCGGAAGAGGAGCTTGCAACGCTGCCGCAGCTTGCGACAGAGGACATGTTTATCACCGAGCATTTTTTCATTGCAATTGCAAAAGAAGGGATATTTATTATTCCGATACAGGAGATTATCTGGATATACAAGCATTCCACCCTGCACAAATTTTTCTGGTATCACTTCAGTATCTCCTACACGCTGCATATCACTGCCAACAAGCACCTGTATGTGCAGCTTCCGAAGAACTTAAAGTCCGATATTGACGGTATTATTGATTATCTCGCCGAGGCAAATCACAGCATTCTGGTGGGATTTAATGAGAAGAATCGTTTGAAAATACAAGAAATACAGGGGAAACCTTTTCGGTTTGAAACGCTTATCACTCTGTTAAAAAAACGGATATAAGCTGTCAGAACGTTATTATTATAATAATGCGGACGAACGCCGGAAAGCGGACGCGTATATTTCCCCGCAGACGAGGACAAACCTTTACAATAATATCATTTTTATAAGTACCGAAAGGCGGCAGAGAAAAATCTTTGCCGCCTAAAATTTTTTCAAAAAGGTCTTGTTTGTGACGCTGCGTAATGATTTATAATAGGTGTCAGGAGGTAAGTGATTATGGCAAAATACAGAGCAATTCCAGAGGGCTTTATGACAGTTGGAGAAGTAGCAAAAAAAATGGGCGTTACCGTCCGCACTCTACAATACTACGACAAAGAAGGACTGCTCTCCCCATCGGCAGAAAGCGAAGGTAGACGCAGGCTTTATACGGATAAAGATTTGGTTACACTTCATCAGATTATATCTTTGAAATCACTGGGGTTTTCTTTGGACGATATAAAACAACGATTGATTTCTTTAGAGACACCGGCTGATGTTGCAAATGCCCTTACAGAGCAGGCAGATGATATACGAAAAAAATAGAACAGCTTCAGGCTTCCCTGACGGCAATAGAACAGTTAAAAACAGAAGTTTTACAAATGCAGACAGTCAACTTTAAGAAGTATGCAGATATTATTGTCAATCTGCAAATGAAGAATGACTCTTATTATCTGATTAAGCGTTTCGATGATGATACACTCGACCATATACGCAGTCAATTTGATAAGGAAAGCGGCTTGGATTTTATGGACAGATTTAACCGCTTGAGTGATGAAATCGTACTGCTTCAAAAGGAAAATGTACCGCCTGAGAGCGAAAAATGCCAACAGGTTGTAGAGGAATATTGGGGTTTAATTATGGAGTTTACAAACGGTGATATGAGTATGCTTCCGAAATTAATAGAAATCGGCAACATTGATACCGCCACAAACGCGTGGGAAGAAAGACAAAAAATCGTAAACGATTATTTAGAGCCAGCTTTGCAAGTCTATTTTTCAAGGCTTGAAACAAATCCATTCGAGGAGGTGGAACAATGAGGGGTGCAATATGGGTCCGTGAATTAAGGAAAAGCTATGGCAGCCATATTGTTCTCAAGGGACTTGATTTTCAAATCGAAAAAGGAGAAATTTTTGCTCTGCTCGGCGTAAACGGAGCGGGAAAAACCACAGCTCTTGAATGTATTGAAGGTTTAAGAAAATATGACAGTGGTGCGGTTACCGTAAACGGGAAAATGGGCATTCAGTTACAATCATCATCTTTGCCCGCCTATATCAAGCCAATGGAGGCTGTAAAGCTATTTGCAAAATGGAATAGAACAAAAATTGATTATGCTATGCTTAATGGTCTTGGTATCAAAGAAATTGAAAAGAAACAGTACATACAATTATCCACAGGGCAGAAAAGGCGGTTACATCTCGCCCTTGCACTTATCAGCAATCCCGATGTTATTTTCCTCGATGAGCCAACTGCGGGGCTTGATGTCGAGGGAAGGCTGTCACTCCACGAACAAATCCGAAAACTCAAATCAAACGGAAAAACAATCGTTTTGGCAAGCCATGATATGGCGGAAGTAGAAACCTTATGTGACCGTATTGCCATTTTGAATAACGGAAATATTGTCTTTTGCGGCACAGCTTCTGAACTGACCGATAAGGTTGGGAGAAAATATTTTATCCATATCAAAACACAGCGAGGAGACAACACTTTTGAAACGGACAATATTGAAGACACTTTGATTTCCTTGCTCAGCGAGTTAAAACAGAAAAAAATCCATGTATTAGATATTAAAGTCGATCGCGGCACACTGGAACAGCACTTTATCGAAATGTCAAGGAGGAAAGCAGAATGAACGGTTTTTTATTTGGTATAGCATTACAGTGGAAATTGGATATACGGAGTAAATCTTTGTTAGTTACCTGCTATATCGTTCCTCTTATTTTCTTTCTGCTGATGGGTGGTATTTTTACTTCTGTTATGCCTGAAATGAGAAGTACACTGATACAATCTATGATTGTGATGAGCATTTCAATGGGAGCGTTTATTGGGTTACCGCCATCATTGCTTCAAACTTATGGAAGCGATATAAAAAAGGTATATAAAGCGAATGGAGTGCCTTTATATTTAGGTCTTGTTACAATGTTCCTTTCTGCATTTGTGCATTTGATGATTAGTTGTGTTATTATATTACTGCTTGCCCCTATATTGTTTGAGGCGACTTTGCCGGTACAGCTTCCATTTTTCTTTTTTGCGCTTGCTATATACATTATTGTATCGCTGAGCATTGGAAGTGTATTAGGGCTGATTGTAAAAAATCAGGCAAAGCTGACGATGATAGCGCAGCTTGTGTTTTTACCCTCGATTATGCTTTCGGGGATTATGTTCCCTGTCGGCTTGCTGCCCGATTTTCTTGAAACCATAGGGCGTATTTTCCCCGCTTCCCAGGGATACCGATTGATGTTGGATAATGGTTTTTGCCTTGAAAATCTATGGTATTTAATTCTTGTATTTTGTGTGGCGGTAATCGTATGTGGAATACTTTTGAATAAACAAAAGTCCAAATAGACACACCAATCTTCTCACAAGCGGCAGGCTCAACGCCTATCCCGTATTACCTGTTAAGGAGGGGGCAGACAAAGACACTTTCAGCGCTGCTTTCCGTGCGATTTATTTCGCCACGTTGCATGAGGAGGAAATCTTATGCAGATTTCTGGATTGGGATATTGGAATGCGATTTGGCTAATGTTTATTCTACTGGGAAGATTTGTATTTTGTTTAGGAAGACTGGAGGAAGAAAATGAAATCCATTTATCGAAACGAACAATCTAAAAAGGCAGTCTGGAAGTTGTATGACAGACAGATGGAAGATTTGAAAATTCCATACTCGGACTTATATGTTGATACTTCTTTTGGAAAAACGCATGTAATCGAATGTGGCAATTTGAGTGGAAAACCTCTGCTGGTCTTTCATGGCGGCAATGCGACAACCGCATATAATTTGAAATATTGCGGATTTTTACTGAACGACTTTCACATTTATGCTGTTGATACAATCGGACATCCTGGCAAAAGTGCAGAGGTTTCCTTATCGCCCCGAAATCAAGATTATGGGAAATGGGCGGTTGATGTAATAAAAGGCTTAGGATTTCATGAAATGGCCTGTTTCGGTGGTTCATTTGGGGCAGGGATATTAGTAAAAGCCATGTGTGTTGCGCCAGAGGTCATTCAACGGAGTGTATTGATTGTGCCGTCTGCCATTCAGAATGCCCCTACATACAAAAGCATAAATATGGCATTTCCAATGCTCATGTACTGGCTCACACACAAAGAAAAATGGTTTATTAAATGCATTCTCCCGATGGCAGTAACAGAAAGCAACATCACAGGGGATATTTTAGCAACTGCCCGTTGCAGTATTGATAACGCAAAGATAAAATCCGTTATGCCCCAAAATGAAAGCTGCGAAAATCTTTGTAAATATCAAAATCCTGTTTTAGTTATGGCGGCAGAGAAAGATTGCCTATTTCCCGCTAAGGGTGTGTTGCTTAAAGCCAAAAAGGTATGGACACAAAGCAAAAGATATATGCTAAAAGATAGAGGACACATAAATGAATTGACGAATGAAGAAAAGAAAATGATTATAGGTTTTTTGATTGAGTAAGTACAAGATAGTTTCATCATCACAGAGCCGGACGCAGAGCCGATGAACTTGTGAAATATGAGAATTTTTAATGGCGGCGGCTGTAATAGCCGCCGATAAAAATACAAAAAACTTACACACTTTACTTGACAAACATTTTCAAAATCTTATGTTATTTCCTTCCCCCTGCCGTTATATCAGGAAAACAACCCTGCAAAGAAGTTTTTAACCGCATCCACAATACCGGAGAAAAATTCGCCGATTTTCGCGATCACTCCACCGCCTGAAGATGCGTCAAACCCCATATTGGACAGCTTATCATAGATTGATTTTGCCTGATCGATCAAGCTGTCTACATCCAAATCCAAATCTTTGATTTTTAACATCAGCTCGATCAGCTGACTTTTTTCCTCGTCGGAAAGTGATACGTCGAAATCATCGCAGGCCTCCTCAATTGCCTTGCTGATGCTTTTTTCATCGTTTAAGGCTCCCTCTGCCACCTTCTGTTTCAGATAAGCGACCATTGACTCGACATCCTCGGACTCTACACCCTCAATATCCGCGAGCTTTCCGGTCAGCACCAATTCATTTAACGCCGTATCTATGCTTTCTTTAGACAGGCTGCTTCCCGTCATGTCCGTATACGCTTTAAAAATTCCTACCAGTGCAGCCGTCCCTGAAATCGGCTTCGGCCCCGCCACGATAATATCCGCATCCTTAATCCCCGCCGTGACAAGCGCATTTTTATACATTCCGATTGTACAGTAGTTAATATTCTTTGTGGAAATATTTATTCCGCTTCCCTTGTCACGCTTTACAATGACAACGGATGACCAGGACTTTGAACCGATTTCACTCTTGGAAATGTACGCGTCAAGATACGTGTGCTCCTCGGTATTTGTCACATAGGTCACATCATAATTTCCAAGATCTCCCGCGGCAATTCCCATAAGGCTGAGCACTGTCGCCTGCTGCTCGGGAGACAAATCCGCTCCAAGCGCAAGATACGGCTTATCGTTTTCTTCAATCACAACGTGATCATCCGCCTCGTCCTGTGTCTGGCTTACCGCTGTATCCGGCTGCTCGGTATCTGTCTGCGTATCCCGCTGCTTTGTATCCGCCCCCTTTTCCGTTTCACTCTCCGGCTCTATGGACGGCGTTGCGGTGATACCGTCCAAATCTGCCGCGTCATCCGGTGTTTCGGCAAACACTGACTGGGACGTCACAAGCAGCAAACATACCAGCACAAAGCTTAAAAGCCTTTTTCTGTATTTTCTTTCCATAGTTTTTCCCTCTTCCTGTTTACATTTTATTTACATTTTAATTTCTTTTCATTCTGCCATATGTTTTTTATTTTGTCCGTAGCATATTTCGAAAGATTTTCTTAAGATTCCCCCAAAAGACGCTCCTTCATCCATGCGAGAATATCCCGGTAGACCGTATCGCGGTCCGTCTCATTTAAGATCTCGTGTCTGTCATTTTCGTATAACTTGCATGTGACATCGGAAATACCCGCTTCGCGATATCCCTTGTACACCCTTTTCACGCCCTCGCCCAGATCTCCCACCGGATCGTCGGCGCCGGATACAAGAAGCAGCGGAAGATCCTTGGGAATCGCCGCTATATTTTCCGGCTGGTTATCAAAAAGCACCGCCTCAAACAATCCCAGATAACCGTTTAGGGTAAACGTAAACATACACTTCGGTTCATGATAATAAAAATCAACGATCTTCGGATCCTTTGTCAGCCAGCTGTTTGCGACGTCCTCCCCCGCCAAATCAAATTTCTTATAAACGCCGCCAAACGACAGTTTTTGCACAAGCCTGCTCCTGTGATGCCACCCAAATAATTTTGCCAAAAACTTTACCACAACAATCCCCAGCTTTGTCGTCTTATCCGGCACATTTCCGGTTCCCATAATCACGGCCCCCGTCAGCCCTTCCCCGTGCAGCGCAAGATATTTCCGCAGCATATAAGAACCCATACTGTGTCCCAACATAAAATACGGAAGTCCCGGATCGCTTTCCTGTGTCATAAGCCTTAGTCTGTGCATATCCTCAACCAGGATATCGCTTGGGTGGTCCGGGGCAAAATACCCCCAATCCTCCTGAGATGATACGGACTCCCCGTGTCCGATATGGTCATGTCCGACTACCAGAAATCCGTTTTCACACAAAAATTCCGCAAACGCATGATAACGCTCAATAAACTCAATCATCCCATGCGTGATCTGCAGGATTCCTCTGTACGCCTTATCCTCCGGTGCCCATTTTACTGCGTGAACGTGTGTTTTTCCATCTTTCGATAAAAATTCAAAATTTTCTTTTCTCGCCATAATCCTTTCCCTCCTTCCAATATTATTTCACATGTCAGCGATACCGCCGGATTAAAATCTGCGGATCGTACGCTCCGTTATAATCGTCAACGGACATTTCATATACAATGGAAATCGTTATGGAGCTGCCCTCTCCACGCAGCATCGCATCTACCTCGTCTCCTCCGAAACGCCCCGTCAGGTATTCTAAAAACGCATCCCCGTCGCCGAAATAAACGCCCTTTTTTTGCGTACATCCGCCCCCGGCCAAAACAAGCTTTGTCACATTTCTGTTTTTCCCTAAAATCCGTGCACTTCGAATATGGACGTCCCTGTCCGCAAACAGCGGCTTTGCATTGCCCTTCCCAAACGGCGCTAATACGTTAAGCTGCTCAATCAGCGGTATTTGCACATAAGCGATCGGAAGTGCGGCGTCTATCCTTACCTTCTCCGTCAAGTCCTCCTCGGTAAGCCCGGCGTTTTCGTTGATTCGCTGTCTAAATTCTTTTAAATTTTCTTCCGGCATTGACAATCCGGCCGCCATCGGATGGCCTCCGAATTTCGTAAACAAATCCGCCGTCTTATTCATTTCCTCATACATGGAATACTCCTCAATGGAGCGCCCCGATCCCTTTATCCCCTCTTCTCCTCTTGTCAGCACAAACACCGGACGGTAATACCTCTCTCTGATGCGTCCTGCTATGATTCCGGCGAGGCTCTCATGGCAGTCCGGCAAAAATATCACCATGACCTTATCGTGAAAGAGATTGTTTTTTTCAATTTCTTCTATTGCAAGCTCTAACTGTTTTTGTGTCATCGCTTTTCTGCTGTCATTTAATTCTATCAAACGGCTTGCCGCTGACGCCGCCTGCGCTTCGTTCTGTGCAAGCAGCAGATTCAGGGCGTGAACCGCCGTGTCAAGCCTGCCGCTGGCATTCATGCACGGTCCCAAAACAAAGCCGATATGATATGTACCGATATCCTCCGGCTGCAGCTTGTTTTGCCGAATTAACGCCTGCATGCCAAGGTTTTTTGTGTTTGCAAGCGACCTCAATCCCTCTTTTACGAAAATACGGTTTTCTCCTGTCAGGTTCATCACGTCACCCACTGTGGCAAAGGCCGCGTTTTCCAGAAATTCATATGCTTCTTCCGGCTCTTTCCCTGCGCCTTCATACAATACCTGTACCAGCTTGTAGGCTACTGCCGCCCCGCACAGCTCCTTATACGGATACGGGCAGTCCTGCTGCTTCGGATTGATTACGGCATCCGCCGGATTGTCTTTATATACCCTTACTCCGTCGCACTCCGTATACGGAATATCATGATGATCGGTCACAATCACCGTCATATTCAATTTCTTTCCATATGCTATGGCGGCAATCGCAGCGATTCCGTTATCACATGTCAAAATAGTATCCACATTTTCCGCTGCCGCCCGTTCGATCAGGCTTTCATTGATACCGTATCCGTCCCTTAAACGGTCCGGTATGGCGTAATCCACATCCGCACCGATATTTTTTAAGGCTTTCCACAATATATACGTTGCATGAATGCCGTCAATGTCATAATCTCCGATAATGCGGATCTTTTTCTTTTCGGCGGCCTTCTTCAGAAGAATGTCCGACGCTTTGTCTATATCCTTCATTGTATGCGGATCATGCATGTCCTTAATATCTCCATGCAGATACACTTCTATTCCCTCATCTCCTGTCACGTCCCGGTTGCGCAGCAGCCTGGCAATCACCGGACTGATTCCAAAACGCTCCCCAATTGCGGCAAAATCCCCGCCTTTTCTTATCTCTATCCACTTTTCCATTTCCGCTTTCCTAATCCTTTGTGTACCGTCTTTCACTCCTGCCGGTGCGGCCAGTGACTCATTCCTCTTCGTATTCTACCGACATAAGGCAAAGCCCCTTCGCCGGCATGGTAATTCCGGCAAGCCCTCTGTCCTTACCCAAAAGCACTTCCTGCATCTTATCAGGCTGCTTGTCCCCACGCCCCGCTTCCACAAGCGTACCAACGAGAATGCGCATCATATTTTGAAGAAAACCGTTTCCGGTCACGTCTATCACAAGTTCTTTTTCCTTCTGTGTAATTTCTATCTTATAAATCGTGCGCACCGCCGATTTTTTAAATTTGCGGTTCCCGCAGAAGCTGGTGAAATCGTGGGTTCCGATGAGGTATGACGCGGCATTTTGCATCGCCTCCACATTTAACGGCTCCCTGATCTCCGTGACGTACCTGCGTGCAAACACGTCCCGCACTCCCGAAGTCCAGATCCGGTAACGGTAGGTTTTTTGCCTTGCCGACAGTCTGGCATGAAAACGCTCCCCCGCTTCCTCGACGGACAGCACCGCTATATCCTCCGGCAGATAAGCGTTCAGATACGATAAGATTTCTCCCTCCGCGCGGCGCTCCTTTAGCTTAAAGCTGGCAGTCTGTCCGAGCGCGTGCACGCCCGCGTCCGTCCTTCCCGAGCCGTGTACCTCCACCTCATAACCGCACATTTTTAAAAGCACTGCCTCAAGCTTCCCCTGTATTGTCATGTCCGTATTGCCCTGCGCCTGCCAGCCCTTGTAACGTGTTCCCTCGTATGCGATTGTCAACTTGTAATTTACCATAGCAGCTCCATCATGAAATGTATTTGTAACAGGTCAGCCCGTCCTGACTGTTATATGTATTTCTATCACAAAAAACACCCCAGCGCATCTGCAAATGTCCGGGGACTTGATGTTTCAACTATACTATTATTTCTTATAAAATGCAACTGTAATGATGTCGCGAAACACGGCGTGAAGCATGATATTATAAGCATTTTTCATCATTAAGAAATTCTAAATTCAATTGACATTAATTGGTGACCGTTATATAATATTGGTGTCGATAGTATTGGTTTTATGCATTGAAACTTATATCGTTCGGGGAGGAAGTAATAGAATAACATGCGCTGATATCCCGGTTTTTACACTTTTGTAGAAATCGGGATTTATATATCACTCGGACAATTAATTTACAACCTATGTCAGATGAACGGCAAATTGACTCTTTCCCCTTATACACAATTAAATCATGTTTCTTCAAGATTTTATATAGTTTAATCAGTACATGATTAAATATATTATATTGACATATCATTATTTGTATTTTATAATAAGAATGAAAAGTTATATTATGTAATACAGCAGTACATATTCAGTTCGGGGAGGAGGTTACAGGGAGTATTCCATTTTAGGGCACGTGGATTGTTGTATTACAGCACACAAACCTAGGAGGTAAATGAGATGAAAACAATTAAAAAATTAGCAGCAGTAGCATTATGTCTGACACTGACAACCGTCAGTTCTCTATCCGTATATGCAGCAGATTCATATACCTGGAATTTTTCGGCAACTCCAAATTATTCGGAAGTTGCAAGAACCACTTCTTTAGATTACAGCTCTAATGGATATACCGCAAAAACAACCAGCAAATCCGGAGACTCCGCAACAAACCGTGTGGAAATATATGGCAATGCCTATGGCACTTCAAATGGTACATATGGTCTGGCCGCAGATGTTACAGAAAAAAATATTACATACGATATCGAAAAACCAAAATACAAAAGAGCCACGATTACTTTTAATCTGACATTGAAATGGAAGTCCGGAAAAACTGCAAATAACAGAGGAACCATTGCCAGAAAATAGCGTAAGACATGATAAGTCTGATATCCCGGTTTTTACATTCTTGTAAAAACCGGGATTTATGTAACATCGACAACCGAACTACAACACATACTAAACGAATGGAGAACAAACATGAGTTATAAAAAAACATTTATTTTTTTCTGTCTTGCCGGAATATTACTGTCCGGCTGCAACGAAAAGACCGCTTCATCCGAAGAAGAAAATAATCTCTTAACAGAAAAGGTTCAGGAAGAACTGGTATTGGGTGATCTGTCAAATCTTGACCTCTCCTTGATCGAAAGCGAGATTCCTCTTCCTGGCCGTTTATATAAAATGAACAGCCAGGGCGAAGGTGACTGGAATGATGACAAAATCTATAAAGAATTTCCAAAACTGATCACCGCCTATGGCGGGCCAAAAGAAGAAGAACTTGACATCGGCAAGGATATCTTGATTGAAACGTGGGAAACCGGAAATGCATTGTTTCTTCCTCTTGAAGAGAGTAACAATAAAGAAATATGGGATATCATATATTGCTCCGATTCACTTTATCTTTCAATGGATGCAATCCGACAAATTGTCACCTTCCAGCCGGATGTAATGGAACGCATCACAGGAGAAACGTGGAAACGTCCGTATGTATGGCTTATTAATGAACATTCTGATCCGATTGCCACTTACGAAATTGGAAAAGACAATATTACAGGTATTTCCTATCAACTGGACGGTCAGGAAGTATCTCTGGAAGAGGGAATTTCGTTTGCAGAAAAAACAATGACGGAAAATAAAGATCTTCCACTGATCTCCACACCTGGATTTGAATATCGGGTTAAGTCTGTGCAGGTTTATCAATTTGAGGAAAATTACGCCTATCACTTTACCATGAATCTCTATTATCAGGGAATCAAACTGTATTCCGATCCGGGCGGCATTCCCATAAATTCTGACATCAAACACACACAATATATTGAAGCCATCGATAAATGTACCATGTTCCAAAAAAACAATCTCAACGGTATCCAAACCTTCGACTGGCTAAACGAGACACAGGATTACATTGAGGAACTAAAACCGGCTGTGGATTACAAAAAGGCACAGCAGATTCTAAGTGGATACCTGAGCGAAAATCATATATTTCAAGTGCTAAATGCGGAGTTGGTGTATAGCTTCTACGTAGAGGGCGAAGGGGATATTGAAAATGGCATAAATCATATTACTCCAACCTGGCAGTTCGAAATTTCAGCAGAAGGTATGCAGCAGTTTAGCAGACTCTTTATCTTAATCAACGTAGAAACCGGAGAGGTGGTGGAGTTATATGCGTAGTTTTCTTTCCATATTGGAAAAGCAACTCCTTCACAATATACAGAATCTGCGTTTTGCCTTAGGTGTCATTTCCTGCATTATAGTATGTATGCTGCCCACGATTTTCTATTCTGAAGGAAACAGCTATAAGCAATCTTCGGTTCTAAATCTGTTTTTTACCGGAGGATTGGAAGAGATCGCCGCAAATCAGCCGGCATTTTGCTCGCTGGCAATTATCTCCAAATTTCCTTATTCACCTTGGTTTTCTATGCTGTTTATCGCCGTCTGCGCATTTCCGGCAGTGTCACTGTTTGCGGATGAATATTACAGTGGAATGTTTTATTTTACGCTTCCCGGCTCGTCCATAAACCTTTACAGCACGGCAAAATTTGCAGCGGCCGGACTGACTGGCGGACTGGTCTTTTTGCTCGGGTTCGGAATCTATGCGACAATGATTCTGCTGCGTTTTCCAAATGCCTCCGAATATCCGCCCCAGAACCTAGAATTATATTACCCCGGTGCAGAGGAACTTACTCTCCTTCTGTTGCACATAACAACCATCGCAATCCTCTGCGCCTCCGTTATGATGATGCTCGCAGTATTTTTGCGTGATCGCTATTTTCTGTTCGGTCTGCCGATGCTCGCCGTGTTCTTTCTTGATCGCTTCTGGATTTATATCGGCATCCGACATCCTGAAATCTACGAAGAAAATAACGGCTGGTGGATGATTTTTGACCCGTCCTCTTATCCGGATATTCACTCAAGCTTCCAATGGCACACAGGGTTCCCATACACATGTTTTCTTCTGCTTGCGTTAACGGAACTGATACTCTTTTTTATGATATTTCGAAAGAAAATTGAAGGGCGGGTGAGAAATAATGCTTAAGGGGATCGGAAAAGTCGCATGGGAGGAGACAAAATGCTTTTTTTTTAACTCACGACTGATTATTGTTGCGTTCGAACTAATCCTTTTCTGCGAAACCCTGCTTGTACAGGTGAAGGAGCTGTGTCAAGCGTCGGATATGAAAGTCTCCTTTTTTGAACCATATCTCTTGATTTGTACGGGAGCCATGTATTTCCTTGCAATTCCTATTGTATTCATGATCCTATTGTCCGCATTTCCATCAAAGCGGAGTTACAACTATTTCTCGCTGATACGGATTTCAAGACTTCAGTGGCTTCTTGGGGAATTGCTGTTTTTATTCTTGTCAGCAGTCAGTTATATGCTGATCCTCGGCCTATCCCTTACCATATATATGGGGAAATATATACAATTCGACAATAAATGGAGTCCTTATATGTTGATTTTCCATAGGGATTTTCCTGACTTGTATGAGATGAACGGCAACTGTTTTTTAGATTCTGAAATGATGACGCATGGAAATCCAATGTCTGTATTTGCGCATTCCGTACTGCTCATGCTGCTTATGCTACTTGTAGTTTCTCTTATTCAAATGACCTTTGCGCTGCTCAAAAAAAGATATCTGGGCATGCTGTTGACAGTCGGACTAACGCTTGCTTCAGCATTATCAGCTTATGGTTCCAGCCCTCTAAAGTGGATTTTTCCAATGCCGCACGCCGATTTTGCTGCGCACTTTAATGGGTTTCGGGCAGCAAAAAATATGGCAATCGAAACATCCTATCTTTACTTTTTTGTATTGCTGACAGTTTTTCTTATCATTGATTTTATTTTGGTCAAAAAGACGGATATGGAGGTATAGAATGGAACATATGGTGGAAGTACACAATGTATCGCTTACGATTAAAGGGCATACAATTTTAGATCAGATTCATTTGAAATTAAACCCGGGAAGGATTTACGGCCTGATCGGAAGAAACGGGAGCGGAAAAACCGTACTGATGAAATGTATCTGCGGCTTTATGCACCCCTCTATCGGAAACATTTTGGTCGCAGGAAAGCAAATCGGAAAGGACTGCGATTTTCCGGCAGATACGGGTATCATAATCGAGTCTCCGGAATTTCTCCCGTACCACAACGGCTATCAAAATCTTAAAAATATAGCTGGACTGCGCGGTCAAATCGGCACGCAGCAGATTAAAGACGCTATTGTGGCAGTGGGCTTAGATCCCAACCTAAAGCTGCCGGTTAGAAAATACAGTCTCGGCATGCGCCAGCGTCTCGGTCTCGCACAGGCAATTATGGAAAATCCTTCTCTTCTGATTCTCGATGAACCGATGAACGGACTGGATGAGGACGGTGTTCGGGACATGCGTACTTACCTTCTGCAGTTAAAAGAGCAGGGAAAAACGATACTGATTGCCTCGCACTCGGCGGAGGATATCGCTATCCTCTGCGATAAGACCTATAAGCTTGAGAAAGGCAGAATTATCCAGGAGCCGTCGCACTAATGCGACGGCTCCTATGTAAATCTATCTTTTTATACGCTTAGATGGCTTACTCAATAAGCTTGGATTAGATTTCGTTACAACTGCAATTTTATAGTAATATTTCTTTCCTTTCTTTGCTTTTTTATCGATATAACTTAACGATTTCTTTTTTAATGTTTTGATTTTTTTGTATCCCGCATTTTTCTTTGTGGAACGGTATATTACATATTTCACTGCTTTCTTTGATTTTTTCCATGTAATTTTAATTCCCTTTGAAGTTTTGCTTACACGCTTGATTTTTACAGTATCGGCAAGTTTTATAGCTTTTACGGCTCCTGCCTGGCTTTTAATTTTACCGCCCTCTGCATATGCCACGGCATAATAATTTGCCTGTTTCACCGGATTCTTATCTGAAAGCAGCGTTTTTCCGGCGCTTATTTTTCCGATTGCGACTGTTTTTCCCCCCGCAGTACGATAGATTTCATAACCTTCCGCGCCCTGGACGGGATTGACGGTAATATCCACATAGACGCCTGTTTTAGAAACGCCTGCCTTTAATTTTCCAATCACAGGCGCGTCAAGTTTCTTCTGTACGGACGGTTTTGTGTCACTGGAATCCCCCGGATTTTGATCTGTTTCGCTTCCTGATGGGGAATCCGAAATTTTCGGAGAGCTCTGTGTCGCCTGTGCCGTCCGGCTCGCATAATGCGTTTCTGTTTCTTTCAAACGGATATAAGCAGTGTATTCTGTATCCGGCCGGCAGTCCGTTTTCTTGTTGTCTTCGCTATAATTCTCTCCGTCGAAGCTGTATTCCGCTCCCTCGACCTCTGCAATCGTTGCCGTAAAAGTCTTTTCGTCTTCATTTTTTGTGAAAGTCAGAATGCATTCCGGCGCACTTTGCTCTAATTTCGGCGTTGTCTTTGTATCCTGTGCTACGGCTCCGGTGTTATGCGTTTCTGTTTCTTTCAGACGAATATATCCCGTATACTCGGTATTTGGCCGGCAGTCCGTTTTCTTGTTGTCTTCGCTATAATTCTCTCCGTCGAAGCTGTATTCCGCTCCCTCGACCTCTGCAATCGTTGCCGTAAAAGTCTTTTCGTCTTCATTTTTTGTGAAAGTCAGAATGCATTCCGGCGCACTTTGCTCTAATTTCGGCGTTGTCTTTGTATCCTGTGCTACGGCTCCGGTGTTATGCGTTTCTGTTTCTTTCAGACGAATATATCCCGTATACTCGGTATTTGGCCGGCAGTCCGTTTTCTTGTTGTCTTCGCTATAATTCTCTCCGTCGAAGCTGTATTCCGCTCCCTCGACCTCTGCAATCGTTGCCGTAAAAGTCTTTTCGTCTTCATTTTTTGTGAAAGTCAGAATGCATTCCGGCGCACTTTGCTCTAATTTCGGCGTTGTCTTTGTATCCTGTGCTACGGCTCCGGTGTTATGCGTTTCTGTTTCTTTCAGACGAATATATCCCGTATACTCGGTATTTGGCCGGCAGTCCGTTTTCTTGTTGTCTTCGCTATAATTCTCTCCGTCGAAGCTGTATTCCGCTCCCTCGACCTCTGCAATCGTTGCCGTAAAAGTCTTTTCGTCTTCATTTTTTGTGAAAGTCAGAATGCATTCCGGCGCACTTTGCTCTAATTTCGGCGTTGTCTTTGTATCCTGTGCTACGGCTCCGGTGTTATGCGTTTCTGTTTCTTTCAGACGAATATATCCCGTATACTCGGTATTTGGCCGGCAGTCCGTTTTCTTGTTGTCTTCGCTATAATTCTCTCCGTCGAAGCTGTATTCCGCTCCCTCGACCTCTGCAATCGTTGCCGTAAAAGTCTTTTCGTCTTCATTTTTTGTGAAAGTCAGGGTACATTCCGGCGCTGCCTGCTCTGCTTTTTTAATTGTAAAAAAGACCGTGACAGATATTCCCTTTAATTTTCCGTTTTCTGCCGGGGTCACTGTGAGCTCGGCCTGACCCGGCATTTGATTCTTTGCATAACTGTATGTAAAATCTGTTTCGTTCTCAAAAATAACTTCTTGTGCGCCAAAGGAAACGGATACTTTCGGCTCCGGCTTAAAAAACGTCCCGTCATAGATCATGTCCTGCACCTTAGCAATCATATCCTCTGTCAATACTGCTGAAAGGCTAATCGTATCGCCAAATATCCCTTTGCCGGACAAACTGCCGTTTAATTCAAACTCTCCGCCTCCGCTTACTGTCCCATCATTGATTAGCGCACCGTTTACTGTCAAAGACGCCCCTTCCGAAAGATTCAGGGAAGCGTTTTCTTCGATCGTAAGCGCCTCCTCCTCGGCAATCTGCACCGATACGCCTTCTACAACCGTAACGGAAGCTCCCGATGAAATTTTCACACTGCCAGAAATGACAATGTCATCTTCCACGCGAATTTCCGTGCCTTCCAAAACGTCCCGTTTTCCGTCCCATAAAAGCTCAACTTCGCCGCTCGTACGGTTCGTATTCATCAGAATCATATTTTGGGCTTTTTCTGTATAAGCAGTCAGACGCACCCCGTCCGGAAAGGCATCGCTTACGATAATTCCAATGCCTTCCCCTATCTGTATGCGGGATAAATTCACACAATCACTAAATGCCTGTTTGCCGACGGCAACGACGGAATCCGGAATCACAAGCAGCCCTTCTAAGGATGTACAGCCCAAAAATACACTCTCTCCGATGTCTTCTAATTGTTCCGGAAAAATCACATTCTTTAGCTTCGTACAATTACTGAACGCATAATCACCAATCTCTGTCACATGATCTGGAAGCGTAACGCTTTCCAATTCCGGACAGTTCTGAAATGTCCCCCATCTAATCCTCATTAAGCTTTCCGGAAGCGTGACACGCTTTAATTGCTTGCAGCCGGAAAATACATTGTCACCGGTTATTGCAGCATTCTTTGGCAATACAATTTCCTCGTAGCCGGTTCCGGAAAAAACGCTGGATTCTATCTCGGCGCAACTCTCCGGCAGCACAAGCGTCCCCGTCAAAGCCGGACAGCCGGAAAATGCCCCGCTTCCAAGAAAAGCAAGAGATGTCGGCATATTAATCTCTTCCAATAAAGTGCATCCATAGAACGCGTCCTTCGCAATGTGTGTCACGGTATCCGGCAAAACTACCTTCGTCAGTTCTCTCCAATACTCAAATGACCTCTGGCCGATTTCAGTCAATGTATATTCCACGCCGTCAGCTTCATTTGTCACTTTCTCCGGAAGGGTTAATTCTCCGCTCAATCTGTCTGTTCCGCTGATCCGTCCGTCGATCCGCACCAATTTTTTCACCGGATCAATGACGCTGTATGTAAATGCCCCATGATTGAATCTCAGTTCAGACTCATTCGGCTCATAATTCTCACCATTTAACAGTATATTGCTGTGCCCAATACTCCATATGCGCGCCGCAGAAGATTCGCTTGCACAGTGAATTGTAATATTGCAGTTTGGACGGACTGAATATTCCGTTGAACAGAACCATGTATGCACAAACGTAAGGCGGTCCGGTACATGGACATGCAATGTATCTTCAATACAGCCGTCAAACAATCCGGCGCTTAAACTTGTAACGCCCTCCGGTATGGTAATATCCGTCAGGGAATTGCATCCCTTAAATACACTGCCTTCGATTCTTGTCAGATTTTTCGGAAATGTTACCTCTTCAAGAGATGTACAGCCGGAAAACATATTTTGTTCCAATACCGTAAGATCCTCCGGCAGCGTTATGCTTGTAAGCCCTGTACAATTCATAAATACATTGTTTTTAAGCTCCGTAACGCTATTGGGAAGAACTATCTCCTTCAACGCGGTACAGCCCATAAACGCATAGCCGTCAATCGTTGTAAGCTGTTCTCCAAATGTAATCTCTGTCAATTTTTGACAGCCATTAAATGTATCTTTCCTGATTCGTTTTAAATTGGCAGGAAGCGTTACGCTTTTCATCTTCTGAAAATTATCAAATGCGCCTCGCCCGATTTCAGCTAGGGAATCCGGAAGCGTCAAATCGAATTCCTCCGTGCAGTTAATGCCGCACGACAGAAAAGCATTATCCCCAATCGAAACCAAATGTTCGGGAAACGTCAGCTCTCTCATATTAAATGTAAGCGCAAACGCATTGTCTCCAATATCCGTAACCGTATTGGGAAAATTTACTTTTTCAATCTCCAAATTATAATAAAATGCGTTGTTTCCAACGGAAACGACGGTAAGCTCTGTCTGCGACTTTGGATCCGTCACCGTCTGCGGGATCGTCACTTCCCCTGTTGCACCTGTTCCGTCTGTAAGCTGCGCTGTATTTCCTGCCAGCTTTTTGTAACAGAGGTTATCCACCCAAAAGGTTTCCTCCGCCGTTTCTTCATCGGAATCCTCCGGGTTATCCTCTGCGGCATATACCGTAATGTCTGAAAATCCAGACAGCGGCGCCGCCGCAAACATGCACACAGCGAGCAGATATGCCAGCGCCTGTGCCATTCTTCGTTTAAAATTATTCTTCATCTTCTTAATTCTCCTTTTCTTTCCCACGGATTTTTAGTTTTTTTAACACACATTGTGATTGTAAAATATCTCTCCCCGAATACAATATCCCAGGGATAAACGGTTCATTTCTGGGATGAAAAGTAAAAAATAAAGTGGCATACACTTTTCATTTGTGATACATTTTTGTATGAAGAAAAACTTTTCAGACACAAGCAAAGCAAGGAGCGACTTTCATTGAAAACAGCAATTATTGACGATAGCGAAAAAGACAGAACACGTGTCAAAGAATTGATTTTACAATACGGCAAAGCATCCTGTATCTCCATAGAATGTGACTTATACGCCAATGGAACGGATTTTTTACAGGCTGCAAAACAAAAAGCATACGACATTGCTTTTATCGATATTTATATGGATTCACTGGATGGGATAAAGACCGCAGAACTGTTTCGGGAAACAAATCTCAAATGCCTTCTGGTATTTCTGACTTCAAGCACGGAGCACAGGGCGGAAGCATTCGGCGTCCACGCATTTGACTATCTGGAAAAACCACTCCGCGAAGATATGCTGAAACGGGTCTTAGGGGATGCGTTTTGCCTGATGATGCAAAAGCAGCCTTATATTGATGTTTCCGTAGGAAAAATTACGGTATCCATGCTCTATTCCGACATTCTTTATGTCGTGTCAGATTCTAATTATCTTGTGATTTGCGCAGACGAAAAATACCGATGCCGCATGTCTTTTAGCAGTCTCTCGTCTGTTTTAAGCAAAGACAGCCGTTTTTTGATTATCAACAGGGGAATTTTAGTGAATCTTGATTATGTATTGTCGATGGAAGATTTGACTTGCACAATGACAAACGGATCTTTTTTCCCATTGAACAAGAAAAAGAAAGACGCTCTGCGCCAGGCGTTTATTTCCAGACAGTTTGCCCACAGGACAGGCAGAGTTTCAAAAGGAGGTTTCCAATGAAAATAAATGGTTTGCTGATACTCAACAGAGCCCTGGAATTCTCTGTTGTGCTTCCCGGAATTTTTATTTGCCTGATGCCGGTGGAAAAGTGGCTGAAAGTCCCTCCGAAAAAGCTATATCCTACCCTTACCGCTATCGCTTTGCTCTTCTGCCTGACGTTTGGCACAATCTGCATAATAAAAGAACTGGATGCCAATTTCTTTTTTATCCCGACCATGCTAATATGCATCGTGGCCTATTTTTATAATGTCAACCTGGATCACCTGAAATTACTGTATCTCTTTTTATGCGCTATCGCACTCCTCTCTTTTGGCGGTCTGGCAAATGATATTACGGAGGCCAAGTTAAACCCGTACAGAAATATGGACGGATATTTTATCTATGGCCTTCTGGTTCAATACGTCATCAACCTCATCATACTGTTTATCTTTTTCTGTATCCGCCACAAAATCACATGGCTGTTTGAATATTTTCACTCGAACTCTGTCTGGCGCATCGTCTGGATGGTCCCTGCCTTAACGTCATTCTGCAATTTTTCCATGCTGCCGAAAGAATTTTCTACTGTTACAGTCGGAAGAATTTTTGAGATTTATATCATTGTAGATTTTGCTTTATTTCTATTTTTTCTGTTGTTCCAGATTCTGTTTTACTATGTCGCAAAGGCGTCTACGGAGAAATATCTTGCCGAAGAAACCGCCCTGATGTATCAAATGCAGATCGTACAATATGAATCTTTGAATAACTATATAGAACAGACAAAACGTATGCGCCACGATTTCAGGCATATAATGATTACGATTGGAGAACTGATTGAGCTTAAGCAATATGAAGAATTAAAACAATATTGCGACGGATTCTGTCTCTCTTCTTTAGAACAGACGTCTCTTTATCACTTTTGCAGCAATAATAGCGTAAATGCGCTTTTATCCCATTATGCAGCTATGGCAGAAGAAGCACAAATTTCGATTCAATTTCAAATCCAGATTCCCGATACGTCAGATATTTCTGATGTGGATTTTTGTATTCTTTTTGGCAACCTTCTAGACAATGCAGTATGCGCCTGCAAAACAATTCCGCAATCAGAACGCTATATCAACCTGACTGCAGACACAAACACGCCCGATTCCCTGTATATCGCCATGGCAAACAGCTTTGACGGTAATACAAAAGAATCGGGCGGAAAGTTTCTTTCTACAAAGAGAAACGGCAGCGCTATCGGCCTTTCTTCCGTCTGCACGATTGCAGAAAAATATCATGGAATTGCAAAATTCACTGTGAAGAATAAAGAATTTATTTCAAATGTAATGCTGAGGCTTATTTGATTTCATCAGCTCTCTTGCGTCTCTGCCTGCACCCAGTTTTTCATCCACCCTTTTCTCCGATAGAAGAAAATTGCAAAGAAGCTTCCGAAGCACCAGCCGATCGGCCATGCCCACCAGATTCCGGCGCTGCCGAAGATCGGCGAGAGTATATAGGCAAACGCTACACGGAAAATCAAATCCGAGAATGTCGTTACCATGAAGGCTCCCATATCCGCCGACGCTTTTAATATATTATCACAGATAAATTTCATCATCAAAATCAAATAAAACGGTGAAACGATACGCAGATACATAATACCGGTCGAAACGGCGTCCATGTCCGCGTCCTGCAAAAACAGCCGCACAAGAAATTCGGCTCCAAAAAAGCAAATCAGAACGCAGGGAATAATATATATGTAAATCATACGGCGCGCCGCGCGAAATCCCTCGAATACACGGTCAATTTTCCCTGCGCCCAGATTCTGTGCCGCAAAGCTTCCCAAACCGTTTCCGAAGGCGAACGAACAGGTAATGATAAACATACTGATCTTCAATCCTACATTGTATCCGGCAATCACACTGGAACCGTAATCGTTTATGACTGACTGAACAAAGAGATTTCCGACGGAGACAAAGCTCTGCTGGCAGATTCCCGGCAGCGCAATCGTCGATATTTTTCCCAGCATTTCAAAGGAAAAAATCTGCCCCTCTCCCTCCATATTCAGCTTTTTCATATAGGCGAACAAAAGCGCCAGAGAGACAAGCGCCGATACGCCCTGCGCCAAAAAGGTAGCCCAGCCGACGCCCGCAACTCCCATGTCAAAGCTTACAACGAACACGATATCCAAAATAATATTTCCCACGGAGGATGCAATCAGCAAAAACAGCGGGATTCTGGAATTGCCAAGCGCCTGAAAAATACCAGTCACCACATTGTATAAAAACAAAAATACAAGTCCGTAAATATAGATATCCAGATAAATCGTAGAATCTGTCATAATATTATCCGGCGTCTTTAAAAGCAACAGCATTTGTCTGCTGAAAAGCTTTCCGATTACGGTCATAACCGCACTTAATACAAGCGCCGTACAGATTGCCGTCGATACGGCCGTCTTTAATCTTCCATATGCACGCGCACCGAATAACTGCGATATCACGACAGACGCCCCCATACTGCTTCCGATTGCAACCGCAATAAAAATCATCGTAATCGGATAGGAGGCGCCGACTGCCGCAAGCGCGTCCGTATTAATGGCGCGCCCCGCAATTACGCTGTCAAATACAGAGTATAGCTGCTGAAACACCGCACTGATAAATAGCGGAAGGATAAACCAAAAAAGAAGTTTCCGCGGCTCCCCGCTTGTCATATCATTTTTCATCTGCTTCATCTCATTTCTTATCGGCAAGCAGCTTCTCTACGCTTGCTAGCTTCACACAGATTATAAATATTTCGGTTGCCTTCTCCAATTCCTCCAGTGTCGGGAACGTCGGAGCAATACGAATTACCGAATCCATAGGGTCTTTTCCGTAAGGATACGGCGCCCCCGCGGATGTCAGCGTCACGCCTGCCTCCTTTGCCTTAGACACGATATTCTTTGCGCAGCCCTCCAATGCCTCAAAGGTAATAAAATAACCTCCCTTTGGCGACAGCCAGTTTCCGATATCTAAGCCTTTTAATTCCTCATCAAACATCTTCAAAACCAGCTCAAATTTCGGACGAATTGCAGCAGACTGCTTTTCCATATGTGCACGTATGCCGTTTATATCTTTAAAATAATGCACGTGGCGTAGCTGGTTAATCTTGTCATGCCCGATCGTCTGAACGGAAAGCTGTTTTTTAATTTCCTCCAAATTTGCTTTTGATGACGCCAACGCTCCGACTCCGGCGCCGGAAAAGCTGATTTTTGAAGTGGAACAAAACTCGTATACCAAATCGGGATTTCCCGCTTTCTCACACTCACTGATGATATCTAAAATCTCTGCCTGGTCATCCTCATATAAATGGTGCACTGCATATGCATTGTCCCAATAAATTCTAAAGTCTTTTGCCGCCGGCTTTAAATTTGCAAAACGGCGCACCGTCTCGTCGGAATACACAATTCCCTGCGGGTTGGAGTACTTTGGAACACACCAGATTCCCTTTATGCTCTCGTCTTCGCTTACGAGCTTCTCTACAAGATCCATATCCGGCCCGTCCTCTGTCATTGGCACATTGATCATCTCAATACCGAAAAATTCCGTGATGCTGAAATGTCTGTCATAGCCCGGCACCGGACATAAAAATTTTACTTTGTCCAATTTACACCACGGCGTATTTCCCATAACGCCATGTGTGTAGGAACGTGATATCGTATCGTACATAATACTCAGACTGGAATTGCCGTATACAATTACGTTTTCCGGCTTTGTATCAATCATATCCGCAATCAGCTTCTTTGCCTCCGGCAGCCCGTCCAAAAGACCGTAATTCCGACAGTCCTCTCCCGCCTCGGTCATAAGATCGCTGCCGCTGTGAAAGATTTCAAGCATCGGCATGGAAATATCGAGCTGCTCTGTGGAAGGCTTTCCTCTTGCCATATTCAGCGATAATCCCATACCCTTAAATTTGGCATATTCTTTTTCCAATCCCTCTTTGACTTCCAATAATTCTTCTGCTGACATTTGTTGATAAGACTGCATCGTATACTCCTCCTGTACCTTTTATTCTATGCTTTTATGTAAATAATTGAGCCATTCCCCGATCTGCTTTTCATAACCGTTTTCGGTCGGCTCATAAAAATGACTGCTCTGCATCCCATCCGGCAGATACTGCTGTCTGACATAATGATTCGGGTATTCATGCGCATATTTGTAGCCCAGGCCATGCCCCAGCTTTGCGGCGGATTTGTAATGTGAATCCTGCAAATGAACGGGAATCGGCATTGTCACTGTGTGTTTTAAGGCCTCCTCCGCCTGAAAAATAGCGTTGCAGGCCGCATTGCTCTTTGGCGCGCACGCCACATAGGTGACTGCCTGTGAAAGTATGATTTTTGCCTCCGGCAGCCCGATGCGCTCCACTGCCTGCGCCGCCGACACCGCAACCGTCAGTGCATTCGGATCTGCGTTTCCCACATCCTCCGCAGCACATATCATAATTCTTCTCGCTATAAACCGGATATCCTCACCTGCGTAGAGCATCCTTGCCAGATAATATACCGCAGCGTCGGGATCGGAGCCGCGCATACTCTTTATAAATGCGGAAACCGTATCGTAATGGTTATCCCCCGACTTGTCGTAGCGCACGGCGCGCTTTTGTATGCACTCCTGCGCAACCGCAAGCGTGACATGGATATACCCGTCTTCGCTCCTTGGCGTCGTCAAAACGCCAAGCTCCACCGCCGTAAGCGCCGCCCGCGCGTCGCCGTTGGAGACGTCTGCGAGAAATTCCAGCGCATCCTCCTCGATTACGGCATGATACGCCCCCATTCCTTTTTCCTCATCCTTTACGGCGCGAAGCAGAAGTGTCTTAATATCTTCCCCCGTCAGCGCTTTCAGTTCAAAAATAATAGAACGTGACAGCAGCGCTCCGTTTACCTCAAAATAAGGGTTCTCCGTTGTTGCTCCGATCAAAACGAGCGTTCCGTCCTCCACAAATGGCAGGAGATAATCCTGCTGCCCCTTATGAAAACGGTGTATTTCATCAATAAACAGGATTGTCTTCTTCCCATACATCCCCTGATTATTTTTTGCCTCCGCTACAACCTCCTCCATCTCTTTTTTTCCGGAAGAGGTCGCATTGATCTGTTTAAATTCAGCGCTTGTCGTATTCGCAATCACTTTTGCAAGGCTTGTCTTTCCGGTTCCCGGCGGTCCGTAAAAGATAATTGAGCTAAGCTTATCCGCCATAATTGCACGGTACAGAAGCTTATCCTTTCCTATAATATGCTTCTGCCCTACCACCTCGTCAAGAGTCCTTGGACGAAGCCTTGACGCCAGCGGAGATTCCTTCTTGCCATTCTGCTGCCTTACATATTCAAATAAATCCATATTTCATCTCCTCTGCCATGTATCCCTGGCTTCGTTTTGCATGATGTGTGTTTCAATCCTGCATTTTAGAACTTATTTGTGGGCTTTTTTCTTGATTTCCTCTTTACTTATGACATATTATTGATTCAATTATTCATTTTCTTATAATAAAATACATGAAAATGCGGAATTTTGCAAGCCCTTATATTAATTTATCCGCTATTCAAAAATCAATTCATCCACCGTCACAAATTCATATCCCTGACTCTTAAGAATATCTATGATCTCCATTGCCGCAGCTACACTTGTCGCATACTCGTCATGCAGTAAAATAATATCACCATCCTGCACATTCGTCACTACCCTATTTACGACCTTTCCCGTATTCTTCACCGACCAGTCGCGCGGGTCCACATCCCACAATACTTCGATCATGTTCATATCACTGTCAAGATTCTTCTTAAAGCTTCCAAAGGGCGGTCTTAAATATTCGGGAATCATCCCCGTTACATTTTTTATGGCCTCATTCGTTTTATGAATCTGCTCGCATGCCTTTTCCTCCGACATCTCATTCAAATTAACGTGATCATAGGAATGATTTCCAATAAGATGCCCCTCCTCAAAAATCCGTTTTACAATTTCAGGACTTTCATCCACTTTTTTCCCAATCAAAAAGAACGTGGCCTTCACTTCCTTTACGGCAAGCCCGTCTAAAAGCTCCTCCGTATAACAGGCATTCGGACCGTCGTCAAATGTGAGCGCTACCTTTTTTACCTCCTCCTGCTCTGCCGCCTTAGCATTCACCGGCACCAAAGGAGCTTTTTCCTGCTCCTTAAAATATTCTGCCGTTACATGGGTCAGCTTATCCATCAGCCTATCTTCCATATAACGGCAGACAATCACAAACAACAAAAACAATTCGATTGGAATGAAAAATTTGTGCAGCTTCTTCATAATAATATATGACGGCTCCTGATCCTCTACAATCTCTATCCCAATATATGCGGCAAAGCCTGTCAATATTTCCGTCGTTGCCCTATTGCTTCTTTTTATGAAGCGTCAAAAGCCTCGTCAAAAGACAATCCGCAGCTTCCTCCTTACTCATCAAAGGCAAGTAGGAGGTCTCCTCCGCCGTGATGAATGTCAGGCGGTTCGTATCCGTGCCAAATCCCGCGCCTTCCTCTCTCAAGCTGTTGGCCGCTATCATATCGGCATTCTTTTTTGAAAGCTTCTCTCTTGAATTTTCCAGCACATGCTCCGTTTCCATCGAAAAACCGCACAACGTCTGATTTGACCGCTTTCTCTCTCCAAGATACGCCAAAATATCTCTCGTCCGCTTTAACGGAATCTCCATAGCGCCGTCTTTTTTCTTTATCTTATGGTCTGCGGTTTCCACCGGCGTATAATCCGCCACGGCCGCCGCCATAACAACAATATCCATGTCGTCGCTTCTCTTTGTAACCTCCCGAAACATATCCTTTGCACTTTCTACCGATACAAATTCCACAAAAGGAGGAGGCTCAATCTGCGACGCACCGCTTACAAGCGTCACCTCGGCTCCGCGCAGCATAGCAAGCCTTGCGATGGCATACCCCATTTTCCCGGTAGAATGATTGGTGATATAGCGCACCGGATCAATCGCTTCCCGCGTTGCCCCCGCTGTCACAAGTATCCGCATACCCGCCAAATCCTTCTCCTTTGCAGTCTCGCGCAGGATATAATCAATCAACACTTCTTCCCGCGGCATCTTTCCGGCTCCCACATCACGGCAGGCCAGATATCCGACTTCCGGTTGTATGACAATTACATCAAATTGTCGCAATTTTGACAGGTTGTCCTGCACAATTTTATTCTCATACATGTTTGTATTCATTGCAGGAGCCAAAATAATCGGACAGGTACACGCAAGAAGCGTCGTGGTGAGCATATCATCCGCGATGCCGTTTGCCAGCTTGCCGATTACATTTGCGCTTGCCGGCGCGACCAGAAATACATCCGCCTGCTTCGCAAGCGAGACATGCGCCACATGAAACTGAAAATTCCGATCAAAGGTATCTACCAAACATTTATGTCCCGTCAATGTTTCAAATGTGATCGGATTGATAAAATTTGTCGCGTTTTCGGTCATTATGACATGCACGTCTGCCCCAAGCTTTACAAGCATTGACGCGGCGTTCGCCATCTTGTAGGCCGCAATGGAACCTGTCACTCCCAAAACAACCGTTTTTCCCTCTAATATTTTCTCTGGCATGTTCTTATCCTCTTACTCTAAATCTTCCAGTCTTCCATGCTTTTCGTATCTTGTAACGCGCGTCGGGGCGTTTGTCTCATCCACGAAAACCACACGCGGCGGATTTTCCTTTAACTCCTCCGGCGTCATCAGGGCATACGACATAATGATAATCTTATCTCCCACGGAAACCATGCGCGCCGCCGCTCCGTTTAAACAAATCATCCCGCTCTCCCTTGCCCCGCTTATCACATAAGTTTCAAAGCGGTTGCCGTTGTTAATGTCAACAATCTGCACCTTCTCATACTCCGCAATCCCCGCCTGTTCTAACAGCGCCTCATCAATCGTAATGCTTCCGATATAATTTAATTCCGCCTGCACTACGGTCGCACGGTGAATTTTGCTTTTTAATGCCTCTATCTGCATATGCTTCCCCCTATACAATAAAATTATCAATCAGACGTGTCTTCCCGATAAAGACAGCCATCGCCACCAGCACATTCTTTTCAATGGTTTCCACCTTTTCAATGGTATCCATACTGACCGCCTCTACATAATCAATTCTGGCTAACGGCTCTTTTTCAATATTAGCCTTCATTGCCGATATAAGCTCGCCGGCATCTCTTACGCCCTCGCTTACCAGCTTTTCCCCGAGTGCAATCGTCCTGCTTAAAACCAGCGCAGCCCTGCGCTCTTCTTCATTTAAATAGGTATTTCTTGAGCTTTTTGCCAGACCATCCGCCTCGCGCACAATCGGACAGCCTACAATCTCAATATCCATATTAAGATCCGTCGTCATACGGCGGATAACCGCAAGCTGCTGCGCGTCCTTTTGTCCGAAGAAAGCATAATCCGGGGTCACAATATGAAACAGCTTGCAGACTACGGTGCAGACACCCCTGAAATGTATCGGCCTTGATTTCCCGCAGAGCTCCTTCGTCAACCCGTTCATATCCACAAAGGAACAAAAACCGTCGGTATACATCTCCTCGGCCTTTGGATGAAAGATAAGATCCACGCCAATCTCTTCGCACAATTTTGCATCCGCGTCCAAATCTCTCGGATAGCTGTCGAGATCCTCATTTTCCCCAAACTGCATCGGATTGACAAAAATACTTGCCACTACCTTGTCACATTTTTCTCTGGCGCACCTCATTAAGCTCGCATGTCCCTCGTGAAGATATCCCATGGTGGGCACAAAACCGATTGTCAGTCCCGCTTTCTTCCATTCCTTCACCTGTTTTTGAACTTCCGCCACCGTTGATACTATCTGCATATTTTCCTCCTAGTATAGCTTTTCTAAAATTTCGTCGCTGATTCCGTATTCATGCTCTGCCGCCGGAAATGTTCCTTCCTGCACTTCCCTGCAGTAGCTGCGAAATGCCTCTCTCATCACTTCTCCCACATTTGCAAACCGCCTTACAAACTTTGGCGTGAAATCCGAAAACATTCCAAGCATGTCCTGATAAACAAGCACCTGACCGTCACAGACGTTTCCGGCGCCGATTCCAATCGTCGGTATTTTGATTGTCTCCGTTATAAGCCCCGCCAACTTCGCCGGAACACATTCCAAAACTACTCCGAACGCTCCTGCCGCCTCGATTGCCTTGGCATCCTCAATCAGTTTTTTCGCCGCCTCCTCGCTCTTGCCCTGCACTTTAAATCCGCCGAACGCGTTAATAGACTGCGGCGTCAAACCAAGATGAGCCATAACCGGAATCCCTGCCTCCGTAATCGCCTTGATCTGCGGGCAGACACTGGCTCCGCCCTCCAATTTTACCGCGTCCGCACGCCCTTCTTTCATCAGACGTCCCGCATTTACAACCGCATCGTAGACGCTTGTCTGATACGACATAAACGGCATGTCAACAACCACAAGGGCATCTTTCACCCCTCTTGCGACTGCCGCCCCATGGTGTATCATATCCTCCATCGTAACCGATATCGTATCTTCATATCCCAAAACGACATTTCCAAGCGAATCACCTACCAGTATCGCATTGACACCCGACTCATCAATCAGCTTTGCCGTCGAATAATCATAGGCCGTCAGCATGGTAAGCTTTTCGCCCTTTTCCTTTGCTTCCCTAAATGTCACTACTGTATTCTTCATATCCGTCACCTTTCCTTCCTGCCGTCATAGGAATTTTCCCTGCAGCAATTCCTCAAATCCGTCATATTTTTTTCCAGGATTTTTCCGCTCTGCTATTTTCAGCAGACGCTTAGAGAGCAGCGTATAAATCTCCCGCTCCTCGCCGTCAAGCGCATTTAAATGGCTTTGCACCGTCTCTAAATCCCCGCGCTCCACCGGTCCTGTCAATGCCAGTTCCGCGCCCAAATCGGCAATGCTTCTGGCATTCTCCAAAAACAGCGGACGCAATGCGTTTTCGGCAAATGCGCTGCTTAAGCCGCATGTCAACAGCAGCTCTTTGGCACAGTCATAGAGCCCCGCGACAAGATTACTCGCAAATACCGCCGCTCCATGATAGCGTACCTTTGCCTCCGGTGTGATCACTTCAACCGGATTTCCAAGCGATGCAATCATATCTCTTAACTCCTGCAAATGCCTTTCATCGCCTTCAATTGTAAAATATGCCTTGGAAAAATCCCGATAGCTCGTCAGCCTGTCGCTGACCGCATATATTGGATGGGCGGAGTACCCGTAGGCGCCCCTCTCTCTGATACCTAAAAAGACCTCCGAGGACAACATACCGCTGCAGTGACAGAGTATCTTCCCCTCTATGTCCGATTCTATGACTTTAGAATAAACCTCACGGATGCTCCCGTCCGGGACCGTAAGAAACAGAGTATCACTGACTTTTATTAATTCTTCTATTGTCTCGTAACACTTTGTTTTTGTAAAGACTGCCGCTTCTTTCGAAGAGTTTATATTGCGGCTATAGTAGCCGGATACGCACACGTTACGTTCCGCAAGGTATTTTCCTAAGGTGAAGCCTACCCTGCCTGCTCCTATAAATCCGATTTTCATCCTATCACCTGCTTTCACTTTCGCTGCGCTGTATGCGCATGCAATGTGTCAGGCAATACTCTCTTTCTTCTGCCGAAGGTTCCCATCATTTGGTACAGTTTCTTTCGAATACCATCCAAAAGGAAGTTTACCATAAAAAGAAAGAAATGTCATGGTTTTTTCTTAGTACAAGATTTAACAAGTTAACAATTTGTTACTATTCAGCCTTCGGCTCACAGTTACGGAATCCGGCTCATTTAAAGTTTGCCTTCGGCAAAGAGCCGGATTCCCGCTTGGAAGAATATAAACATCCTTACGGACTTTGCGGCAAGCGCAAAGTCCCAGTGTACTGTACCGTTCATTTTCAGCTAAACGACGGCCGAAAAGCAGCATCCCCTTTGCCGCCCGTTTAAAACGGCGACCGCACAATGGGCTGTATCTGCCTGCCCTCTAAGGCTGCCTCAACCGTTTCTGCAATTAACTCCACATGCGCTATCATGGAGTTTGGCTTTTTGTGGTAATTGTCCTGGCCAAACGGCACAAAATATATATTTTTCATATTCATCAGCATTCCGATATTTTTTAAGTTCATTCCCAGCGCGTCATTGCTTGACATGGAAATGATAAGCGGCTTTTCATTCCTTAAATGCGCCTTTGCCGCCATCAATACCGGAGTGTCCGTAATCCCGTTACAGAGCTTTGCCATTGTATTTCCGGTACACGGCGCAATGACAAGTGCATCGAGATATCCCTTCGGCCCAATCGGTTCCGCCTCCGGAATGGTCTTAATGGCCTCATGTCCCGTTATTTTTTCAATCTGCTTTACAAAATCATCCGCCTGGCCAAATCTCGTATCCAGTGTCTGCGCATTGTCGGAAAATATCGGTATGACATGCGCTCCGTCCTCCACAAGTGATTCTATTACCGTTGTAATTTTATCAAAAGTACAAAACGAGCCGGTGATTGCAAAACCGACTGTGGTATCATACTTTTTCATGACAACTCCTTTTCATTTTCAATAATTACGTTCGCAAGAATCTCTCCCGCAGTCTTTGGCGCATATTTGCCCGGCAGGCCGGGACACAATTTTGCCGTGATCTTCAGCCTTTGGGCTGCCTGATAATCCACTCCGCCCGGCGCCGAGGCAATATCAATAATGACCGTGTCCTCACTGCATTTTTGTAAAAATGCCTCATCTATCACCAACGCCGGAACCGTATTAAAAATATACGCGTACACTCCCGGCTTTACTTTTTCCATCTCAAAATCACAGGCCTGATGTCCATGCACACCGGCCCTTGCCCTTAAGATTTTCTTCCGCTCCATCACAGTTACGTTTCCCCCGAACTGTTTTAACTTATCGGCAAGCACCTCTCCGCACCTTCCATATCCCAGAACAAGGCAATTACTCCCGGTAAGCTGCGATTTTCCGAGTGTACACGCTTCTGCTATACTTCCCTCCGCCGTTGCAACCGCATTTAATAAGGCCACACGCTCGGACTTCATAAAATCTCTGCATTGCCCCTGTTTCATCTCACAGTCGCAACGCAACGGCTCCGGCAGATTTCCCCCATATAAAATATCTTTTTCCTTCATGTGAGGGCATATTTCTTCCAGGTAAATCTCCCCGCCGCTTCCCTTCACCGTTTTTCCGTCAACCGTCACCGGAACGGGAAGCACTACCTGCACACTCTCACGTTCCATCACCGCAAAGACTTCTGATTTCGTCCGCAGATAATTATTGTTCTCTCTTTTATCTTCAAATACTGTACCATAAACCCATACTGTAAATCCGGATTTTCTCAAATGCTGTGCCATATAATACTGGCGGTCATCTCCGCCTATCATTAAGATTTCTCTTTTACACATAACACGCCTCCCGCATACCTTAAAATATGCAATATACCGCCTTGATGTGAAAGTCAAATACCCCGCAGCAAGCTACGGGGCATGACCTGGCTTGCTCTTTTGCCCCCAAGGGGCGGGGTATTTGCACCCACAGGGCACTTTACCCGCAGGACACTTAGCGCGGCTGCTTGGCTTATTGCTCGCGGGAATAAATCCTTTTACACTTCACAGCAACAAGGTCTTTTCTATGATACAATAAAAGCGATACGCATTCATGGTATCGCCCTTACTTTCCGGTTAATTAAATTTTGACACATTTTTTGATATAATTTACAGTTCTTTTATTGGCATTATTCTCCGCCGGCTTTGAAATTATATATCGGTTTTATAACCCGTATAATCTCAACTGTATCCCCGATATTATTTACAATATCATCCATTCCTTTATAGGCCATCGGACATTCATCCAAGGTATCCTTATTAACGGATGTTGTATAGATTCCGCTCATCTGATTTTTAAATTCTGACACTGTAAAAGATTCTTTCGCTGCCGATCGGCTCATCAACCGTCCTGCGCCATGCGGAGCCGACTGGTTCCACTCATCATTGCCTTTCCCAATACAAATCAAAGATCCGTCTCTCATATTTATCGGAATAAGTAATTTTTCACCTTTCTTTGCAGATACTGCCCCTTTTCTTAAAATCATTGCGTCCGTATCAATGTAATTATGGATTGTCGTAAATTGTTCCACAACATGCAATTTCATTCCTTTTACTATTTCATCCATCATCGCCTGTCTGTTTAACTTCGCATATCTTTGAACGATCTTCATATCGTGAATATAATGATCAAATAATTCACCGGACACATACGCCAGCTGTTTTGGAATATTTGTTCTCTTAGTGTTTTTAAGTATTGTGATACTTTTTTGAATTTCTTTCTCTCTCCCCTGTGACTTTAAGTCAGCAACCAAGGCATCCACGTCCCTTTGCGCAGACCCGTTTAACGACTTATATCCTTCTTCCTGATAATAATTAGCCACTTCAAGCCCCAAATGACGGCTGCCGGAATGTACTACTACATAAATATTTCCTTCCTCATCTTTATTTGCCTCTATAAAATGGTTGCCCCCACCTAAGGTTCCCAGACTTTTTTCTGCCCTTCTGGGATCAATATACTTATAACAATATAAATCTTCGAGATTTATTTCTTCAAAATATCTATGTGTTTTCTCCCGCACATTAAATCCGGACGGAATTTTTTCGTAAATTAACTTATCCAATTTTTGCAATTCTGTATGTTTTTCCTTGATTCTAATAGTCTCCATTCCACAGCCAATATCTACTCCTACCAGATTCGGAACAATTTTATCCGTAATCGTCATGGTTGTTCCAATTGTACAGCCGGCGCCGGCATGAATATCCGGCATCATTCTGATCTTGCTGCCGGATACAAACTCCTGATTAAGCAAAAGAAGCACTTGTGAAATAGACGCCTCATCTACAACATCCGTAAAAATTTTTGATTCGTTATATTTTCCTTTTAATTCTATCATGTGTATCCTCGTACGAAATAGTTATATCATTTAATCTACTACAAAACTTCCAAATCTATACCTTGATCTTAGCATATATCATTCTTTATCTCAATTAAAAATACATAAAAACCGTCTTGACAAAATTCGTATTTTGATATTGAAAAAAAGAAAACAATCATGTATCATTAATTATAAGTCATCTTTATTCATGATCTGTAAATAGATATTTTTATCTCTTATTTTTCGGTTCTTCAAATTTCAAAATACGTTAATGACACATACTATTTTTAATAATAAAAATCCAAAATTGGGGAGGAGAAAAACATGAGTAAATATGTAATTACCGGAGCAAATTCCGAAATAGGATATGCATTGGCTCAGTATCTAAGCAAACAAGGACATGAATTATTTCTTGTCTCTCGTTCTGCAAAAGATAACGCCTTATCTTCTATCCATCCATGGACGGATGGAATTGATCTGACCAACGAATCACATTTGATAAATATGAGAGAAAAAATTCAAGAGATTTTTTCTTCACCATTTACATTAATACATAGCGTTGGCGATTTTTGGACACATAAGTCCATAGAACAAACTTATTTTAATGAAGCCGTTTCACTCATACTAAGTCACTATGTTACCTTATTTGGGGTAATAAAGGCTGTTGTTCCTATAATGAAAACCGTCGGCGGCGGAAAAATAATTGCCTTTAGCTGTAATTCTGTAAAATACAATTATCCGGATATGGCAGCATTTACATCAGCTAAAGCTGCCATAGAATGCTTGATAAAATGTGTTGCAAATGAACAATCTCAATATAACATTTTTGCCAATGCATTCGCCCTGCCATCCATTAAAACAAACAGTGTTATTCAAACAAAGCCGGAAGAATTTCATGAGAACTATCCTACTTTAGAAGAATTGACAAAATGTATTGAACAAACTGTCGAAAATCTCACACCTCTAGTTAATGGAAATATTATTAATTTGTTTAAATATAGTGATTCTTTTTATCATAAAGGGTACTACGAACGTAATACCATCTGGAAGGAGGATTTAAATGAGAGAACTAAAGGATTATTATGAAAAACGTAAAGGATATGCTTTGTTATTCTGTATAGCATGCTGGGTAATTCTGGCTTTTGTTTTCTATCACATTAATGATGGAATTTTATGTTTTTTTGATAAGTTGTCAACTGACACCAAAATTGCAATAATCAATGAAAATAATAAATCTTTTTATTCTTATATTCTCAATTTACTTATTGGGTTTGTAACTCCAACATCAATTGCAACTTTTATATATTTCTCTCTTCTAAATTATATTGACAAAAAGGGTTGGAAAAAACATTTTCCACAATATAATTTAAGTGGTAAATGGAAAGATACCACAATATATACAAAGGGACTTGACAACACCGGCTGGATAGCATCAAACATAAAAAGTGTTCCATCATATGTAGAAATTGACCAAACATGCCATACAATTAAAATATTGCCTTCTATGGGAGATTTTTTTACATGGCGTTCGCTATCGGCGGACTGGGACAATGCAAATTTAACAATTTTATACAAAGTAGAATATTTTGGTCTTCTTCAGGAACAAGGATATCCTGAAAATCGTATTGGCTATGAAAGTATGCAGATCGATACATCCAATTTATCTGACAGACAACGTCCATACAAAATGGTCGGAAAATTCTGGCATTGTGTTGCCGATGATGGAAAACCAATATACATGGGAGATGTTACATATGAACGTGAAACATGATTGTCCGCAAACAAGAGCATGTGAAATTTTTTAGCCACAAGTGTTACAAAAATGCTTGACCACAACATTTTTAAAAAGACAGCATAGCAGCATGTCTTTGAAAGGCATTTTCCGCTTTCTTGAAAAAGTATTTTTTCCGTTTTGTCTTGCATAATTTATAAGCTCCGGATCAGATAATGATTCGAAAAACTTTTGAAATCTTCTTTTATAAGATTTATCCATATGCACCCCTGTCTGTATTCTAACATAAAGAAAGGAACCTGTTGACAGATTCCTTTGGATTTTTCTTAAGTTTATGATGCTGCGCATAGCAGATGGGTTTTGGTTTCGGACATTTTCATTTTTCGGAACACGAAAAACTCCAATGCCCTCAACAGGCTAAAGCCCATACTAAACAAATGCTTCCCCATACCCGACACTCCGGAGAAGCCTGTGATCTGTTCCGCTGGCGGTTACATTATTTTTTACATACAGCATATATTTTGCCGCTCCAGCTTCCATATATTGCCCGGGTTTTTCCGTTCTGTTTTACATCTTTATAGGCACGTACCCTGACATAGTATCTCTTTCCCTGTTTCAGAGCTTTTAATGTTTTGGAAACTGTCTTGCCTTTCTTTATGGTTTCCGTTTTCGTGGTCTTCTTCGTAAACTTCTTGCTTGTAGAATACTGCAGTTCATAGCCGTCCGCTCCGCCGGCCTTTTTCCACTTCACCGTCAGCTGGCCGCTCTTTTTGGATTTCTTGTAAATTACGGCTGTCTTCTTCGGGACAACCGTCAGACTGACCTGCTTTACTGCCTTCCGGTAATCATCCTTTGCCGCTGCCGTTATGGTGATGGTACAGATTCCCGTCCCGGTAATCGTCACTTTCCCTGTATCCGCGTCTACTTTAGCCACTTTTGTATTATCAGACGCAAAGGTAATGCTCCCCTGGGCTTTGGCCGGGATTACAAATGCCTTTGCGCCATACGTTTTTTTGTAAGAAGACGCTGCGCCGGTGATGGTCTGGCTCTTAAGGGCCGGATTTGTGCCGGAACCCTGGCTATTTCCACTCTGGCTGCCGCCGTTTGGATTTCCTGCTCCATTCCCGTTTCCCTGATTTCCTGCCGGCTGCGCAATCTTAAACATAATCCCGCAAATGGTTCCGGTATAGTTTCCCCTGCCCGTAACCGTATAGGATGCCGTTCCGTCCGCACTTACAGAATCCCGTGTCAATGTATAATCCGTGTCCTTCACCAATGTAACCCCATCTATTTTCACGGCAATATTGGCTTCCTGATAGTACCCGTTCCCATCCGGCTCCCCTGCGGACACCGTGGCATCTTTCGAAAAATCTTTTGCCTGAATCCGGAACTTCTTGGTACAGCTTCCCGTATAACACCCCATTCCGTTAATGACCGCTTCTGCCATTCCGACCGATTTGTTTTTACTGTATGTGACCGTGTAATCCGTTCCTTCTGTCAGACTCTTGTCACCGTCCATCACCGTGATCTTCGGAGTTATGTCACTGCCCGTATAGATCTGGTCAAAAATTGTGCTAATGGTGCAGTCAGAGAGCTTCTTTGTTACCGTAAGAACAAATGATTTCGTCCAGATGGTGCCGTTATCGTCGAGGGTGGCCGTGATGGTTGTGGTGCCTGGAGATAAAAACGTCATAATTGCATGTGCACCATCTTCTTCATCTTTTAATACAGATGCTACACGTTCATCGGAACTCTGCCAAGATACATTTTTTCCCGCATTTGCCACCGTAGGCATTGCATACAATCTCATTCCCTGTGTATTTTCATTCTCATCATACTCTACGATATATTTCTCCGGATTCGTTATGTTATTAAATCGAAGCTCCACACTTTCTACTTCCTGATATACCGTCACCTCTAAAACAATCTTATGCCCGCTCTCCGCTTCACCGGTTACCGTACATTCCCCCGTTTTTAACGGATAATTCTGCATCCCGCTTGCCTGGACCTTCCCACTCACTGCATCTACTTTGGCAATCTTCTCATCCGAACTGCTCCATGTGATGTTGTCCGTCGAATTGTACGGGTGCTTCTGATAAGCGCTGCCGGCATAGAATGCCTGACCCGGCGTCAAAAGAAGGCTCTTTGTAGTATTGGTTCCGTCCCACGTAAGGCTTGTGAGCGGAATTGCCGGATAGACATCATCTGTCCCCATTACAACAATAGAGGAATCTAGGGTATTATAAAAAATACTCTTTTGTGCAAACGCATCTGCCACAGACTGATTTTTAACGATCAGATGACAGCCAGATGGCATGTTATAAAACATTTCTGCTGCAAATAACGGCGTATTTGTATGGTTCAAATACACATCAATTGGATTAACGGCTTCACAAAACACCCGAAACGAGATATCCTTCACCGTTTCTGGAACATATAATTCCGTCAAATTCTGAAGGTCAGAAAATGCCCATGCTATTATGGAGTCAACAAAATACGGAACCACATACTCTGTCCCCTCTCTGTCTGCAGGATAAGTATATAACGTGATCCCATCACTAACTCGTTTATACAACACATCATCCCTGCTGAAAAAATTGAGGTTGCCCTCCTCCACAATGATTTTTTTCAAAGAAAACGTACTGTCAAGTGCTGCATAACTCATCACCTGTATGGTCGACGGAAGATAAAGTTCCTCAAGATTAATACATTTCCAGAATACTGCTTCTCCAGCCCTGATGACACCCTCTGAAATAGTTACTTTTCGAAATTCATTGCCGCTGAACGCCTTATCTCCAATCTGTGTCACCGGGTACCCTCCCAATGTCGTCGGGGTCACAAGCTCCTCTTCATCTCCCATATACCCTGTGATCGTGGCACAGCCATCTTCCACGGTATAGGTATAATCCCCTTCCTCTATTTCTGCCATAACCGCCGCATTCTCAG
>CANOCV010000002.1 GCA_947564465.1 uncultured Roseburia sp. | reverse complement strand
GTTATCCATGCACCTGTAAAAAAGTTAAGGGTAGAACTGGCAGGAGGAAGTGATGTGCGATAAGGAATTTAAAGAACTGGTGAAAATAGCGGTCGAGAAACTAAAAGATGAATCTGTATTGAAGCTGTTACAAGCCGATGCAAGTTATCAAAAGGATAGTAATAACGAGGGAGATGCAGAGGATGCCTTTAATGAGCTTGATTTGACGGAAAAGCAAAGGGCAGTTTGCCAACGTCTTTTAGATTGCAGAGATAAGCAGGATTTTGAATATGGTACTCATGCGTATATTGCAGGCGATAGGGCTTGCCCTGCGCGTGCTGTTCTTTGTCGTGGGCGTGATGCGTACCTACGGCGACTTTGCAAGCGTAAAAAAGCCCGAACACGCATTGAAGCTGTTTATCCGCTTCGCACTTGCCAAAGGTGCGGTGACTTACGGCTTGGAGCTGATGATGGCTCTGTTCCAGATAGTGCAGGGTGTGATTTCTACGATTATGAAAGCCGCAGGCTTCGGCACGGCTCAAAAGACGGTACTCCCGCAGGAGATTGTGACTGCGGTTGAGGACTGCGGCTTTTTCGAGAGCATCCCCCTATGGGCGGTCACGCTGATAGGCGGGCTGTTCATCACGGTGCTGTCGTTCATTATGATAATGTCGGTGTACGGCAGGTTTTTCAAGCTGTATCTTTATACCGCCATCGCTCCCGTGCCGCTGTCGTCCTTTGCGGGAGAGCCGAGCCAGAATGTGGGCAGGAGCTTTATCAAGAGCTATTGTGCCGTGTGCCTTGAGGGTGCAATCATCGTGCTTGCCTGCATCATCTTTTCGGTGTTTGCGGCATCCCCGCCCGTCGTCAACCCCGATGCGGCTGCGGTCACGATGGTATGGGGCTATATCGGGGAACTGGTATTCAATATGCTCGTCCTTGTCGGTGCGGTCAAGATGGCAGACCGTGTCGTGCGTGAAATGATGGGCTTGTAAAATTCTGTATCCTGTTGACTTCATTGCATGAAATGGATATAATATGGGTAGAATATTACTATTGTTGATTTGAGGAGGTGTCGTTATGAATATTCGCCCGTCAGCAGCAATCAGGCAGAATTACAATGAGATTGCCGAGCAGTGCAGAAAGACCGCAGAGCCAGTTTTCCTTACCAAGAATGGCGAGGGGGATTTGGTGGTTATGGATATTGGGACTTATAACCGCAGAGAAAAAATGCTTAAGCTCCGTGAGGAACTTTTAGCGGTTGAGGAGGACAGGATGCGTGGCAGCAAAGGATATTCTGTTGATGAAGTAGCTGCAATGATGCGTAATGCAATCAAGGAGGCGGCAAGTCATGGAACAGCAGAATAAATACCATGTTATTGTGTCAGAGCGTGCAACGCAGATGCTCGTTTCCCATGCTGCATTTTTGGCGCAGGTCAGTCCCGAAGCTGCAGAACGGTTGACCGCAGAGTTTGAAAAAACTGCAAATTCATTGGAAATCATGCCGCAGAGATGCCCGTGGCTCACAGGGGAATATATTCCCAGAAATGCTTATAGGTTTATCCTGTTTGAAAAACAGTATATGATAATTTTCCAAATCGTGGATGATATTGTTTATGCAGATTATGTAGTGGATTGCAGGCAGGATTATGGATGGCTTATACGGTAACAATGAAATAATCAGAAAAGGAATCGTCACTTATTTAAGGAGTGGCGTTTTTTTTATGTTTCAAAGGAGGTGTTTATGATTGGAAGTAAAGATAAATAAGGAAATCCGCAACTATACGGAGAGTATGTTTTTCGGGCTGTCTATGCGGCAGTTCCTTTTTTCTGTCCTTGCCTGCGGCGTGGCGGTGGGCTTGTTTTTCCTGCTCCGTGGCAGGTTCGGGACGGAAACCGTGAGCTGGATGTGCGTTCTGGGTGCTTCGCCCTTTGCGGTGATGGGATTTGTAAGGTACAACGGCATGACCGCAGAGCAGTTTGTGTGGGCGTGGATAAAATCGGAGTTCATTCTGCCGAAGAAGCTCCTGTTTGTGCCAGAGAATCTATATTACGAAGCGATGAAGAACGCCATTGAAGCCCATGAAAAGGGAACGCCCGCCGTGCAGAAAAAGCGGAAGAAGCGGAAACGCAGGGCGAAAAGGCGTAAAGAAGCAGGGAAACGGAGGAAACAGGCGGAAAAGGCAGGAAAGAAGAATAAAAAAGCAAGAAAGCGTAAGGAGGTAGACCATGATTAAGACGCTCAGGAATCTGTTCAAGCAGGATAAGGAGAAATTTGCCGTGCCGAAATCGGTGCAGGCGGTCATCCCGTTAAAGACCATGTGGGAGGACGGCATTTTCCTTGTGGGCAGGAACAAATATGCCAAAACCTTTAAATTTGAAGATATGAATACCCAGCTTGGCCTGCGCTCCATTGTCCGCCCGAAAAACCCGGGTTATGAACACAGGAAACCGCACAAAGTATTTGAAAACAAGCTGAAGCAGGACTTCCATGCGGATAAAGTGAATCAAAAATGGTGTACGGACTTTACCTATCTTTTTCTTGCGAATCACGAAGTACGATACAACTGCACCATCCCAGACCTGCATGACCGGAGTGTGGTTGCCAGCATCACAGACCGCCATATCACCAGTGACCTTGCGATTCGTACGCTGCAGAAAGCGCTGGATTCACAGCCAGCAGTCAAAAGAGGGCTGATCCTTCATAGTGATCAGGGTTGCCAGTATACATCAAAAACGTTTGTAGAATTCTGCGAATCTGTCCATGTCACACAGAGCATGAGTAGGATGAGCCTTTACAAATGAATCAAAAAGTTATTGTTATTCCGATAGAGAGTGAAACAGATTTAGGCGGGTCAGCAGCATATTGCAGGATTGCGAAGAGCAATTCCAGCAGGTAAAAGATATTATTGAAAGTAAGAATTGTTATGTAACCTTGGAGGCATTGGCAGAGATTTTTGATAAAGCACCAAAGCTTGATTTTGTGGATTGTCTTTTTTATGGCTATAAATTGGAAAGGGCATCAATATTGTAACCTTTGACCAAAAGCTCAGAAAGCGGCTGGACGATATATTTTTGTGACAATAGAAATGAGTTCTGGTAAAATATTCTATTATGTGTTACTATGATAACGAAAGAACAGGGAAACGGCTTTCAGATACAAATGAATATAAATCGGAGGTATACGAAACATATGAGTACGCAGAAAAAAAGCAAGTCCCCAAAGTGTTCCTTATTTCACTCGATAAAGGGGCGAATCAGTCTGCTGTTAATTACATGTATCATAGGAGTCGTAGTTATACTACTCTTTTTAATTCTTCCAAATGTAAAAAACAGTATGAAAAATTTGACAAAGAATTATTTGTATGACATTACGGTATCTGCCGGAGAAAGAGTCAGCCTTGCCGCAGCAGAGAATGGTATGGAATCTACATTAGATGTAGAGTCATTGAATCAGTTGGTAGGTAGTATCGGTTTGGAAGGTATAGATTCCAGCTATGCATATGTTGTGGGATCAGATGGCATGATGTTATACCATCCGACAGAAGCGAAAATCGGTCAGCCTGTTGAAAATGCAGTTGTATCCAGTGTGGTTGAGGAGATTCAGGCGGGCCATAAAGATATCGAACCGCAGGTTGTGGATTATGAATTTAAGGGCGTTATCAAATATGCTGCTTATTATGTGAATACGGGCGCTGATTTTATACTTGTAATATCTGCGGATGAAGACGAGGTGATGCAGCCGATTACAAGGATTATACAAATTAGTGCCGTGACAGCATTTTTGATTATTATTATCTGTTCAATTGTCGGGTATATGCTGGCAGGAGTCATGATCAGTCCTGTTGTTAAGATAACAGATGTCGTAAATAAGCTGGCAGATATGGACTTCACAGAGAATGAGATTCAGACGAAGCTCAATAAACGTAAAGACGAAACGGGAGAGATGAGCCGGGCAATTAGCATGCTCCATGCCCAGCTGGTTAGAGTGGTCGGCAGCTTAAAAGACCAGAGCGAAAATCTTTTTTCGGCGGCGGATTCCTTAAGCACAAATGTTTCCGAAACAGCAATTTCCATTGAACAGGTAGAAAGATCAGTAACAGAGATTTCTGATGGCGCAAGTGTTCAGGCGGGCGAGACACAGCAGGCAACGGAAAACGTTATTTTAATAGGTAATATGGTAAAAGATACGACCGGTGAAGTTGAGAGTCTGCTTGTCAACGCAACAGAGATGAAGAGTTCCGGTGATGAAGCATCTGCAAATCTGATGCAATTAGAACAGATTAATATACAGGCAAAAGAAGCCATTGATACAATTTATGAACAAACCAATACGACGAATGAATCGGCAATGAAGATTCGGGAGGCGACAACGCTGATTGCTTCCATCGCAGAAGAAACCAATCTGTTATCTTTAAATGCAAGCATCGAAGCGGCAAGAGCCGGAGAACAAGGAAGAGGTTTTGCGGTTGTTGCATCACAAATTCAAAAATTGGCGGAGCAGTCCGACGAATCCGCACGCAAGATTGAAGCAATTACGGATTCTTTGATTACGGATTCCGAAAAAGCAGTTGCCATTATGGGCGAAGTAAAAGAAATCATGTTGAAGCAGAGTGAGCATGTAACAAAAACGGATGAAATTTTCACACAGGTTAAAAGCGGAATCGACAGCTCAATTGATGGTGTCACGCGAATAGCAGAAAAGACCAGACGGATGGATGAAGCAAGAGTGAGTGTGATTGATGTTGTTCAAAATTTGACTGCCATTGCAGAGGAAAATGCGGCAAGCACGGAAGAAACATCTGCTTCCGTTATGGAGGTAAGTAGTATTGTAACAAATATTTCTGAGAATACAGAGACGATGAAAGGTGTTGCAAATGAATTGGAACAGAATATGGGAATATTTAAGCTGTAACGAACAGGAATATTGTCAGTTATGTTATCCCGGTAAGAAAAAATGCTCTTTATGTTTCGGCATAAAGGGCATTTATTGATCTATCTACGATCTGCCAAAACTTTATCAACCAATCGGAAAGCAAAGACTTCGTTCTGTACTATTTTAGAAATCAATACGCATGGAACCTGTTCCCCGAAAATTCACGGGAACAGATAAAAACAAAGATGATCAAAGGTTGATTTCAAAAATGATTTAATCTCTTCTTTGTTAAGCATAAAGTTAATAAACAGAATCCTATATGAAAAAATTTCCGCAATCTTTACTTTTATCGAAAATAATAATATAATCATTAATGAGAAGGATGGTACGGACAATGGAACTTGTGAAGGTATTTTCTAATCCGGTGAGGATGCAGGTAATGCAATATCTGCAAACACATGGCGCGGCAACGCTTGTAAAAGGGAAACGAAAAATGCGGGGAGCTTGGAAAGGCTGCTTGCAATCAATGGTTCCTTTTTATATATTGCGATATAATAGCGGTGAGAAAAACGGCGGTGGAGGTGATTTGAAATGAGTGAGGATAATGAAAGGGCAAGCCGGAAAGAGATTGCCATGGATAATTTTTTAAAGGGCTATAATTGTACGCAATCGCTGATATTGGCCTTTGAGGATCTGCTTCCGGATGCAAATAAAAAAGAGATTATATGTATGGCGTCCGGTTTTGGCGGCGGTATGGGACGGCTGCGGGAGGTATGCGGAACCGTGAGCGGCATGTTCCTTGTCGCAGGATTGTTATACGGATATGACGGTCCTGAAACGGGAGCAAAGAAGACGGAGCTCTATACAAAAATACAGGAGCTCGCACATCGTTTCGAGGAAAAAAACGGTTCTATTGTGTGCAGAGAGCTGTTAGGGCTTTCCACAAAGGAGGAGCCGCCAATTCCTGAAAAGAGGACGAAAGAGTACTATAAAAAGCGTCCGTGTAAGGAGTTAGTTGGGATGGCGGCAGAGATTCTTGAGGATTTTATTCTTGAAATGGAAGGCGCCTGAAAGGAGAAGAACATGGAGACGCGCGTGGCATTAATCGGAATTATCGTAGAAAAGACGGATTCCATAGAAAATTTGAACCGTCTGCTGCATGAATATGGCAGCTACATTATCGGACGCATGGGTATACCATATAAAATGCGTGAGATTAGTATCATCAGCGTAGCGATTGACGCACCGCAGGATGTGATCAATGCGCTGACCGGTAAAATCGGACGGTTAGACGGAATCAGCGCGAAGACCGTGTATTCTAATGTGGGAAAGAAATGAATCAGGGAAAACAGATTGTAGACATACTGGAAAAAGAAAAAAAACTCTCACTGGAGATGTTAAGGGAGCTGTTAGAGACAGAAGATGCGGACACAAGAGAGTACCTAAGAGAGCGCGCCGAAGCGGTTCGGTTATCTGTTTACGGCAATGCAGTTTATATACGAGGGCTGATTGAGTTTACGAATTACTGTAAAAATGACTGCCATTACTGTGGAATCCGCAGAAGTAATCGGCATGTGGAGCGTTATCGGCTTTGTAAAGAAGAGATTTTAGACTGCTGTAAGGCGGGGTATGAGCTCGGATTCCGTACATATGTGCTTCAGGGCGGGGAAGACATGTATTATACACCGGAACGGCTCTGCGATATCATTCGGTCCATAAAAAGTAAGTATCCTGATTGCGCCATAACCATGTCTGTCGGCGAACAGCCGGCGGAGTTTTACAGACAGATGTATACGGCAGGGGCAGACCGTTATCTTTTGCGCCATGAGACGGCGGATGAGGTGCATTACGGAAAGCTGCATCCAAAAAAAATGTCGTTTTCAAACAGGATGAAGTGCCTGCAGTCTCTAAAGGAGATCGGTTATCAGGTGGGATGTGGATTTATGGTGGGTTCCCCGTATCAGACCGTGGAAACGCTGTATCAGGATCTGGAATTTATTCGCAGCTTTATGCCGCATATGGTTGGAATCGGTCCGTTTATCCCGCACAAAGAGACACCGTATGCTGACAGGGAGGCGGGAACGCTTGAGATGACGCTTTGCCTTTTAAGCATTATCCGCCTGATGCATCCCCATGTCTTGCTGCCGGCGACGACGGCGCTTGGAACGATTCATCCTCTGGGACGCGAGAAGGGCATTCTTGCGGGGGCGAATGTGGTTATGCCGAATTTGTCTCCGGTGGAAGTAAGAGAAAAATACCTTCTCTATGACAATAAAATCTGTACAGGGGATGAAGCGGCGGAATGCCGTCATTGTATGGAACAGCGGATGGAGAAAATCGGCTATAAGGTTGTTGTGGACAGAGGGGATTACAAATAAAATCACTAACGGGAAAGAAAGTTCTGACCCGAAAGAAAGGAAGATTGTATGTATAATGTAAAATCACAAAAGGCGGAGGAGTTTATCAACCACGAAGAGATTGTGGAGACGCTTGCCTATGCGGATGCCAACAAGGATAATATCGCCTTGATTGACACGATTATTGAGAAGGCAAGGCTGCGCAAGGGACTAAGCCACAGGGAGGCCTCGGTGCTTTTAGCCTGTGAGATGCCGGAAAAAACAGAGGAAATCTATGCATTGGCGGAACAGATAAAAAAAGATTTTTACGGCAACCGCATCGTTATGTTTGCCCCGCTGTATTTGTCAAATTATTGTATCAACGGATGCGTGTACTGTCCGTATCACGGGAAAAATAAGCATATTGCGAGAAAGAAGCTGACACAGGAGGACATTGTAAGAGAGGTGACGGCGCTGCAGGATATGGGACATAAGCGTCTTGCAATAGAGGCGGGAGAGGACCCTGTAAACAATCCGATTGAATATATTCTTGAGTGCATCAAAACTATTTACAGCATCCGGCATAAAAACGGCGCCATCCGCCGCGTCAACGTCAATATTGCGGCGACAAGCGTAGAGAATTACCGTAAGCTAAAAGAAGCCGAGATCGGAACGTATATTCTTTTTCAGGAGACTTACCACAAAGAGAGTTATGAGAAGCTGCATCCTACGGGACCGAAGCATGATTATGCATATCACACAGAGGCGATGGACCGCGCGATGGAGGGCGGAATTGATGACGTGGGGCTTGGCGTGCTCTTTGGACTGGAATTATATCGGTACGAGTTTGCCGGGCTTTTAATGCATGCGGAGCATTTGGAAGCAGTGCATGGCGTGGGACCGCATACCATCAGTGTGCCGAGAATCAAGCATGCCGACGATATTGACCCGTCTGCATTTGATAACAGCATCAGCGATGAAATTTTTGCAAAGCTCTGTGCGCTGATTCGTATTTCTGTTCCGTATACGGGAATGATTATTTCCACGAGAGAAAGTAAGGAAGTCAGAGAAAAGGTTCTTCCGCTTGGCGTATCTCAGATCAGCGGCGGCTCCCGTACCAGTGTGGGCGGATATTGCGTGCCGGAGGAGGAAGACGATAAGTCCGAGCAGTTTGATGTCAGTGACAGGCGTTCGTTAGATGAAGTTGTCAACTGGCTGATAAAATTAGGATACATTCCAAGCTTTTGTACGGCTTGTTACAGGGAGGGAAGAACAGGCGACCGCTTTATGAGCCTGTGTAAGAGCGGGCAGATACAAAACTGCTGTCATCCGAATGCCCTTATGACGTTAAAGGAATATTTAGAGGATTATGCTTCACAGGATACAAAAGAGATCGGCCTGAAACTGATCGAAAAAGAGTTGAACAATATACCGAATGAGAAGGTAAAGAAAACTGCGTACGAGTATATCCATGACATTGCAGAGGGAAAGAGAGATTTTCGTTTTTAACCGACGGGAGTAAGAAGGAGAATATTATGGCGGAAACAATACAGACGCCGGCCGCAAACCGGCTGCATATCGGTTTCTTCGGAAAGAGAAATAGCGGGAAATCCTCTCTGATCAATGCATTTACCGGACAGGAAATTTCCATCGTGTCGGATGTGGCGGGAACGACAACCGACCTCGTCTATAAAGCGATGGAGATTTATCCGTTAGGTCCCTGTATGATGATTGACACGGCCGGCTTTGATGATGTGGGAGAGCTTGGGAAAAGCCGGGTGGAAAAGACACGTCTTGCCGCGCAAAAATCCGATCTTGCGGTGATTGTCTGCGCGGATGCATGTATTACGGAGGAATTGAAATGGTATCGTATGTTTTGCGAGCGGCATACGCCGGTCCTTTTTGTCATAAGCAAAGCGGATATCCTGTCTGATTTTGCGGAAATTGCGGAGTCCGTGTTTAAGGAGACGGGATGTGAGCCTGTCGTTGCCAGTGCAAAGGAAAAGACCGATATAGAACGGATAAAAGAAGCGCTGGTGCGGCTTGTGCCGGAGGATTACGGGGAGCGACTGATTACGGGAGAATTGGTAAAAGACGGCGATCTGGTGCTGCTTGTGATGCCGCAGGATATACAGGCGCCGAAGGGAAGGCTGATTCTTCCGCAGGTGCAGACGCTTCGGGAGCTTCTGGATAAGAAATGCCTTGTTATGAGTGTGACAACCGACAGAATGCTTTCTGCGCTCGCTGCGCTAAAGCAGCCGCCTAAGCTGATTATTACAGATTCACAGGTGTTTTCCTATGTATATGAAAATAAGCCGAAGGAGAGTATGCTTACGTCATTCTCCGTTCTTTTTGCGGCATATAAGGGAGATCTGCCGTATTATATACAGGGGGCAAAGGCGATTGACCTTCTGACGAAGGATTCGAGGGTTTTGATTGCAGAATGCTGTACCCATGCGCCGTTGTCGGAGGATATCGGCAGAGAGAAGCTGCCGCGGATGCTAAAAAAGCGGGCGGGAAATTTGGTTGTGGATATCGTGGGAGGAACAGATTTTCCTGTGGATTTGTCAGGATATGACTTGATTATACAGTGCGGGGCTTGTATGTTTCACCGAAAATATGTTATGTCCCGGATAGAACGCGCAAAGAAGCAGCAGGTGCCGATGACAAATTACGGTGTGGCGATTGCACATCTTACCGGCATTCTGCCTAAAATCACGTTTTCGGAGGAGTGACATTAAAATATATCAATTTAAATGATTAAATTTGTCACTAGCACTTATAGTTTCTCTGTGTTATTATGAATACACTGAAAAACGAAGGAGATTCGTCTCTATGGCGCATAGGCCATAGAGATTTTTGTTGCCATGCATCTGAAAGAAGCTGCCGGTGGCAGATTCTGTAAGTTTCATTGATAGGACAGGAGGAAGTTCAAGTGGAGAATTATAAGAAATATGAGAGAGCCTATTTTATGCCGGAGCATCCCACGTATGACTGGGTGAAGAGAGATTATATCGATCAAGCGCCGGTGTGGTGCAGCGTGGATCTGCGCGACGGTAACCAGGCGTTGATTGAGCCGATGAGCTTAGAAGAAAAGCTGGAATTTTTCCAGATGCTTGTCGATATCGGATTTAAGGAAATTGAAGTCGGTTTTCCGGCAGCTTCCGAGACGGAATATACATTTTTAAGAACACTGATTGAGAAAAATATGATTCCGGATGATGTGACTATTCAGGTCTTGACGCAGGCGAGAGAGCATATTATCCGCAAGACCTTTGAGGCGGTGGAGGGCGCGCCGCATGCGGTGATACATCTTTATAATTCTACCTCCGTAGCACAGCGCGAGCAGGTATTTCGAAAGAGTAAGGAAGAAATCAAGCAGATTGCCATTGACGGAGCCGTATTGTTAAAGGAACTGGCATCGGAGGTAGAAGGAAACTTCTCGTTTGAGTACTCTCCGGAGAGCTTTACGGGAACCGAAGTAGATTATGCGATTGAGGTCTGCGATGCGGTTTTGGACGTCTGGCAGCCGACGCCGGAGCATAAGGTGATTATCAATATTCCGGCAACGGTGGAAAACGCTATGCCGCATGTATTTGCCACACAGATTGAGTACATTCATAAGACTATGAAATATCGGGATTCGGTGATACTTTCCCTTCATCCGCACAATGACAGGGGATGCGGCGTTGCCGCGGCAGAGCTTGGACTGCTTGCGGGGGCGGACCGGATTGAGGGAACTTTGTTCGGAAACGGGGAGCGAACAGGAAATGTGGATATTGTAACGCTTGCCATGAATATGTTTTCTCATGGGGTAGACCCAAAACTGGATTTCTCGCAGATGTCAAAAATCAGCGAGACATACGAAAGACTGACCAGAATGCAGGTTCATATACGTCAGCCATATGCGGGACAGCTGGTGTTTACGGCATTTTCGGGTTCACATCAGGATGCGATTTCAAAAGGCTTTGCCTATCATGAGGAGCATGAGGGAGAAAAATGGACGGTTCCGTATCTTCCGATTGATCCTAAGGATGTGGGAAGGCAATATGACGGAGACGTGATTCGAATCAACAGTCAGTCCGGAAAGGGCGGTGTAAGCTATATCCTAAAGCAAAATTATGGATTGTCGATACCAAAACTCATGCAGGAGGACGTCGGGTACACGGTCAAGGACGTTTCGGATAAAGAGCATGCGGAGCTCTCGCCGCAGCAGATTTATCAGATCTTTGAGGATAAATATGTCAACGCCGGCTCTGTATTTGCAATCAGTGAGTGCCATTTCAAGCAGACGGACGGCATTTTGGCGGAGGTGACAATGGTTCATGCAGGCGGAGCGCGCGAAGTGAAGGCGAACGGAAACGGACGTCTTGATGCGGTCAGCAATGCGATTAAGCAGTATTTTAACATCAGCTATGAGCTTTCTGTCTATGAGGAACATGCGTTAAGCCGCGGCTCTTCCTCAAAAGCAGTGACTTATGTGGGAATTCTGTGTAATGGAACACGCTACTGGGGTGTCGGTATCGAGGAAGATATCATCAAGTCTTCCATCGCAGCGCTTACGGCTGCCGTAAACCAGATAAAAGAAATTAAGGGTGTATCAGGCGCGATGGAGGAACGCATGGGAGAAATTATTAACTACATGCAGACAAATTATGTAACTGTCACGCTGGATGAGCTGGCAGAGAAATTTCATTTGTCAAAGCCTTATCTGTCGAAATATATCAAAGAACAGTCGGGGCTTACATTCGGTGAGATTGTAAAAAAGATTCGAATGAAAAAAGCGAAGACACTTTTAAAAAACGGAAATATGAAAGTGGAGAATATCGCGGAGGCAGTAGGATACCAGAATGTGGAGCATTTTAACCGTCTCTTTAAAAAGCAGTATGGTATGACCCCGGTACAGTACAGAAATACAAAAAGTCAATAAGCATTTGATGAGGAGCAGGTAAGATGTATGATGAACTGACCAAAAAGGATATTCAAAAGATAGAAGAGGAGATTGAATACCGGAAGCTGGTTGTGCGCAAACAGGCAATTGAGGCCGTTAAGGAGGCCAGGGCGCACGGCGATTTGAGCGAAAATTTTGAATACCATGCGGCAAAGAAGGATAAAAACAAAAATGAGAGCCGTATTCGCTATTTGGAACGGATGATCAAGACAGCGGTAATAGTCTCGGAGGATTCCAAGGAAGATGAGGTGGGCCTTAATAATACCGTTGAGATTTATTTTGAAGAGGATGATTTGACGGAGACGTACAAATTAGTGACGACTGTGCGGGGCAATTCCCTGGAGGGGAGAATCAGCATCGAGTCACCGCTCGGAAAAGCGATTCTGGGACATAAGGTGGGAGACCGCGTGGAGGTAACTGTCAATGACGGCTATTCCTATTATGTGGAAATACGCGCAATTGAAAATACAGTGGACGACGGCAGTGATAAGCTCCGTGGATTTTAGGCAAAATACGTTGCCCGTTTGAAAAGGGAGAGTGACGGAATGAATGATAATGATAGGGAAGTGACATTTACATATTCCGGAGTCCTGACCAAAAAAAATAAAAAAATTATCTGCGTTCGTTTCGAAAGGATTGGAGAAGACGGAGCCGATTATGCGGAAGGTCAGATACCGGAATGCAAAATTGATAAGCAAAAGGGATTTACGTTAGAAGAAATCCGGCAGATGGAGGAATATTTGCGGGCAGAAAAGGATAATATAATTCAGAAAGCGAGAAAACTGAATAATATTAAAAATCTGCTGTCCTGATAAAGAAGAACTTTGTCAAAATGCAATAGAAGCGGCATTTGGCAAAGTTCTTTTTATATCATGGGAAAGACCTTGTTACTGTGAAGTGCTAAAGTTTATAACTTTCCTATGATATAAAAAGCCCTCCGGGCAGGATCGCCATGCGGCGGAGAGGAAAAATGCCGCATATACGGCCCGCCGCAGGCGGAGAATCCGGCAGAGCCGGATTCTATATTCTTTTGTTCCGTCATATTACACAAAAATTCAAATGGATTTTTGTGAATGGTTTTGGATGAAAATGATTGACTATGAATGAAAGTGGAGTTATACTTATTACATAAGAAAGGCAGTGCAACGGAGGAAGTGAATATGCTGACAGAAGAACGCTTTGTAAAAATTTTGGGAATACTAAAGCAGCGTGGAAGTGTGACGGTACAGCAGCTGATGCGTGAACTGGACGCATCGGAATCTACCGTCCGCAGAGACTTAAATGCGTTGGATGAAGCAGGGGAACTGACCAAGGTACATGGCGGCGCCGTATTGAGGGGAGGCAGTTTTAGCACGAGAGATGACAATGTGATTTCCAGAAAGGAGCTTCACCGTGAGGAAAAGATTCTGATTGCCAAATATGCGGCGGCTCTGGTAGAGCCGGATGATTTTATATATTTGGACGCAGGGACCACGACGGAGCTGGTCATTGATTATCTTCCGTCAAAAAACGTCACGTTTGTGACGAATGCGGTTTCCCATGCAAAGAAGCTGTCGGAGATCGGATGCAGAGTGTATGTCCTGGGTGGCGAGTTTAAATTGTCCACAGAGGCGATTGTCGGAGACGAGGCAGTTGCTTCCCTGGAAAAATATAATTTCACAAAGGGGTTTTGGGGAACGAACGGCGTCAGTATCACCAAAGGGTTTTCTACACCGGATATGAAGGAGGCGATGATTAAGAAAAAGTCTATGGAGAATTGTAAAGAGTGTTATGTGCTCTGTGATGCGAGTAAGTTTTCGCAGCTTTCCTGTGTGAACTTTGCACCGTTTCAGAGCGCGACAATTCTTACGACAGGAATCAATCCGGAAATATACCGGAAATATAAAAATATAGTGGAGGTGAATACATGATTTATACGGTGACCTTTAATCCGTCTTTGGATTATGTGGTGGATGTAAAGGAATTTCGCACAGGCGTGGTAAACCGCACGGAGAGGGAAGAGATTTATCCCGGCGGGAAGGGGATCAATGTCTCGATGGTTCTTAATAATCTTGGATATGAAAACACGGCATTTGGTTTTTTGGCCGGTTTTACGGGTGATCATATTGAAGCTTTGTTAAAAGAAAAAGGAATCAGAACAGATTTTATTTCCGTAGCCAAGGGCTGCTCGAGAATCAATGTAAAGCTTAGAAGTGAGGAGGAGACAGAAATCAACGGGCAGGGCCCCGAGATTTTGCAGGAGGATATCGGCAGGCTTTATAAGAAGCTGGATTCTCTTCAAGACGGAGATATTCTTGTGCTGGCCGGAAGCATTCCGGATGTGATGCCGAAATCTATGTATATGGATATTATGGAATATCTTAGCGGGCGAAAGCTGAAAATTGCAGTGGATGCTACGAAAGATTTGCTGTTAAATGTATTAAAATACCATCCGTTTTTGATAAAACCGAATAACCACGAACTTGGTGAGATGTTTCGGACAGTGATTTCCGGTAAGGAAGATGTCATACAATATGCGAGGAAGCTTCAGGAGATGGGAGCGGCAAATGTTCTTGTATCAATGGCGGGAGAGGGAGCGGTGCTGCTTGCCGAAGACGGAGAGGTTTATCAGAGCGAGGCGCCGAAAGGAGTTGTGAAAAACTCGGTTGGCGCGGGAGATTCTATGGTGGCAGGATTTTTGGCAGGGTATTTAAAATCTGCCGATTATAGAGAAGCATTTAAAATGGGAGTTTGCACCGGAAGCGCCAGTGCATTTTCGGAAGGACTTGCAACAAAACAAGAGGTAGAGGAGCTGCTCGCTTCACATCGTTTTTAGAGACGACACCATTATAAAAGGAGGCAAGATTTATGAGAGTACGGGATTTGCTTGCTGCTAACAGTATAGAACTTCACGGGGCGGCAAAGGACAAAAAGGACGCATTGGACCAGATGGTTGAACTGATGGCAAGGAGCGGTAAGATTGCGGACGTAGAGACCTATCGCAAGGGTGTGTATGCGAGGGAAGAGGAAAGTACAACGGGAATCGGGGAAGGCATTGCCATTCCGCACTGCAAGTCAGATGCGGTGAAGGCGCCGGGCTTAAGCGCGATGGTTTTAAAGGACGGTGTGGATTTTGATGCGTTGGACGGACAAAAGGTACATTTGATTTTTCTGATTGCGGCGCCGAATACAAAGGACAATGTACATCTCGATGTGCTGAGCAGACTGTCGGTGCTTTTGATGGATGAGAACTTCACAAAAGCATTACAGAGCGCAAAAACGCCGGAAGAATTTCTGGACGTTATCGACGCGGCGGAGGAAAAGAAGGAGGGAGGAAGCAAAGAAGAGCCAAAAGAGACAGCGGCGCCGGCAGGTAAGCGTATTCTGGCAGTTACCGGATGTCCGACAGGAATCGCGCATACTTATATGGCGGCGGAGAGTCTTGAGAAAAAGGCGGCGGAGCTTGGCTGCTCCATCAAAGTGGAGACAAGAGGTTCGGGCGGCGCCAAAAATGTCCTGACAAAAGCGGAAATTGCAGAGGCAGACTGCATTATCGTTGCGGCGGATACACAGGTGCCTATGGATCGTTTTGACGGAAGACCTTTGATACAGTGCAAGGTCGCTGACGGAATCAGCAAAGCCGACCAGCTTTTAGAGCGGGCAATGAACGGGAATGTTCCGTTATATCATGCGTCAGGAGCACAGAGCGTGGAGGAGGAAGGCGGTAACGACAGCATTGGACACCAGATTTACAAGCATCTGATGAATGGCGTTTCCCATATGCTTCCGTTCGTAGTCGGCGGAGGATTGTTGATTGCGATTGCGTTTCTGATTGACAGTCTTAATGTAGATTTGGCAAGCTTGTCTCTTGACGAGAAATCGGGATTTGGCTCAATCACACCGCTTGCGGGAGTGTTTAAGTCGATCGGAGATACGGCCTTTGGATTTATGCTTCCGATACTGGCAGGATTTATCGCGATGAGTATTGCAGACCGCCCGGGACTTGCGGTAGGGTTTGTCGGCGGTTCCATTGCGGCAAACGGGACGAGTGGATTTTTGGGAGCGCTTGTGGCAGGATTTTTGGCAGGTTATCTGGTTGTTCTGTTAAAGAAAATTTTTGCTAATTTGCCAAAAGGACTTGACGGATTAAAACCTGTTCTTTTATATCCGCTGTTTGGTATTTTCCTCGTGGGAATTATTATGACATATGTGATAGAGCCTCCGGTAGGCGCTTTAAATACTTTGATTAACGACGGATTATCCAGTATGAACGGGGCAAGTTCTATTTTGCTTGGAGCGCTTGTGGCGGGCATGATGGCAGTGGACATGGGAGGTCCGGTGAACAAAGCGGCGTATGTGTTTGGCACGGCATCGATTGCAGCGGGAAATTATAATATTATGGCGGCCGTTATGATCGGCGGTATGGTGCCTCCGATTGCAATTGCGCTGGCAACCTTATTCTTTAAGCATAAATTTACATCCGAAGAGAAGAAAGCAGGACCGACAAACTTCATTATGGGGCTTTCCTTTATTACAGAAGGCGCAATTCCTTTTGCGGCATCCGATCCGCTCCATGTAATTCCGGCATGTGTGGCAGGCTCCGCGGTTGCGGGCGCATTATCCATGGCATTCAATTGTACACTGATGGCGCCTCACGGAGGAATCTTCGTATTTCCGGTTGTAGAACACGCACTGATGTATCTCCTTTCACTGATCATTGGCTCGGCGGTTGCCTGCGCATTGCTCGGTGTGTTAAAGAAAAATGTAAAATCATAAAATAATGAAAATGGAGGAAAACACTATGAAAGAATTTACTTACACGATCAAAGATGAGCAGGGAATTCATGCAAGACCGGCGGGACTTCTTGTAAAGCTTGCGGCGGGATTTCAGTCAAATATCACCATTGGTAAAGACGGAAAAGACATGGATGCGAAACGGATTTTCGGCGTCATGGGACTTGGAGCAAAAAAGGGAGCCGAAGTCGTAATAAAGGCAGACGGGCCGGATGAGGATGCGGCGATTGAGAGTCTGCAAAAATTCATGGAAGAGAATTTGTAGAGATGCTTCGTAAACACCTGACATTTACGGGAAGGGTACAGGGTGTGGGATTCCGATACCGTGCACACAGCATCGCCACGTCCCTGGGCCTGACCGGATATGTAAAGAACAATTATAACGGAAGCGTGGAGGCGGAGGTGCAGGGCAAAAATGCGCAGATAGAAGAATTTGTTGAGCGGCTGAAAAATTCCAGCTACATCCGCGTCGATTACGTGGCGGAATACGATGTGCCGCTGCGGGAAGATAAAAGCTTTCGGATTGAGTATTAAAGATAAAACATTTATAATAATTTTAAATTACTTCTTGACATGTGGATACTCTTCGTGTTATATTACTTACGTTGTAGAAAGCAAAGTAGAGTATCCACTCTCACCTTAGCGCAACTTAGCGACTAAGCGTCTGTATATGAATTTCAAGCAAGGAATCATTTGGTGGATAGTCTGTCTATCCACTTTTTTTTATATCATAGGAAAGACCTTGTTGCTGTGAAGTGTTAAAATCTATGACTTTCCTATGATATAAAAGCTTAGCGCACGGATGCAAGAGGAATTTATTGCTTTGCAATAGTCTTAAGGAATCTCTCAGGCAAGCCTGGTACCCCTTTGGACAAATCCGCGCGCGGAAACAAAAGCTGCGCTTTCAAGGAAATTGAAACGCGGGAGTGCGTGGGACGCACTTTTGTTCTGCACATATTAACATTATTTTGGAGGTGTACGACCATTAGCAATTTGATGATCAACGAACAAATCAGAGATAAGGAAGTCCGTCTGATTGGCGTAGACGGAGAACAGCTTGGCATTATGCCATCGAGAGAGGCGCTTAAGCTTGCGCAGGAGGCAGAACTTGATTTAGTGAAGATTGCTCCTACGGCAAAGCCACCTGTATGCAAGATAATTGATTACGGAAAGTACCGCTATGAGCTTGCAAGAAAAGAAAAAGAAGCAAAGAAAAAGCAAAAAACAGTCGAAATCAAAGAAATCCGTATGTCGCCAAACATCGATTCTAACGATTTGAATACCAAAATGAATGCTGCAAAAAAGTTTCTTTCAAAGGGTGATAAGGTGAAAGTTACTTTGAGATTCCGTGGCAGAGAGATGGCACATATGCAGTCCAGTAAGCACATTTTAGACGATTTTGCCGCAGAGCTTGCCGAAGTTGCAGTTGTGGAAAAGGCACCAAAGCTGGAGGGAAGAAGTATCAGCATGGTGTTGGCAGAGAAAAAATAATTATTTTAAGGAGGAATACATCATGCCAAAACAGAAAACAAACAGAGCCGCTGCAAAGCGTTTCAAGGTGACAGCAACAGGAAAATTAAAAAGAAATAAAGCTTATAAAAGACATATTCTGACAAAAAAGACGAGAAAGCTGAAAAGAGGACTTAGAAAGCCTGCTATGGTTGATGCCAGCAATGTAAAGAATATGAAAAAGATTTTACCGTATTTATAAGAAAAGGTTAAGGAGGAATAGATCATGGCAAGAGTAAAAGGCGGATTGGGCGCAAAAAAGAGACATAACAGAGTATTGAAATTAGCAAAAGGATACAGAGGCGCCAGATCTAAACAATATAGAGTGGCAAAGCAGTCTGTGATGAGAGCCTTGGCAAGTTCTTATGAAGGCAGAAAGCAGAGAAAGAGACAGTTCAGACAGTTATGGATCGCACGTATCAATGCTGCGGCAAGAATGAATGGCTTGTCATACAGCAGGTTTATGCATGGCCTGAAGCTGGCAGGTGTTGAGATGAACCGCAAAATGCTTGCGGAACTCGCAGTAAACGATGCAGAAGGCTTTACAGCTTTGGCAGAGCTTGCAAAATCAAAGGTAGCATAATATGATAAACGGGAACAGCTTCTAATGGGGCTGTTCTTTTTGTTACCAAGCTTCCGTATGTAATATTCAAAAAGTCAGGAGATAAGGATGATATTACCAATCAGTTGGACCAAAAAAATCAGAGGAAGAAATGCGGTCAGTGCACTGAAAAAAGTGATCATTAACGGGGAAGAGCATGCGTTTCTTATCCGCGGAAAAGACAGGCGCAATCCGGTGATTATATTTGTGCATGGAGGGCCGGGCTGCTCGGAGATTCCCTATGTTGTCAAATACCAGAGGGAATTGGAAAAGAATTTTACGATCGTGCATTATGATCAGCGTGGAAGCGGTAAGTCGTATCATCGAAAAACAGATTATTCGAAGCTTACAGTGTCTACGTTGGTGGAGGATTTGAAGAGCATTATACGTTATATATGCCGGGAATTTAAGAAAGAGAAAATCATTCTCGTGGGACATTCCTTCGGGACGGAGATTGGACTGCGGACTGCGGCCGAATTTCCGGAGCATATTCTGGCGTATGTCGGAATCGGTCAGATGTCCTATACCTCGGAGGGAGAGACGGACAGCCTGGAATTTTGTATGGCAGGCGCGAAGAAAAGAAATCAAAAAAAGGACTATCAAGAGCTTCTTGCCATGCGTGAGGCGATAGAGGCCGGAGAGACAAGCGTTCCCCGTAAATATGTCAGGAAGTACGGCGGGGCATCAAGAGGAATGAATGACAATGCGGATTATCTCTTGGCGCTTTTATTCCGGCCGGAATATTCCATTGCGGATGCGGTGAAATTTGTCAGGGGTCTGTCGGCGTCACGAAATCTCTTTGGGACAACGCCGCATGAGCTGGCCGTAGACGTCCGGGAGATCAATGTTCCGTGTTATTTTCTGCAGGGCAAATATGACTACATGACTTCCACGAAAGCGGCCAGGAAATTCTTTGATGAAATCAAGGCGCCCGAAAAAGAGTTTGTCGTGTTTGAAAAATCTGCGCATTTTCCGCAATTCGAAGAGAAAGAAAAGTATGCGGCATGGATGAAGAAAAAATTTGGCGCATGATTCTTCATTCCTGACCTTGCTTTTTCTGCCGGTAATCTCTTGGAGCCATGCCCTTTGCCTTGTGAAAGGTCTTGGAAAAATACAGGCTGTTGTCAAAGCCGACAGAATTTGCGACAGCGGTGATAGACAGTGAGGAGTGTTCCAACAGATAACATGCCTGCCGGATACGAAAATGCGTCAGATATTCTTTTGGAGACTCCTGCAGTACCGATTCAAAAGAGCGAAACAGGTGGCTTCTGCTGACACCTACATAATCGGCAATATCCTCGACTGTGATCGGATAGGAATAGTTGGCGGAAATATAGGAGACGGCTTTTTGAACATAGCTTCCGGCAGTGTCAAGCTGTCTGCTTAGGGAGGAATTTTTCATAAAAAGGGCGAGCGTCTGATAGAGACGTCCGGTCATTTCCACGGAATCCACAAAGCCGTTTCCCCTTGCGTCATAGATGCCAAGCAGATGTTCTCTGATTGCCGTCTGCAGCTTATCCGTAACAAGCACGGGGGAGGATTTGGAAAAATCGGTGGCATTTAAAATAATGGCGGCATCGCTCCCGTTAAATCCGACCCAGGCATATTCCCATGGATATTCTGCATCTGCATAATAAGTTACCTCTGTTTGCGGATAGACAAGAAACGTATCTCCTTCATGCAGTGTATAGGTAACCTTGCCGACTTCGTAACAGCCTTTGCCACAGATGACATGATGAATCAGATAGTGGTCGCGAATACCCGGTCCCCACTGGTATTTTGGCTCGCATTTCTGGAATCCTACATTATAGACCGAGAGAGAGACAAGTTCTTTTTGTGTATTTTTGTAAGAATTTTTATATTTTTGTTCCATAGGAATCCCCTTTCCTTGGATGATCAGAGAGTATCTCTTGGGATAATCATAAATGAAAATGAAAGCGTATGCAACATAATTGCATATTTTATATACATTTGAATCTGTTTTATTACGTCAGGAAAACGGTATAATAAAAACATAAACCGCGGGCTTTGCAATCCCGGCAGAAAATGGTAAAATAAAATAATGACAAAAAAGGAGATGGAATTATGGCAATTTTAGTAACAGGAGGCGCAGGCTATATCGGAAGCCATACATGCGTGGAGCTATTAAATGCTGGATATGAGGTAGTTGTTTTGGACAATCTTTCCAATTCCAGCGAGAAATCTTTGAAGCGGGTGGAAGCGCTGACGGGAAAAAAGGTCGATTTTTATAAGGGCGATATCTTAAACCGCGAAGATTTAAACCGCATTTTCCGGGAAAAGAGCATTGACAGCTGTATTCATTTTGCGGGGCTAAAGGCCGTGGGAGAATCGGTTGCAAGGCCATGGGAATATTATAACAATAACATTGCAGGCACGCTGACGCTGGTAGATGTGATGCGTCAAAACGGATGTAAAAATATCATCTTTTCTTCTTCCGCTACCGTATACGGCGATCCGCAGGAGATCCCGATTACAGAGGAGTGTCCGAAGGGACAGTGCACAAATCCATATGGTTGGACAAAGTCCATGTTAGAGCAGGTGCTTTCCGATATTCAGAAAGCCGATCCGGAGTGGAATGTGATTCTGCTTCGCTATTTCAATCCGATCGGTGCGCATCAGTCGGGGACGATCGGAGAGAACCCTAACGGTATCCCGAATAACCTGATGCCTTATATTACACAGGTTGCAGTCGGCAAATTAAAAGAGCTTGGCGTTTTTGGAAATGATTACGATACGCCGGACGGAACGGGTGTCAGAGATTATATTCATGTAGTGGATCTGGCAGTCGGCCATGTGAAAGCGTTAAAGAAAATCAAGGAAAAAGCGGGGCTTTGTATTTACAATCTCGGCACGGGACACGGTTACAGCGTGTTGGATATTGTGAAAAATTTTGAGGAGGCGAACGGCGTTTTGATTCCTTACAGCATCAAGCCGCGGCGCGCAGGCGATATAGCTTCCTGTTACTGTGACCCGTCCAAGGCAAAGCGCGAGCTTGGCTGGGAGGCAAAATACGGCATTCGCGAAATGTGTGCCGATTCCTGGAGATGGCAGAAAAATAATCCGAACGGATATGAAGAATAAAGATTACGGTGCGCCGGGCATATTTTTGCCCGGCGCATTTGACATAGGATATGCAGAGAATGCATAAGGTATAACAAGAAAGTATATGCGGAGTTTGGACAATGCATGACACTTTGTTGTTAAAAAAGTACCATGGTTTGGGCAACGATTATCTTGTACTGGACCCGAATAAAAATGATATCCAGCTTCAGGAACGTCATATTGTGCGCCTCTGCCGGAGAAATATCGGGGTGGGGGCGGACGGTATTCTCTATGGTCCGGTGTTTCGGGAGGATAAAATCTGTGTGCAGATTTTTAATCCTGACGGCAGCGAGGCGGAGCGCAGCGGGAATGGTGTGCGGATATTTGCAAAATACCTGTTGGATGAAGGCTATGTAGAGAAAAAGCAGTTTACACTGTACACGAAGGCCGGAAGCGTAACTGTGGATTTTTTGAATGAGGACGGAAGCAGGATGCGCGTCAATATGGGGAAGGCCAAGTTTGCCGGAGGAGTTTTGAAAGGCAGCTACGGCGAAAATGAAATTATCAACGAGCCTCTTGTGTTTCGCGGACGTCTCTATAACGCCACCTGTGTATCCATGGGAAATCCCAACTGTGTGATTATGATGGAGGAGGTAAATGCAAAAAAGGCGAAGGAGTTAGGACCGTATGTAGAAAATGCGTCCTACTTTCCGAACAGGATTAATATGCAGCTTTGCCACGTGATTGACAGGAACCATGTGCAGGTGGAAATATATGAGCGCGGGGCCGGCTATACGTTAGCCTCCGGTACGGGAGCATGTGCGGCGGCAACAGCGGCGTACCGGCTCGGCCTTGTAGATCAGCGGATTACGGTAACAATGCCGGGAGGAGAACTTCTGGTGGAAATCGGAGAGGACATGACGATTTTTCTGACCGGTGACGTGGAAAATATCGGAACCGTACTTTTGGCGGAGAACTTTTTTGCATAATCAGACAGCAGGAAAGCAAGGCGGTCTTGCTTTCCTGCGTTTGTTATTTTCACATAAATACTTTGACAATTCCCCCTTTCCTGTATAGAATAAAAAGAGCGGTATCAGCAAAACACTCGTAACAGAGCAGCTTGTCTGGACTGGTACAAATGTACATGAAAGGAACATAAGAAATGAAAAAGATTCTTGATTTGATTACCGATGAGATGGTAGCGGCATTTGAAAAGGCGGGATATGACAAAAAGTATGCGAGGGTGACGCTCTCGAACAGGCCGGATCTCTGCGAATATCAGTGCAACGGCGCCATGGCAGCGGCAAAAGAATATAAAAAAGCGCCGATTATGATTGCGAATGAAGTGACAGGGCAGCTTTTGGGCAATCCGATGTTTGAGACGGCGGAGGCCGTAAATCCGGGCTTTTTAAACCTTAAGCTTTCCACAGAGTTTTTGGCGGGATATCTAGGGGAGATGGAAGCAGACGAAGAACGCTTGGGCTGTGAGAAAACGAAACATCCAAGAACTATTATGATTGATTACGGCGGACCGAATGTGGCAAAGCCGCTTCATGTCGGACATCTGCGCTCCGCAATTATAGGGGAGAGCATTAAGCGGATCGGCAAATTTGTAGGACATCATATGATCGGGGATGTGCACCTTGGAGACTGGGGCCTTCAGATGGGTCTGATCATAACCGAATTAAAATTAAGAAAGCCGAAGCTTGTCTACTTTGATGAGAATTATGAAGGGGAATATCCGTTGGAACCGCCGTTTACGATATCCGAGTTAGAAGAAATTTATCCGACGGCGAGTGCAAAATCAAAAGAAGATGAAAGTTATAAAGAGAGTGCAATGCAGGCGACCTTTGAGCTTCAGAACGGCAGAAAGGGTTATCAGGCGCTGCTAAAGCATATTTTGGAGGTATCTGTCAGCGATCTGAAGAAGAATTATGAAAATCTAAATGTATCCTTTGAGCTTTGGAAGGGCGAGTCCGATGCGCAGCCGTATATTCCTGATATGGTGCAGAAGATGAAAGACGAGGGATATGCCTATATCAGTGAGGGAGCGCTTGTCGTAGATGTAAAGGAGGAAACGGACACCAAAGAGATCCCGCCGTGCATGATTTTAAAATCGGATGGAGCGTCTCTTTATAACACGACGGACCTGGCTACGATTGTATGGCGTATGAAGGATTATCATCCCGACGAGATTATTTATGTGGTGGACAAGCGTCAGGAATTGTATTTTACCCAGGTCTTTCGCTGTGCGAGAAAGACGCATCTAGTAGAAGAAGATACAAAGCTGACATTTCTCGGATTCGGCACGATGAATGGCAAGGACGGCAAGCCGTTTAAGACGAGAGAGGGCGGCGTTATGCGCTTGGAGACGCTGCTTTCCAGTATTCATGAGGAAATGTACCAAAAGATTGCCGACAACCGCACTGTGGAGGAAGAGCAGGCGAGGGAGACGGCTAAGGTAGTCGCCTTATCCGCCGTAAAATACGGTGATTTGTCCAATCAGGCGTCAAAGGACTACATTTTTGATATTGAGCGTTTCACCTCATTTGAGGGAAATACGGGACCATATATTCTCTATACAATTGTCCGTATCAAATCCATTTTGAGCAAGTATCGCGAAGCCGGGCTGGATGCAAAGGATGCAAAAATTTTACAGGCCCACTCCGAGAGTGAAAAAGCGCTTATGTTAGAGATCGCCAAATTCAACAGCGTTATGGAGAATGCGTTTGAGGAGACCGCGCCGCACAAGGTCTGCGCTTATATTTATGATCTTGCAAACGCGCTGAATCATTTTTACCATGAAACGAAAATCATGGCCGAGAGCGACGGTAAGATTCAGGCGTCTTATATCCGTCTGCTGCAGTTGACAAAGCATGTGCTGGAAATCTGTATCGACGTATTGGGATTTCAGGCGCCGGACAGAATGTAATGCTGTCGGCGATGAAGGGCGCCATCTTTGATTTAGATGGCACGCTGCTGGATTCCATGGGTGTCTGGCGGCAGATTGACATTGATTTTTTGGGAAAAAGAGGCTTTGGCGTGCCGGACGATTATTTAAAAGCGATCACTGCAAAAAATTTTCCGGATGCGGCCGCCTATACAATCGAGCGTTTTTGCCTTTCGGAGACGGTCACAGCGATTATGGATGAGTGGTTTTCGATGGCCGTTGACGCCTATACCAACGAAGTCGAATTAAAGCCGTATGTCAGAGAATATTTAGAAAAGTTAAGAAGCCGGGGAATAAAGATTGCGGCGGCAACCTCGTCGGACAGGCGTTTATTTGAGCCGTGTCTGCAACATCACGGGATTTATGATTTTTTTGATGCGTTTGCCGTGACGGAAGAGGTGAAGCGCGCCAAGGGTTTTCCGGATGTCTATCAGAAGGCGGCGGAAAGGCTTAATCTGACCGAGCGGGAGTGCGTTGTGTATGAGGACATTCTAAAGGGAATTGAGGGGGCGAAGATGGGCGGTTTTTATACGGTGGGAGTGGAGGATATTCATTCCTGCTATGAAAAAGAGGAGATCAGACAGCTGGCAGACCGCTATATCGTATCCTTTGAGGAATTGTTATAACAAGAACCGACAGTCTATGACTGCCGGTTCTTTGAGATTAATAGCCGAGTTCTTCTCCAATTAAAAGAACCTTGATACGGCCGTTTACGCCGCTTCGCCTGGTGATTACGGTATGGCTGCACATACATTCCGGAGAGAAGCAGTCGCCGCAGACGCCGGTTAAGGCGCACGGAGTCTGCTTGTTCAGACGGTTGCCGTTTGGCGGGGCCGCGATATTATGTACCCGTGAGACGGCATCCTGTGTGTTTCTTACAACCTTATTCATGCCGGCCAGTATGATAACGTATTCCGGTCCGTATATAAGAGCCGCCACACGGTTGCCGTTACCGTCGATATTTACAAGCTCTCCGTCCGTGGTGATGGCGTTGGCGCTCATAAAGTAAAAATCCGCCGACAGGGATTTGTGGTAAATTTCTTTGATTTCTTCGGCATTTTTAGCCTGGCTTCTGTCATAGAGCGTAATGTCGGGGTTATTGAGAAGGGCATCCATCATGCCGGATTCATTTAAGGTCATAGAGCCGCCGAAGCCAACGCTTGCGCCCGGTTTTAAGAGGGAAGATGCCATCTCGATGGCTTCCCTGGACGTTTCAAAATAATAGCCCTCAATCTGCCTTTTTTTCATATTTTTGATAATCGTTTCCGCTGTATTTTTATAGTATTGCTTTTTTGGTTCCATTGTCTGCCTCCTACTTGATTTTATGGTTGTATTATAGTATGATTGCTTGGAAAATTCAATGTTATCACGAAATGAAGTAAAGAAGTGAGGCAACAATTCAGTTCAGGACTTTGCACTGGCTGCAAAGTCCGTAAGAACGCGGATATTTTGCCAAGAGGGAATCCACCTCTTTGGCGCAGCCAAACTTTAAGTGGGCGGATTCCGTAACAGTGAAGCCGTAAGGCTGAACTGTTACAAAACAGTAACGAAAACAGGGGGAAAAACATGAATCGAAACTTAAAAAAAATGATATCTTATTATAAGCCATATCTGCCTGTTTTTTTTGCGGATATGTTTTTTGCCGTTCTGGCTGCGGCGATTGCACTTGTGATTCCGCTGATCGTTCGGTATATCACAAGTACGGTGGTGCTGTTTGAGCAGCAGGAGGCGATCCGAACCGTATGGAAATTAGGGCTTTTCATGCTGGCGCTTGTGGCAATCGAGTGCTACTGTAATTTTTTTATTTCCAATTACGGACATGTGATGGGAGCCAAAATCGAGTATGATATGCGCTCCGAAATATTTGCGCATTATCAGAAATTGTCGTTTGCCTTTTATGACAATCAAAAGGTAGGGCAGTTAATGGCAAGGATTACGACAGATTTGTTTGATATCAGCGAGCTTTTGCATCACGGGCCGGAAAATATTGTGATTTCCGTAATAAAAATCATCGGAGCCTTTGTGATTTTGCTTCGCATCAGTCCCAAGCTGGCGGTCTGTGCATTTTCACTCGTGCCGGTTATGATCTGCTATGCGTATTTTTTCAACAGGCGCATGAAGCGTGCGTTTAAGGAAAATCGTGTGAAAATTGCCGATATCAACAGCCAGATTGAGGATAATCTCTCCGGCATCCGTGTAGTAAAATCCTTTGCCAATGAGTCGATTGAAAGGGAAAAATTTAAAGCGGGCAACGACGGCTTTCTTGCCGCCAAAAAGAACAGTTATTTTTATATGGGCGGTTATCATGCGGGGCTTGGCGCATTCACTACGATGATTACGATTGTTGTGGTTGTTGCGGGCGGAATCTTTATCGCGGGGGGCAGCGTGGACGTGACGGATTTGATTACATTTATTCTCTATATCAGTATTTTCACGGAGCCGGTTAAAACGCTGATTGATTTTACGGAACAGTTCCAGAACGGATACTCGGGATTTGAGCGTTTTATGGAAATGCTATCCATAGAGCCGGATATCCGGGACGAGAAAAATGCGGCGGTCTTGACGGATGTGCGGGGGGATATTTCGTTTGAAAACGTATCCTTCCGATACGAGGAAAATACGCAAAAGGTTTTAAATCACATTAATCTTGACGTAAAGGCAGGCTCCTATGTGGCGTTAGTAGGTTCCTCCGGCGCGGGGAAAAGTACGCTATGCAGTCTGATTCCGAGGTTTTATGACGTATCCGGCGGGCGTATACTGCTGGACGGGAAGGATATCCGCGAGGTGACGTTAAAAAGCCTTAGAGACCAGATCGGAATTGTCCAGCAGGACGTCTATCTGTTTGTAGGGACGGTTTACGATAATATTCGTTACGGAAAACCGGATGCCACAAGAGAAGAAATTGTGGAGGCGGCAAAGAACGCAAATGCGCATGAATTTATTATGAATCTGCCGGACGGTTACGAGACAGATATCGGACAGAGGGGCGTTAAGCTTTCCGGCGGACAAAAGCAGCGGCTGTCCATTGCGCGTGTATTTTTAAAAAATCCGCCGATACTGATTTTTGACGAGGCAACCTCGGCGCTTGACAACGAAAGCGAGAAGGTAGTGCAGGAGTCTTTAGAAAAACTTGCGAAAAACAGGACGACATTCGTAATTGCGCATCGTTTGAGTACAATTCGCAATGCCGAAAAGATCCTTGTGCTGACAGAGCAGGGGATAGAGGAAAGCGGAACGCATGAAGAGCTTTTGGCAAAGGGCGGGCTATACGAAAAACTTTATCGGATGTCCGGACAGATGTAGACGAAGCGAAATTTATACTTGTTTCTTTCGTTATAGTTTGCTATATTTTCTAGAGAAGAAGATAAAAGAAAGAAGGCGTTGAAATGACAAATATTGACATTATTTCAGGATTTTTGGGAGCAGGAAAAACGACATTTATCAAAAAGATGATTGACGAAGCATTTTCGGGCGAAAAAATAGTTTTGATTGAGAATGAGTTCGGCGAAGTCGGAATTGACGGCGGTTTCTTAAAGGACGCGGGAATTGAAATTACGGAGATGAATTCCGGCTGTATCTGCTGCTCCCTGGTAGGCGATTTTGGAAAGAACTTAAATGAGGTTATCGAGAAATTTCATCCTGACCGCATTTTGATAGAGCCTTCCGGTGTCGGAAAATTGTCGGATGTCATGAAATCCGTTATGGATGTGGAGAAATCGCATGATGTGAAGCTTAACGCGCTTGTCACGGTTGTGAATGCGACAAAAGCGAGCAAGCAGATGAAAGCGTTCGGAGAATTTTTCAATAATCAGATTGCGTACGCGACAACGATTATTTTAAGCAGGAGTCAGAATGCAAAACCGGAGCAGCTTGAGCTTTGTGTCAAACAAATGCAGGAATTAAATGAGAAAGCCGCAATTATCACAACGCCATGGGATGAAATCAAAGGAGAGCAGATTTTAAAGGTAATCGAGGGAGGGGACAATCTGGAAATGAAGCTGATGGCCGAGACGCATTGTCATGAAGAGGAAGCGCATCATGACCATGAGCACCATCACGACCATGAGCACAACCACGATCATGAGCATCACGACCATGAGCACAACCACGATCATGAGCATCATGAACATCACCACGACCATGAGCATCACCATGAACACGAGCATCATGACCATCATGACCATGACGGGCACCACCATGACCATGATGAGAATTGTACCTGCGGTTGCCATGATCACGACCACCACCATCATCATGCAGACGAGATTTTTACCAGCTGGGGAAAAGAGACGCCGCATAAATTTACAAAAGAAAAGATTGAGGAAATTCTGAAAATTTTCTGCGACAGCGAGGATTACGGAACGATTCTTAGGGCAAAGGGTATGGTGGAAGACGTAAACGGCTCCTGGATTTATTTTGATATGGTTCCCGGTGAATACGAGCTCCGTGAGGGAGAGCCGGACTACACAGGAAGACTCTGCGTGATCGGTACGGACATTGACGAGCGCCGGCTTGAGGAATTATTCGGCATTGCGTAATCTGTCACGGAACAGATACTATTTATAGAAAAGAAAGGCGGAAAATGCCATGCAGGAAATACCAGTATATGTATTTACCGGATTTATGGACAGCGGAAAGACTTCGCTGATTAAGGAAACCCTGTTTGAAAATGATTTTGGCGGGGGCGATAAAACCTTAATTATCTGCTGTGAAGACGGCGAGGTGGAGCTTGATGAGGACAAATTAAAAACGATCAACGCAAAGCTTGCCATGATTGAAGAGCAGGAAAATTTTAACGAAGAGACCTTAAATAAACTCAATCTTGAGTACCTGCCGCAGCAGGTATTCCTTGAGTATAACGGAACATGGGACATTGCCACGCTGCTTGAGACGAAGCTGCCGAAGGGCTGGATTATCGTGCAGTCCTTAGCGACGGTGGATGCGACGACCTTTGAAATGTATGTAAATAATATGCGCCAGATGATTATGGAGCAGCTTTTTAAAGCGGACGTCGTCATCTTCAACCGCTGTGACGACGATACGCCGAAGGGAAAGTTCCGCCGCATCGTCAAGGCACAGAACCGCCCGGCGCAGATTGTCTATGAGCGAACGGACGGAAGCTTAGATGAAAATATGGATGAGGAGCTTCCGTTTGATATCAGTCAGGATGTGATTGAGCTGAGTGATGCGGATTATGCTTTGTGGTATATGGATGCCATGGATAATCCTAAAAAATATGACGGCAAGAAAATCTCCTTCCTTGCACTTATCTATAATCCTGACAAGATGAAAAAAGGAATGTTTGTGCCGGGAAGATTTGCAATGACCTGCTGTGCGGAGGATATCCAGTTTATCGGCTTCAAGGCCAAATATCCTGACTCCAGGGAGATTCCTCATAAATCATGGATGCAGATTACGGCGGAGATCCGTGTGGAATTTGTAAAAGAATACCGCGGGAAGGGACCGGTGCTGTATCCGATTTCGATAGAGACTGCCGACAAACCGGAGGATGAGCTGGTTTATTTCTCGTAGTGAGGATGAACGCATTTCCGAGGAGATGTTCAAAAACTATAAAGGGCGGTGACGGTATGAAAAGATATGCGGTGATTACAGGGGCAAGCGCCGGAATCGGCATGGAATTTGCCAAAAAGCTTGCAAAAGAAGGATATGCACTGATTTTGATTGCAAGAAGAAGGGAACGATTAGAAAAGCTCGCTAAGCATTTACGGACGGAGTGTGAAATTCTTCCGGCGGATTTGACAAAGGAGGCGGAATGCTTTCGCGTATATAAGGAGATTTCGGACAAAAACATAGAGATTTTTATAAATAACGCGGGGTTCGGCGACTGCGGAAGATTTTGGGAGAGCGATCTGAACAAGGAGTTGGATATGATCCGCTTAAATATTCGGGCGCTTCACATTCTCACGAAGCTTATGCTGAAAAAAATGAGAAAAGCCGGTTATGGCTATATCTTAAACGTGGCGTCCTCGGCAGGGCTTATGCCGGCGGGACCGTATATGGCAACCTACTATGCGACAAAGTCCTATGTGACAAGCTTAACAAGAGGCATTGCACAGGAGCTGTGCGAGGCGAAAAGCCGCGTCTATGTCGGATGCCTTTGCCCCGGGCCGGTAGACACGGAATTTAACAGGGTGGCAAATGTAGAATTTGCATTAAAAGGGATTCGGCCGGATTACTGTGCGCATTACGCGTTAAAGCAGATGCGGAAAAGAAAAGTGGTGATTATACCAAAATTCTATATGAAACTCGCCATGACCCTTGGACGCTTTTTGCCGGAGAAAACGTATGTGCGGATTGCGGCAAGACAGCAGAGAAAGAAGCTGCTTTAGATAAGGGGAAGCAAATATGGAAGAGTTACTTGAGTTTGTGGTTGAGTTTGTTTTGGAAGGTGTCATGGCGATTGCCGGAGAGCGCAAGGCGCCGATATGGCTGAGAATTTTCGTTATGGTTTTCTTTTCGGCTTTTTATATTGCATTTACGGCATTGTTAGTATATATTGGCTTCCAAAGCAACGAACCTTGGGTTAAAGTTTTGATGATTGCAATTGCAGCAGGAATATTGGCCGGTCTCATTTATTTGTGGCGCAAAAATTTCAAAAAAATCAAAGAGCGAAAAAGGGAGGAGCAGAATGAAGAAGGTTCCGTCATTGACATTGCCCAAAGAAGTATTCAGAAAGAAACTGGAACAAAAACTCAGAACACAGAAATTGAATGAGCCGCCCAAATTACCGCTTTTGGAGGAAATCGGCAATTCTGTCACGCATGGAATCGGTGCGGGGCTTGCGATTGCGGGAATGATTCTGCTTCTGGTGAAATCGGATACCGGCCTTAAGGTGATGGCAGCTCTGTTTTACGGAATCAGCCTTTTTCTTATGATGCTGATGAGCTGTCTGTATCATGCGTTTAAGAGCGGTTCTACGGTGAAACGTGTCTTTCGGCGTTTTGACTATGCTTCTATCTATCTTTTGATAGGAGGCACGTTTGCACCGTTTTATCTTGTATACTGGGGAAATGCGGCGGGAATTGTATTGTTCTGTGTGCAGTGGGCGCTAATCATATTCGGAATCACAATCGTATGTGTTTTTGGGCCGGGAAAGTGGCGTCCGCTTCATTACACACTGTATTTTGCGATTGGCTGGAGCGGACTGATGTTTTTGCCAGGCTGGTATAAAAACGATCTGCCGCTTCTTTGGATTATTTTAATCGGAGGAATTATTTATACCGTGGGGATGATACCCTTTGTGCTTCGCAGAAAGAGCAGCCATTTTATCTGGCACTGGTTTGTTTTGCTTGGAGCGCTGCTTCATTGGTTCGGCATATATTTGTTTGTGTATTAGTGTACTGTATCACTGATAATTAGCCAGAGGAAGGCGATACGATAATTTTAAGAGAGGAAAGAACGAATGAAAAAGTTCATGAAAGAATTTAAGGAATTTATCAGTCGGGGAAACGTTATGGATATGGCGGTCGGTATTATTATCGGCGGGGCGTTTACAGGGATTGTATCTTCGCTTGTGGAGGATATTATCAATCCGATACTTGGACTGTTCGGCGGAATGAATTTTGACCAGCTGCATTTAAATCTGCTGGGAGAGGTTACGCTGAATTACGGTAAGTTTATTACGGCTGTCATGAATTTTTTGATTATGGCGTTTGTTATATTTATTATCATAAAAGCGATGAACCGTGCGGCTGAAAAATTCTCGCATAAAGAGGAGGAAGAGAAGCCGGTTACGACAAAGGTATGCCCGTTTTGTAAGAGTGAAATTTCGGTAGATGCAATCAGATGCCCGCATTGTACATCCACGCTGGTACAGTAGGATGCTTTACGATAAGGATATCCGGGAGCCGCTGTTTGACTACCTTGAAGAAAAGTACGGAAAGATACGGATTTTAGAAGAAAAATGTATGGGCAGGTCGCGGGCAGATGTCGTAATGGTCCGTCCGGGCCTGCTTGTCGGAATCGAGATAAAAAGCGATGCGGATACATATGCAAGGTTAAAGCGGCAGACAAAGGACTACGACTGTTTTTGTGACGAAAATTATGTGGCTGTGGGTTCCACACATGCCATGCACGTAAGCGAACATATCCCAGAGTGGTGGGGAATCATAAGCGTGGAACAGATGGAGCATGGGATTGATTTTTACGAAGTGCGTGGGGCAAAAGCGAACCCGAAGCTGGACATGAAAAAGAAGCTTGGCATCCTCTGGCGGCCTGAACTTGCGAATATTCAAAAAATCAACCGTATGCCGGAGTATAAGCAAAAAAGCAAGGATTTTGTCATAGAAAAAATTCTTTTAAACATTCCGCAGGAATTGCTGCAAAGACAGATCAGCGAGGAGCTTTTTGAGCGTGATTATACAATGATTGAAGCAGAAATCAAACAGTTTCGGGAAAATTACAGAGGGGCGAAACGAAAAAGAAAGCGGTATGCGGCCAGGAGGTGAACAAGATGCGAATGTATGATCTGATTGAGAAGAAAAAAGAGGGATTTCCACTGTCAACACAGGAAATCCGCTGGATGATCGACGGCTATACAAGGGAGTTGATTCCCGATTATCAGATGTCTGCCATGTTGATGGCCATCTGTTTTTGCGGGATGAACGAACAGGAGACTTATGATTTGACGCTTGCCATGAGAGATTCCGGAAAAATTATGGATCTGTCCGGGATTAGGGGCATCAAGGCGGACAAACACAGTACGGGAGGCGTGGGAGATAAGACAACGCTCATACTGGCGCCGCTTGTGGCGTCGCTTGGCGTTCCGGTTGCAAAGATGTCCGGGCGCGGGCTTGGTCATACCGGAGGAACGATCGACAAGCTGGAGTGCTTTCCGGGATTTCAAACGGCTCTTACGATGGAAGAATTTACAGAAAATGTCAATACAATCGGAATTGCAATCGCGGGTCAGACGGCAGAGCTTGCCCCGGCTGACAAAAAGCTTTATGCGCTCCGCGACGTGACGGCTACCGTTTCACAGCTTTCGCTGATTGCAAGCAGTATTATGAGTAAAAAGCTCGCATGCGGCAGCGATGCGGTTGTGCTTGACGTAAAGACCGGAAACGGCGCTTTCATGAAAAAAGAGGAGGACGCCGTTGCGCTTGCAAAGGAAATGGTGAGGATCGGAACAATGGCCGGTAAGAAAATGGCGGCAGTTGTAACCGACATGTCGCAGCCGCTTGGAAATATGGTGGGAAATTCGCTGGAGGTGATGGAAGCGATTGAAGCCCTGAAGGGAAACGGACCAAAGGATTTGATGGAGGATGTCTACACTCTGGGCCAATATATGCTTTTGTTGTCGGGATGCGCGGAGGATACGGATGAGGCGAAAGACAAGCTGAAAAATGCAATAGATACCGGAAAGGCGATTGATAAGCTGGCCGAGCTTGTAGAAGCGCAGGGCGGCAGCAGGGAATTTGCCTATGAGCCGGCAAGACTTGCGGTAGCCGAAAAGAAAATTGCCGTAACCGCAAAGGAGGACGGCTATATCAGCCGTATGGATACTGCGGAAATCGGAACTGCCTGTATGGTTTTAGGCGGCGGCAGAGAGACAAAGCAGAGCGTTATAGATTTATCCGTGGGAATTGAGCTGAAAAAGAAAACCGGCAGTTCGGTGCGCCGCGGCGATACGCTTGCATATCTTTATACCAATGACGATAAAAAGGGAGCGGATGCGAAACGTATCGTGGAATGTGCGTACCATTACAGTACAGATATGCCTTCGAAAACAGATACAATCCGAGGGGTAATCACCGAATAGTTTTTTATAAATTGACATATAGTAATATATGAAAAAAATCAGTTTAAATCATTTCAAAGAAAATGTGGTAGAAACATTGGAACTGCCAAAGGATCTGATGTATGGCGCAATCTTAATTACGGCGACAGGCAGGAGGGAGCTTTTGGTGGAAAATTACAGGGGGATATTGGAATATACGACGGAATGCATACGGCTCCAGGCGAAGGACTGCCGCGTTGCAATCAGCGGGAAATCCTTAAATATACAGTATTACACGAACGAAGAGATGAAAATCAGTGGAATCATAAATTGTATTCAGTATGAATAAGGAGAGGCCATGCTTTTGTCCCTTGTAAAATACATATCCGGTTATCTGCGGGTACAGGTGACGGGATATGCACCCGAACGTTTTTTGAATCTGTGCGGCAATCACAACATTGTCATCTGGAACCTGATTAGGATAGAGGGCGGTTATGAGTTTTTTATCAGCCTTAAGGCATTTCGGGAACTGAAACCGTTTCTAAAGAAAACGAAGACCATGGTACGCATTACGCAGCGGTGCGGATTTCCCTTCTGGCTGTTCCGCTACCGTAAGAGAAAACTGTTCTTCGGCGGAATCTGTGTGTTTTTTGCATTTCTTTTTCTGTTGTCGCGCTTTATCTGGAATATAGAGATTGTGGGAAATACGAGCGTGACAGACGAAACAATGCTCTCGTATCTTACGGAGAACGGCTACGGCTTCGGAACTAAAAAATCTGAGATCGACTGCACAAAGCTGGAGGAAAAAATCAGATTGGATTACCCCGAAATTATTTGGACTTCGGCGCAGATATCCGGAACAAAGCTGACCATACAGATTAAAGAGAACCTTGTCACAGGGGAAGAAGCCGCCGACAAGGAGGACGGCCCCAAGGACATTATAGCCGACAAGGAGGCTGTGATCGCCCGTATTGTCACTAGGGCGGGAGTGCCGCAGATTGTTGCGGGCGACGAGGTAAAGAAGGGAGATCCGTTGGTTGTGGGCCGGATAGATATCGTAGATGACAATGGAGAAACCATAGACTACAATTATACAATATCAGACGCTGATATTTACGGTTATACCTCCTATACATATTCCGATACCTTTCCCCTTACTTATCAGAAGAAGCAGAATACGGGAAACGAGACAAAGCGTTACGGAATTGAGTTCGGTGAAAAGCTGTTTATGATACCATGGAAAAGTGTGGGGTATGAGCGCAGTGATAAGGCGACGGATTATTTACAGTTAAATCTCTTTTCGGATTTTTATCTTCCTGTTACTTTCTGTGTGGATACCTATTCGGAGTATGAAATGAAAACCTGCAAATACACAGAGGAAGAGGCAAAAAAAGAGGCAAATGCACATTTTTTGAGCTATTTAAAAAAATTTGACGAAAAAAATGTTCAAATTTTAGAAAAAAATGTTATTATAGATGTAAATGAAAAAAATTGCAGTGTAAGCGGAACGGTAAAAACCTGCGAAAAAATAGGAGTGTATGCCGATACGGAGGTAATATCCCGTCCCGCGGATGAAAGGCCAGATACAGATGAGCTTGAGTGAAGTTACAATAAAAATGCCGGCGGAATACATGGTAAACGTATTCGGACAATTTGATAAGCATTTAAAAAAAATTGAGCGCGCTCTTAATGTTACGGTGGTAACCAGGGATGATTCCGTAAAAATTCTTGGAAACGAGGCAAATATTAAGAGCGCTTGCAGCGTATTTGAGCAGCTTATAAAGCTTGCCGGGCGCGGCAATGAGATTACGGAGCAGAATGTGGATTATACCCTTACGCTGCACCGGCAGGCAAAGGAATCCCTTGTCGTAGAGATTGATAAGGATACGATCTGCCATACGATAAACGGGAAGCCTATAAAGCCCAAAACACTGGGACAGAAGGCGTATGTGGATGCGATCAGGAGCAGGATGGTCGTGTTCGGAATCGGACCGGCGGGAACCGGCAAGACATATCTTGCGATGGCGATGGCGATTACGGCATTTAAAAATGAAGAGGTGAACAGAATCATTTTAACGCGTCCGGCGATTGAAGCAGGGGAAAAGCTTGGATTTCTTCCGGGCGATTTACAGAGCAAGGTTGATCCGTATTTAAGACCGCTATATGATGCGCTGTATCAGATTATGGGGGCGGAGAGCTTCCAGAAAAATATGGAAAAGGGTCTGATCGAGGTGGCGCCCCTTGCATATATGAGAGGGCGTACTTTGGACAATGCATTTATTATTTTGGATGAAGCGCAGAATACGACGCCGGCTCAGATGAAAATGTTTCTGACAAGAATCGGTTTTGGTTCCAAGGTAGTAATTACCGGAGATGCGACGCAAAAGGATCTGGCGCCGCAGGCGGTTTCCGGTCTTGACGTGGCTTTGAGAGTTTTAAAAAAGGTGGACGAGATTGCAATCTGTCCGTTGACAAGCGCAGATGTCGTCAGGCATCCGCTGGTACAAAAGATTGTAACCGCGTATGAGGATTACGAAAACAGGGCAAGGGACAGACAGAAAAAACGGGTGAGGAAATGATAAAGGAAAAACATTTTTCGTTCAAAAGAGTCCGCCGGCTTCTGTTGATGACGGCAGGCGCAATAATTTTTACGGTATCGTTAACTTTGCGTTTTCGGCTTTGGATTGATACCGTTATTGCTTTTATTTTGCTTCAGGTGCTGTTTTTTCCTGTTTTTTTGGCCTTCCTGGAATCAGAGAGGCTTGGCGGACGCTTAAATAGCAATCGGGCTGACAGCTACCGTTTTTTATGTCCGTCTTTCCTCTGTGTTCTGTTATTATATTTCATATTCTCGTTTCTTCCGTCGTACCTTGTACCGGTTATGATTCCTGCAATTTGGATGACTGCCGCTTCGAATCCGGCGGTAGGCGCAGCAGTCAGCGTTTATCTTGATTTGTTCTTATGTATGATGTCTGAGTGCAGCATTTACGAGCTTGCATGCTACCTTCTGCTTTCACTGGTCGGCGTTTTGCTTGTGTCATGGCTTGAAAGGAAGAAAAACAGATTAAGCATAAGCTTAATCATTATGGGGATATCGCTTGTAATGCCGGAGTTGTTTTATTATTTTGCAACCCTTGAAAGGAACTCCTATCTTGTAAAGGGCGGCGCCGTATGCGGAGCGGCCGCGGTATTATTTTCCATGCTTTACTTTCACAAAATAAGCGGACAGGCAAAGGCGGAAAAGGAGAATAATTTCAGAGAGATTATTGAGTCGGATTACCCGCTTGCGAAGGAATTAAAGGGATATTCCGAGATAGATTTTCTCCATGCACAGAATGTTTCCAAAACGGCATATCAGTGTGCGCTTTTGGTGAAAGCCAATCCGGATATCGCCGCGGCTGCAGGTTTTTATTATCGGCTTGGAAGAATTGAGGGTGAGCCTTTTGTTGCAAACGGTGTGGCGCGTGCACAGGCAAACTGTCTTCCTGAAGAGGTCGTACAGATTTTGGCGGAATACAACGGGGAGGAGCGTCTGCCAAGTACAAAGGAATCTGCGATTGTACATATGGTCGACGCGGTAATCGCCAAATTTGAACTGCTTGACAAGGACACTCTGTCAAACGCATGGAACCATAGTATTGTGATTTATCAGACGCTGGATGAAAAATCTTCTTCCGGAATTTATGACGAATCGGGTCTTAGTATGAATCAGTACCTCAAAATCCGGGAATATCTGGTGAAGGGAGTGACACTGTTATGACATTGCTTTTGGAAAATGAGACCGAAAGTGAGTTTCCGTTTGATTATAAGGCACTTGCGAATGACGTGATTTCGTATACCATAGAGCGGGAGAAATTTCCGTATGAGGCGGAAATTAACCTGACGCTGGTAGATGAAGATACGATTCGGGCAATCAATCTGGAATATCGGGGCATAGATCGCTCCACAGATGTGTTATCCTTTCCGATGCTGGATTATGAGGCGCCGGGAGCTTTTGAAGGCATCGGGGAGGATGTGGTAGATAATTTTAATCCCGACACGGGAGAAGTAATACTGGGCGATATTATTCTGTGCGTACCAAAGATCTATGCGCAGGCCGAAGAGTTCGGGCACAGCGTAAAGCGTGAATTTGCCTTTCTGATTGTACATAGTATGCTGCATCTTTTTGGCTATGACCATATGGAACAAAAGGAAGCTGCATTTATGGAAAAAAGACAAGAAGAAATATTAAATGAAATGAAAATACAACGATGAATGGAGGAAAAGGGCATGAAAAAACTGACAGTATCCGCTCTTCTGATATGTGCATGTCTTGGATTTGTATTTACAGGATGTAAGAAAAAAGAGGAAGCGCCGAAAGATACGGAAACGGAACGGCTTGTGGAGGAAGAAACCGAACCGAAAACGGAGGATGCGGCCAAGCGTTTAAAAGGACGCAATCTTTTGACAGGCGAGCCGATGGAGGAGGAGACGGCAGCGAAGAGGCCGCTTGCCGTTATGATTGGAAATACGTCGGACGCACTGCCGCAATACGGCACATACCCGGCGGACGTTTTATACGAGGTTCCGGTAGAGGGCGGTATCACAAGACTTATGGGAATCTATCAGGATTATTCTGACATAGAAAGAATCGGTTCCGTTCGCAGCTGCCGTCACTATTTTGCATATTATGCGGTGGAGTTTGATGCGATCTATATGCATTACGGGCAGGCAATCTATGCGGAGCCGCTGCTGGAGAGCGGGCTTGTCGACGATTTAAACGGATTAGACGGCAAAATAGACAGTCTTGCGTTTACACGTGACAGCTCAAGAAAAGCGCCTCACAATGCGTTTACGTCAACAGACGGCATTAATGCGGCAATCGAATACAGAGAGCACAGAACCGAGTATGAAGATTCCTTTGAGGGACATTATCAGTTTGCGGCTGACGGTGAGACCGTAGACTTAAAAAACAGCGTAGATGCCGCCGTTGTACAGCCGGGTTATCCGTTAAACAAACCGTGGTTTGTCTACGACGAAGAAGAGGGGCTTTACTATCGCTTCCAGTATAAGGATAAGCATGTAGACGCCAACAACAACGAGCAGCTGCGGTTTAAGAATATTATTTTCCAGTATTCGGATTATACGGTTTTAGATGCCGACAAGGGATACCTTGATGTAAAGGCAGCCGGAACGGGCGAGGGTAAATTCATTACAAACGGAAAATGTATTGATATAACGTGGAAAAAGGAAGACGACAAATCGCCTGCACGTTACTATGACTCCGACGGAAACGAAATTACCCTGAATCAGGGAAAAACATGTGTATGTATTGTATTGAATGACGCAGTAAAACGTGTGGGCGTTTATGCGACGGAAGCTGAATTTGAGGAAGCGAAGGCGGCAAATTAAACTTGAGGGCTATTTTTTATGGGTAATTCAAAGAAAAAAACGGAATCAAACGTACTGGTTCAGGGATCAATCCTTGCGGTTGCATCCCTGTTAAGCCGCATTATCGGTCTTTTGTATAATATTCCGTTGACCAATATTATAGGAGATAAAGGAAATAATTATTATGCGACAGCGTATGACCTTTACAGTATGCTTCTTTTGATTTCCTCATACAGTCTGCCCCTGGCAGTTTCTAAGCTGGTATCCGTGCGTGTGTCGAGAGGGCAGCGCCGGAATGCGTACAAAGTATTCAAGGGTGCGTTAATGCTTGCCGTTGTATCCGGCGGAGCGGCCTCCCTGATCTTATACCTGGGAGCAGGGTATTTTACAACAAAAGTTTTTCTGACGCCGCTTAGTATCTTTGCCTTAAAGGTAATTGCTCCGACTATTTTTGTCGTGGCAGTTCTGGGTGTTGTGCGCGGTTTTTTCCAGGGACTCGGAACGATGATGCCAAGTGCGGTGTCACAGATTGTGGAACAGATTTTTAATGCAATCGTCAGCGTGGCCGCCGCCTTTTTACTCTACGGTTACGGAGAGAGAATCGGCGCCGTCCTTGGAAATTCGGAGGAGTATTCCGCGGCATACGGTGCGGCGGGCGGAGCGCTTGGCACAAATATCGGGGCTGTGTTTGCACTGCTATTCGTCGGTTTTTTGTTTTTGGCATATAAGGGTATCTTTAAACGTCAGATGCGGAGAGATAAAAGCAGGCAGCGCGAGAGCTACGGCGATATTTTCCGCGTGCTTTTGATTACAATAGTACCGGTCTTGTTGAGTACAACCGTATACAATATCAGTTCGATTCTGGACAACAGTATCTTTAAGCATGTATCGGCACTGCAGGGATATGATGCGAACGACGTCGGTATCTGGTGGGGGATTTTTGTACGCAAGTATAAGACGATTATCAATATCCCGATATCCATTGCCTCAGCGATGGCTGCGTCATGTGTGCCAAGTCTGACGGCGGCATACGCCGTCAAGGATAAGGCGGCGGTGAAAGATCAGATTAATTCATCCATACGATTTATTATGGTGATCGCGTTTCCGTGCGCCGTCGGCGTAGGGGTTTTGGCATCTCCGATTATGCAGCTTTTGTTCCACGACAGTTCGGCAATATCGGCAGGAATATTGAGAAGCGGGGCGATTGCAATTGTATTCTATTCGATGTCTACCCTCTCCAATGGTCTGCTTCAGGGTATCAATCGTATGAGCGAGCCGGTCAAAAATGCGGTGATTGCATTGGTATTACATATTGTATGCCTTCTTGTGATGATGTTTGGATTTCATATGGATATCTACGCAGTCGTGTATGCAAATGCAATCTTCGCACTTCTGATGTGTATTTTGAATGCTATGTCGGTAAAAAAATACAGCGGTTACAGACAGGAGATTGTAAAAACCTTTTTAGTGCCGTTTGGAGCATCAATTGTCATGGGAGTGGTTGTTTATCTTTTGTATTTTGGCATGGATTTGCTTCTTGCCGATGCCGTATCAGGTACAGTCTGTAATGCAATTGCTACTGCGGTAGCGATTATACTTGGAGCGATATGTTATTTTATCAGTCTTCTTTTGATGAAGGGGTTAAACAGGGAAGAGTTGTTACGATTTCCGAAAGGCAGGCTTCTTGTCAGGATTGCCGTTAAAATGCATCTGTTAAAATAAGATTTTACGGAATAAATTTTAGGAAAAATGTGGATACTGTTTGTGGGTGATTATTATGAATAGAACAAACCGTATCCGCATTTTTTACGCGACAACCGTATTGTCCGCACTTCTCTGCCTGTTTCTTGGCTATGAGCTTCTGGGAGAAATCCGAATACAAAACGAAACCGGGGCAGAGACGGAGGCAAAGGCGGGAGCGGAAAATAACGGAGAAATTACAGAAGAAGTCACGGAAATTGCAATCATGAAAACTCCTTACGACTACATGATCACAGCGGAGGAAGGTTATCTGGTCGTCTATAAAAAGGATTTGGAAACTGTTTATATGTATACGGCAATCCGTATCGAAGAGCTTCCCGACGATTTGCAAAAGGAGATCGCAACGGGAAAAATGTTCAAGGATCTAAGTGAGCTTTACGATTTTCTGGAAAATTATTCCAGTTAGTGAAACAGAAAGTTTGACACAGACAGTGGTTAGCGGTATACTTTTAAGTAATTGTCCAAGACAAAATAAGTAAAATAAAGGCATTTCTATTGTGATGAAGCAGAAGAGGAAAATAAGTGAGATCATTGTAGTCGGCGCAGGCGCTGCCGGAATGACGGCGGCGATTTTTGCCGCAAGGGCGGGAGCCGATGTTCTGGTCTTAGAGCATATGGAGACGGCGGGAAAAAAAATTCTTGCGACGGGAAACGGAAAATGCAATTATACGAACAGCAGGCAGGGTGTCGAAAATTATTATGGCGACGACCCTGCATTTGTATTGCAGATCATGGAGAGATTTTCGTTTACGGATACCCTGTCGTTTTTTGAAGAGATTGGGATTTATCCGAGGGAAAAAGACGGCTATTACTATCCGGCAAGCGGGCAGGCTTCCTCGGTGCGGGAGGTTCTTTTGACGGAGCTTGGCCGTCTTGACGTTAAAATAATTTATAATTGCGCAATCCGCTCAATTGAGAAACAAAACGATCTGTTTTGCCTTGAGACGAAATCGGGAAATTTTTACAGCAAAGCCTGTCTGATGGCGACGGGAGGATGTGCGGCTAAAAAGACGGGAAGCGACGGCAGCGGTTTTCTGTACCTAAAAAAAATGGGACATCATGTGATACCCGTCGTACCTGCCCTTGTACAACTGCAGGGAAAAGGAGCATTTTTTAAAGAAATTGCAGGAATTCGTGCAGAAGCCATGATAAAATTGTATATAGATGACCACCCGATTTTAGCGGAGAGAGGGGAGCTTCAGCTGACTGATTTCGGAATTTCAGGCATACCGGTCTTCCAGCTGAGCAGGTTTGCGGCAAGAGCTTTGAATGAGTCAAAAAAGGTTTATGTGCAGATTGATTTTTCTCCGGAGCTTGCCAAAGAAGAATTGAGAGAGCTGCTTATCCGGCGTTATAACAGAGAAGGAATAAGCGCCAATCAGGCGCTGGTTGGAATGTATAACCGGAAGCTGATTCCGCTTTTTTTGCGTCTTGCGGATATAGAAGAGACCGTAGAAGCCGCAAAGGTCAGCCGAAAGCAGCTTTCCAGGCTTGTAAAGGTAATCCGTGAATTTCATGTCGATATCACCGGAACCAAAAAGTTTGATGCGGCGCAGACAACGGCGGGTGGTGTTGATACAACCGAAATAAATAATGCAACTTTGGAGTCACGTCTTGTTTCGGGACTGTATTTTGCGGGAGAGATGATTGATATAGACGGAAGATGCGGCGGCTATAACCTGCAGTGGGCCTGGTCAAGCGGCTGTGTGGCGGGGAGGAGCGCGGCGGAAAAGATAAGGGAGAAAATATGATTCGTTTGCAACAGGTGAAAGTTCCGTTACAACACACAAAAGAGGATATTTTAAGAAAAGCCTGCAAAATTCTGCACAGCAGGGCAGACAGCGTCAAAAGCTTTCAAATTGTAAAGCAGTCTATTGATGCGAGACACGGCAGTATTGTCTACGTTTATACGGTTGATCTGGAATTGACGGGGGAAGAACGGATTTTGTCAAAAAATCATCTTCCGAATATTTCAAAAGCAGACAAGATTGCGTATCACTTTCCGCAGCCGGGCGGCAGCCCGCTTCACAGCCGTCCGGTAATCGCCGGGAGCGGGCCGGCAGGCTTATTTGCCGCATATGCGCTGGCAAAATGCGGGTATGCGCCGATTGTCGTTGAGCGTGGGAGCGAGATCGAAAAACGCACAAAGGATGTCGGCCGTTTTTGGACGGGCCAGGCCTTAAAACCCAATTCCAATGTGCAGTTCGGAGAGGGCGGCGCCGGGACATTTTCCGACGGCAAGTTAAATACGCTGGTCAAAGACGTTGCAGGCAGAAATCGCTTTGTACTTGAAACGTTCGTAAAAATGGGAGCGCCGGAGGAAATCCTCTACATAAATAAACCCCATATCGGAACGGATATTCTAAAGAGCGTAGTGACAAATCTCCGCAGGGAAATTCTTTCTCTCGGCGGCAGCTTTTGTTTTGAAACGCAGCTGACGGGACTTGAACAAAAGGAGGGCAGGCTTTTTTCCCTGGAATTTAATCATGACAGAGGCAAAGAAGCGCAAATTCTTATTCTTGCCATCGGGCACAGCGCGAGGGATACCTTTCAAATGCTGCATCAGACCGGAATTTTTATGGAAGCGAAATCCTTTGCCGTGGGAATGCGGGTTGAGCATCCGCAGGAGATGATTGATAAGCGTCAGTACAGGGATGCCGACAGAGCATATCTTCCTGCGGCTTCCTACAAACTGACGGCGAATTTAAAAAACGGCAGAGGAGTCTATTCCTTCTGTATGTGCCCCGGCGGCTTTGTCGTCAATGCTTCCTCGGAGGAAAAACATCTGGCGGTAAACGGTATGAGCTATCACGCGAGAGACGGAAAAAACGCCAACAGCGCAATTATCGTATCGGTAACGCCGGCGGATTTTAAAGAGCAGGGCGCGCTCGCGGGCGTAGCTTTTCAGAGAGACTTAGAGGCTGCGGCCTTTAGAATCGGAAACGGAAGTATTCCGCAACAGCTTTTTTCTGACTTTGAGCAAAATAAGGCATCCGATTCTTATGGGGAATTTACAAGCGCCGCAAAGGGTGCGGTAAGCTTTGCAAATTTAAGAGAAATCTTTCCTGCGGTGATTTCCGAAAGCTTTGTGGAGGGAATGCACAGCTTTTCGAAACATATTCCGGACTTTGACAGGGCGGACGCCATTTTATCGGGTGTGGAGAGCCGCACCTCCTCGCCGGTGCGCATCTCAAGAAACGAGGAATTTGAGAGCAATATAGAAGGCGTTTATCCGTGCGGGGAAGGCGCGGGATACGCGGGCGGAATAATGTCGGCGGCAATGGACGGATTAAAGGTTGCCGAGGCAGTGATTAAAAAATATGCGCCGTATCGAAAGAAATAAGAAGCAATGATAAGAAAAAATGATAAGAAAACAGACGATTCACGAAAGGGAGAAAAAACGTGGCAGAGTTTACACCGATGATGAAGCATTATTTGAAAACGAAAGAGGAAAACAAAGACTGTATCTTATTTTACCGTCTCGGTGATTTCTATGAGATGTTTTTTGAGGATGCCGTCACCGTTTCAAGGGAGCTCGAGCTGACATTGACAGGAAAAAGCTGCGGCATGGAGGAGAGGGCGCCAATGTGCGGCATTCCCTATCATGCAGTTGACACGTATTTAAATAAGCTGGTAAGCCGCGGATACAAGGTTGCAATCTGTGAGCAGGTAGAGGATCCGAAGCTTGCCAAGGGAATGGTAAAGCGCGAGGTGACAAGGATCGTAACGCCCGGTACGAACATTAATATGCAGGCGTTGGACGAAACAAAAAATAACTATATCATGAGCATCGTCTATCTCGGAGATTATTACGGCGTATCGGCGGCGGACATTTCTACCGGTGATTATTATGTGACGGAAGTGGAATCTGAGCGAAAGCTTATCGATGAGGTCAACAAATACGCGCCCTCCGAAATTGTCTGTAACGAGCCGTTCTATATCAGCGGAATTGATATAGAAGATATGAAGCACCGGCTGGGGATTGCCGTCTATTCCCTGGATTCCTGGTATTTTTCCGATGAAACGGCGGTAAGTACCCTAAAAGACCATTTTAAAGTGCAGGATTTGAGCGGACTGGGCTTAAACGATTACGAAAGCGGTGTGATTGCGGCAGGCGCACTGCTTCGTTATTTGTTTGAGACACAGAAAAACAGTCTGGGGCAGATGACTACGATTCGTCCGTACCGCACCGGAAAATTTATGGTAATCGACAGTTCGACAAGGCGGAACTTAGAGCTTGTGGAGACGCTGAGGGAAAAACAAAAGAGGGGTTCTCTCCTTTGGGTGCTCGATAAAACAAAGACGGCAATGGGCGCAAGGATGCTGCGCTCTTATGTGGAACAGCCTCTGATTGACCGTGAGGAGATTGAGCAGCGCTACGACGCCGTGCAGGAATTGTGCGGCAATGCCATCACAAGGGAGGAGATCAGGGAGTATTTAAATCCGATCTACGATTTGGAACGCCTGATTGCCAGAGTAACTTATCAGACAGCCAATCCAAGAGATTTGACGGCCTTTAAAAATTCGATTCATATGCTTCCTCCCATCAAGATGCTTTTAGGAGATTTTCGATGTGAGATTTTGACAGAGATATACGAAAGACTCGATACGCTGGATGATCTGTTTGCGATGATTGAGGAAGCGATTGACGAGGAACCTCCGATTACCGTCCATGACGGCGGTATTATCAGGGAAGGCTATTGCGAGGAGGTCGATACGCTTCGGAAGGCAAAGACCGAAGGAAAAAACTGGCTCGCAGAGCTCGAGGCGAAGGAGCGTGAAAAGACCGGAATCAAAAATCTCAAAATTAAGTACAACAAGGTTTTCGGATATTATCTTGAGGTTACAAATTCCTATAAGGATCTGGTTCCGGATTACTTTACGAGAAAGCAGACGCTTGCAAATGCCGAGCGTTACATTACGCCGGAATTGAAGGAGCTGGAGGATATGATTCTTGGCGCGGAGGACAAGCTGATTTCTCTGGAATATGAGCTTTTCCGCGAGGTACGTGAAAAAATAGCCGGAGAAGTTCTTCGGATTCAGACGACGGCAAAAGCGGTAGCGCAGCTGGATGTATTTGCCTCTCTTGCGGTAGTGGCGGAGCAAAGCGGCTACTGCCGTCCGAAATTAAACGAAAAGGGAGTCATAGATATCCGGGAAGGCCGTCATCCTGTCGTCGAAAAGATGACAGTCAATGAAATGTTTGTCGCAAACGATACATATCTGGATAACGGAAGAAGCCGGATTTCGATTATTACGGGACCTAACATGGCCGGAAAATCGACCTATATGCGCCAGAGCGCCCTGATTGTGTTAATGGCGCAGATTGGAAGCTTTGTCCCTGCAAAATCCGCAAAAATTGGCTTGGTGGACCGGATTTTCACCAGAGTCGGCGCATCGGACGATCTTGCCAGCGGACAGAGTACCTTTATGGTAGAAATGTCGGAGGTTGCCAATATATTGCGCAATGCCACTTCAAACAGTCTTTTGATTCTGGATGAAATCGGCAGGGGAACAAGCACCTTTGACGGGCTTAGCATTGCCTGGGCCGTCGTGGAGCATATCAGTAATCCGAAGCTTCTTGGCGCCAAGACGTTGTTTGCAACGCATTATCATGAGCTGACCGAGCTGGAAGGGATTTTGAACAATGTAAATAATTACTGTATTGCGGTCAAGGAAAAGGGAGACGATATCGTATTTTTGCGCAAAATCGTAAAGGGCGGCGCCGACAAGAGCTACGGCATTCAGGTCGCGAAGCTTGCCGGCGTGCCGGAGAGCGTCATCGGGCGGGCAAAGGAAATCGTACAGGAGCTGAGTGAAAACGACATTACGATTTCCACGAAACATACTTCCTTTGAAAGCGGAAAAAAGAAAAAGGAGAAGCTGGATGAGGTAGATTTAGAACAGATGTCGCTGATGGATACGCTTGGCGACGATACGATTATCAATGAGCTAAGAGAACTGGATTTGTCGAATCTGACGCCGATTGAAGCTATGAATAAGCTCTACGAGCTTCAGAATAAAGTGAAAAACCGATGGTAATATTTTGACGGAAGGGAAAGCCATGCCACAGATTGAGTTATTAAATCAGGAAACCATAGATAAAATCGCAGCCGGGGAGGTCATTGAACGCCCAAGCTCCGTCGTAAAGGAGCTTGTGGAAAATTCGATTGACGCGGGAGCCAATGCGGTGACGGTAGAAATCAAAGAGGGCGGTATTTCGTTTATCCGCATTACCGACAACGGATGCGGGATTGAACAAAAGCAAATCCCGCTTGCCTTTTTACGCCACTCTACAAGTAAAATACACTCCGTGGAGGACCTGCTGACGGTCAAATCTCTTGGCTTTCGCGGCGAGGCGCTGTCAAGTATTGCGGCGGTCGCACAGGTGGAGCTGATTACAAAGACTCCGGAGGAATTTAGCGGGACAAGATATGTAATCGAAGGCTCAAAGGAGATGGTTGTCGAGGAGGTGGGCGCGCCGGAGGGTACGACATTTTTAGTCCGCAATCTGTTCTTCAATACGCCGGCAAGAAGAAAATTTTTAAAATCCGCCCAGACCGAGGGGGGATATATACAGGATTTAATGCAGCGGATGATATTGTCGCATCCCGATATCTCCTTTAAATTTATATTAAACGGCCAGGTCAGACTCCAGTCCTCCGGCAATTCCAAGATTAAGGATATTATTTATAATATTTACGGCAGAGATATCACAGGCGCGCTTTTAGAGCTATGCGCGGAAAACGAATTTTTTTCGGTGAACGGCTATATCGGAAAACCGCAGATCGCAAGAGGAAATCGCAATTTTGAGACATACTTTATCAATGGGCGATACATTAAAAGCAGCCTGATTGCAAAAGCTGTGGAGGAGGCATACAAATCTTTTCTCATGCAGCACCAGTATCCGTTTGCCGTGCTGTATTTTTCTATCAGCAGTGAGCTTTTGGATATCAATGTGCATCCGACAAAAATGGAGCTTCGCTTTTCCAATCAGCAGCAGATTTATGAGGAGCTTGTGGAAATGATCAGGCTCAGGTTAAGCCAAAAGGAGCTGATTCCGCAGGTTCCGGTGGCAGAAGAAAAGAAAAAGCCTGTGATTCCTAAGATTGAACATACGATTCCGGAGCCGTTTGAGAAAAAAAGAATAGAGAATATAAAAAAAGAAATACAAAAAGACAGTCCGTATATGCCGAGGTACGAATACAGGGAGGAACAAAAGGAACCTGTAATTGAGGAGACCGTCACTTACGAGCAGACATCTTTTTTAGACAAAAAATCTGCCGCAAGACATAAAATCATCGGGCAGGTATTTGACACCTACTGGCTTGTAGAATTTGACGAAAAGCTCTATATCATAGACCAGCATGCGGCACATGAAAAGGTATTGTACGAACGTCTGATGCGGCAGCTTGAGAACAAGGAACATACGTCGCAGCGTATCAGTCCTCCGGTGATATTGACGCTTTCTCTTCTGGAGGAGGAAAACTTAAAAAAATTCCTGCCGCATTTTGAGAAGATCGGCTATGAAATAGAGCATTTTGGCGGAAACGAATATATGATTAGCGCGGTTCCCGGCAATATGTTTGGCCTTGGTGAAAAGGAGCTGTTTGTCAGTATGCTGGATTCGCTGGAAAACATTTCGGAAAATGATATGATACTGGAAAAAGTGGCCTCCATGTCCTGTAAGGCGGCAGTGAAGGGAAGGAATCATTTGTCCTATGCGGAGGCAGAGCGCCTCATAGACGAGCTTTTGACGTTAGAGAATCCGTATAATTGCCCGCACGGGAGACCGACAATTATTTCCATGACAAGGTATGAGCTGGAAAAGAAATTTAAGCGTATCGTATAAAGCAACGGGAAATCTTGGAATTGGGAGGGAATGCGATCTATGAAAAGACCTCTTGTTATACTGACAGGACCGACAGCGGTCGGAAAGACAGCGCTGTCGATTGCGCTTGCAAAGAAAATAAACGGAGCGGTGATCTCGGCGGATTCCATGCAGGTATATAAATACATGGATATCGGTTCTGCAAAAGTGACAAAAGAAGAGATGCAGGGAATCCGTCATTATCTGATAGACGAGTTCTTGCCGGAAGAAGAATTTCATGTTGTGAAATTTCAGGAATATGCAAAGAGATATTTGGAAAAAATCTATGGTGAGTCGAAAATACCCATTGTTGTCGGCGGTACAGGCTTTTATATCCAGGCATTGCTGTACGATATAGATTTTACCGAACAGGAACGTAACGGTGCGTACCGTAAACGGCTGGAAAACCTGGCGGTTCAAAACGGCAGCATGTATCTGTATGAAATGCTTTTAGAGCGGGATGAAAAGGCGGCGAAGGCAATTCATCCGAACAATGTCAAGCGGGTGATCCGCGCACTTGAATTTTATGAGGAGTCCGGCGGCAGCAGGATATCGGAACACAATGAGAGAGAGCGGAAGAAAGAATCGCCGTACGCGTTTGCCTACTTCGTACTGACCGATGAAAGACGGCGTCTTTATGAACGGATTGACAGGCGGGTAGACAATATGCTCTCGGAAGGACTTGTGAATGAGGTAAGCAAACTTCATAAAATGGGGTATACTAAGGACATGGTCTCTATGCAGGGGCTTGGATACAAAGAGATTCTCAGGTATCTGGAGGGGGATATCAGCTTAGACGAGGCTGTTTATATAATAAAGCGGGATACAAGGCATTTTGCAAAGCGCCAGCTTACCTGGTTCAAACGGGAACGGGATGTCGTCTGGCTTGACAAACAGGAATTTGCGTATGACGACGAGGCGATTTTGTCAGGCATATTAGAAACACTTAAAAATAAAAATATAATTTAGTCATAAAAAATTAAAAAATATCGGTTATAATTTTAATCTGGATTTGGAAAAAAGAGGAAAAACGATGGACATACATTACAGGGATAAAAAATATGAGGCGCTTGGCATTTCAAAAGAGGTATATCGGTTCGGAGAAAAAATAGAAAAAGAGCTTTGGGAGCGGTTTGGCAAAATAGACGAGACGGCGGAATATAATCAGCTGAAAGTCATCGAAGCAATGCAAAAAAACAAGGTTTGCGCGGAATGCTTTTCTATGTCAAACGGATACGGATACAATGATTTGGGTAGAGACACGCTTGAGAGAGTATATGCCGACTGCTTTCACGGAGAGGACGCGCTGGTCAGACCGCAGATTACATGCGGGACACATGCGCTTGCCCTTGCACTTATGTCCAATTTAAGGCCGGGGGACGAGCTGCTTTCCCCTGTCGGGAAGCCGTACGACACCTTGGAGGAGGTGATCGGGATCCGGCCTTCAAAAGGGTCTCTTGCGGAATACGGAGTCACTTACCGGCAAGTAGATTTGCTCCCTGACGGCGGTTTTGATTTTGAAGCCATCCGGCAGGCGGTAGGCGAGAGGACAAAGCTTGTTACAATCCAGCGCTCTAAGGGTTACCAGACAAGACCGACGCTTTCTGTGGAACGAATCGGCGAGCTGATTCGTTTTGTAAAAAGCCTGAAAGCAGACGTTATCTGCATGGTGGATAACTGTTATGGAGAATTTGTGGAGGAGCGGGAGCCTTTGGATGTCGGGGCGGATATGATTGTCGGCTCCCTGATTAAGAATGCGGGAGGCGGCCTTGCGCCAATCGGCGGCTATATTGTCGGAAAAAAGGAGTGCGTGGAGAATGCCGCATACCGTCTTACCTCCCCGGGACTCGGTAAGGAAGTGGGCGCCTCCCTGAACGTAATCCAGTCCTTTTATCAGGGCCTGTTTTTAGCGCCTCTCGTAGTGAGCGGCGCGCTAAAGGGAGCTATTTTTGCGGCGAATATATATGAACGCCTGGGATTTCCGGTAATTCCGAACGGAAGTGAGAGCCGCCACGATATCATTCAGGCAATCACCCTACACTCGCCGGAGGCGTTGATTTCATTTTGCAAGGGCATTCAGGCGGCGGCGCCGGTGGACAGCTATGTGGCCCCTGAACCGTGGGCCATGCCGGGCTATGACAGCGAGGTGATTATGGCGGCCGGTGCCTTTGTACAGGGTTCTTCCATTGAGCTTTCGGCAGACGGCCCTCTGAAACCGCCGTATAACGTATATTTCCAGGGCGGGCTTACCTGGTATCATGCGAAGTTTGGAATTTTAATGTCTTTGCAAAAACTTTATGAACAGAAACTTGTTAATATAGATATGTTGTGTTAATATTAATATTATGCCATTACAGGCTCTTTACATAATTCTGCCCGCCGTGAGAGAGTGGAAAGGAATTTATGTTTAAAAATGCGAATGAAATACCCATGAATGAGCTTCCATATGAAAAATGCTTAAGCCGTGGAACCGCCAGCTTATCTGACGCGGAGCTGCTTGCCGTCATTATGCGGACAGGCACAACCGGAAGGACAGCCGTAGAACTTGCGCAGGCCCTTTTAGCCAAGCAGCCGGGCGGACTTTTGAATCTTTACCGGATGAGAATCGAAGATCTGCGTCAGATTCCCGGTATCGGAAAGGTAAAAGCAATCCAGTTAAAGTGCATCGGTGAGATATCCAAACGCATTGCAATGGCACAGCATTTCGGCGGTGTTCATATGGAAAGTGCGAAGGCAGTCGCCGTTTATTATATGGAACAGCTTCGATATAAAGAACAGGAATGTCTGATGGTCTGCATGTTTGATTCAAAGTGCCGGCTGATAGGGGATTCTTTGATTTCTGTCGGAACAGTGAATGCATCCTTGATGTCGCCGCGGGATATTTTTATCCGGGCATTGGAAAAGCACGCGGTATATATTATTTTGCTCCATAATCATCCCAGCGGAGTACCGGAACCGAGTGAAGCAGATAAACTGGCGACGGAACAGATTCAGCTCTGCGGTAAGATGATAGGAATTATGTTGTCCGACCATATCATTATCGGCGATAATAAATATTACAGCTTCAGGGAACATGGGATGATTTAGGCCGAAGGGAGATAAAAATGTCTAACAATATTTACGGAATTGATTTAGGAACCTCGAATTTAAAGGTGTATTGCAAGGCAATAGGCAAGATACTAAATGAAAAAAATACGATTGCAATTGTAAATAAAAACCAGATGTACGCATATGGAGACGCCGCATATGCAATGTATGAAAAAGCGCCGGAAACGATTCACGTTACATTTCCGATCGTCAACGGAGTCATTGCCGATTTCGCCAATATGCAGACGATGATCACAGAATTTTTGGAGAAGCATTCAAAAGGAAAAATCCGCGGAGCAGAATTTATTGTCGCAGTTCCGACGGACATTACGGAGGTGGAAAAAAAGGCGTTTTATGATATTTTTTCACAAAGCCGCATGAAGCCGCATTCCGTACTTCTGTGCGAGAAACCGATTGCAGATGCCGTTGGGCTTGGTCTGGATGTAAATCAGCCGACAGGAGCCATGATTGTTGACATCGGCGCCGACACAACGGAGATTTCCGTAATTTCTTTAGGCGGCCTGGTATTGAGTGATCTGCTTCATTTTGGCGGAAATCGGATTGACGAATCCATTATCAGCCACATTAAGCGGACTTTCAATCTTGTAATTGGGCAGAAGACGGCGAAGGCGCTAAAAGAAGAGCTGGGATCAGGCATTGAGGCGAATCTTGACAAATCCATGGTTGTAGTGGGGCGCGATGTCGTAAGCGGCCTACCGATTGAGATGGAGATTAGCGCGCAGGTTGTCTATGAGGCGACAAAGGACAATTTAAATGCCATCTGCAATTCCATCAAAATGATACTGGAGAGGACGCCGCCTGAGCTCGCAAAAGATATTATTCATTCGGGAATTTATATCACCGGCGGGGCCTCTATGATATCTGACCTTGATACGCTCTTTACACAAATTACCAATATCAGGGTAAATAAATGTGAAAATCCTGAGGAGAGCGTTGCGAGAGGACTGATCAAAATCGTATCTGACGAGAAGTACCGGCATTTGAGCTTTAACCTGAAAACAAGAATGTATAAATAGAGGCAGAGTATGAGACGTAGATCCAAATTTACCATACCGACAAAATATGTTTTGCTTGTGCTGACGGTTTTATGTATCGGCGCGATGTATATCAGCTTTACCATGAATCTCGGCGGCGGCCCTTTAAATACCGTTGCGGGTACCGTATTCGGGCCGATGCAGCGCGGAATTAACAATGTCGGGCTGTGGCTGACCGATAAAGCCGATAATTTAAAGAAGTTAAGCGACGTTATGAAGGAGAATGAGGAGCTGCAAAAACAGGTCAATGATCTGACGAATGAATTGAATGCGATAAAGCTTGACCAGTATGAGCTTGACAATCTAAGAGAGCTGCTGAAATTAGACAAACAGTATGCCGATTATGAGAAAGTTGCCGCGCATGTGATCGGTAAGGATACAGGCAACTGGTTTTCGATGTTTGTGATTGACAAAGGAGAGAAGGACGGCGTTGAAAAAGATATGAATGTCATTGCCGGAAGCGGTCTTGTCGGCATCGTTATTGATGTCGGTCCGCATTACGCAAAAATTCGTTCTATTATAGACGATATCAGCAGCGTAAGCGGAATGGTTGTATCGACCTCTGATTACTGTATTGTAAACGGTGATTTACAGATGATGTCAGAGAGCCAGTCTATTGAGTTGAAATCCCTAAGTGACAGCAAAGACAAAATTCAGACGGGGGATCAGATTGTCACCTCGCCGGTCAGCAGCAAGTTTTTGCCGGGGATTTTGGTTGGTTATATCAGTGAGGTGAAGATGGACTCTAACAATCTGACAAAATCCGGCAAGGTCACTCCGGCAGTGGATTTTGAGCATATTGAAGAGGTTCTTGTAATCCTTGAGAAAAAAGTGACCGGAACAGAAACGGAGTGATGAAATGAGACGAAAATTAAGTGTTTCCATTATCATTATCATCTGCTTTTTACTGCAGAGTACGTTGTTTCAGACGCTCGCTTTTGCAGATATCTCGCCGAATCTTTTGATTGTAGTGACCGCAGCGTTTGGTTTTATGCGCGGTAAAAAAGAAGGGATGATAATCGGATTCTTCTGCGGGCTGCTCATGGATATTTTTTTCGGCGGAATACTTGGGTTTTATGCACTTGAGTATATGTACATCGGGTTCTTTAACGGGTATTTCCGGAAGATGTTTTTTCCGGATGATATCAAGCTGCCGTTATTCTTAATTGGCGTAAGCGATATCCTATATAATTTCGGCGTCTATATTCTCCGCTTTTTCTTCCGGGGAAATTTTCAGCTCGGCTACTTTATGATTCATATCATCATTCCGGAACTGGTTTATACGCTCCTTATAACCATTGTACTGTATGTTATTATATTAAAAATAAATCAACGGCTCGAAGCTATTGAAAAAAAGGGGGCCAAGAAATTTGTCTGAATCAATGAAAGAGTTTTTTAAAAATTTGTTTAAGTCCAGGCTGCTTTTGTTTGGCGTAGTAATGGTTTTGCTGTGCGCCATTCTCATCCAAAGGATTTTTACCCTTCAGATCATAAGAGGCGCCCAATATCAAGAGAATTACAGCTTAAAGATCCAGAAAACGCGCACCTTAAACAGCACAAGAGGCAATATATATGACCGCAACGGAGAAGTTCTTGCATATAACGAGCTGGCTTACAGTATCAGCATAGAAGACAACGGAAGCTATGAGGATAAAGATGACAAAAACGAAAAATTAAATGCACAGCTTGCGAAGGTAATTTCTATCCTTGATAAGTATGGGGACAGCATTGACAATAATTTTAACATTGGATTAAATAATGACGGCAGTTACTCATTTCTTGTGGAGGGCACGGCTCTTAAGCGTTTTTTGGCAGATGTCTACGGACGGCGCAGTATAACCGAAGACGCATTTGTGAACTTTAATAAAAAGCTGGGCTATGTGGAAGCCGAGGCCACGGTTGATCAGGTCGTGGAATATTTATGCAGCCAGAAGAACGGCTACAACTTAAGCACAGAGGATTATGCGCAGAAGGACCTTTACCGGATCATGGTTATTCGCTATGCAATGTCGGAAAACAGCTATCAAAAATACATTGCAACGAAGATTGCGTCCAATGTGAGCAAAGAGGTTGTGGCATATATTAATGAAAATTTGGCGGATCTGCAGGGAATGTCTGTTGCAGAGGATACGATACGCAAATACGTGGACAGCGAGTATTTTTCACATTTAATCGGATACACAGGCAAGATATCACAGGAAGAGTACGAAAAACTTTCTGAGGAAGATGATAGCTACGCCCTCACAGATGTCGTGGGCAAATCGGGCATAGAGCAGGTTATGGACGCCACGCTTCAGGGTACCAAGGGTTCGGAAACTGTCTATGTGGACAATGTGGGACGTGTGATTGAGACAAAAGAGCGAAAAGAGCCTTCTGCGGGCAATCATGTTTACCTTTCCATTGATAAGGATATGCAGGAGGCGGCTTATCACCTTGTGGAGCAGGAAATCGCAGGTATCGTTTACTCTAAGATTGAGAATATTAAAGAGTACAATGCGGCGGTGGGAAGCAGCGCGGCAGATATCAAAATACCGATTTATGACGTATATTATGCGCTCATTAATAACAATGTAATTGATATCTCACATTTTGAGGCAGAGGATGCCTCCGACACGGAACGTGCGGTGTATCAGGCATTTACCTCTAAACGCACTGCGGTTTTGGCGGCGTTAAGAGAACAGCTGTCTTCAGCCGCGCCTCTTGCATATGGAGATTTGCCTGAAGAACAGCAGGTGTACATGACATATATAGTTTCCATGCTTGGAAAGCATGATATACTAATTACAGAAAATATAGACACTTCGGATGAAGTATATCTGAACTGGAAAAACGATAAAATCAGTCTGGCTGAATATCTGACGCATGCAATTGCGCAAAAATGGATTGATATTACCGGATTTGCCATCGAAGAGAAGTATGCGGATTCCACAGAAATCTATACGGCTTTGATGGAATATATTCTCTCTACATTGGAAACTGACAACGGATTTTTCAAAAAGATATACAAATATCTGATCATGGATGATCTTGTCAGCGGAACGCAGCTCAGCCTGATTTTATTCGATCAGAAGGTGCTTGAGTATGATGCGCAAAAGATAGCCGCCCTCTCGGGTGGAACGGAAAATGCGTTTACCTTTTTAAAGGATATGATAAAGAACTTAAAAATAACGCCGGCGCAGCTTGCGCTTGACCCGTGTTCCGGCTCCTGTGTCGTTTCCGATGTCAAGACAGGTGAGCTCTTAGCGTGTGTCACCTATCCCGGCTATGATAACAACCGCCTTGCAAATACCGTGGATGCCGACTATTTCCGTCTGCTGAATGAAGACATGTCTCTTCCGATGTACAATTACGCAACACAGCAAAAGACGGCGCCCGGTTCTACGTTCAAAATGATTACGGCCGCCGGTGGTCTTTCCGAGGGTTACTTGACCTCTGTGACGGAGACTATCGATACAAAGGGAAAATTTGACGAGGTGACAGACGGCCCGACATGCTGGATTTTCCCGAACAATCACGGTAAAATAAACGTTTCGGAGGCAATCAGAGATTCCTGTAACTATTTCTTCTATGAAGTGGGATATCGTATGAGCCGTATAAACGGCAATTATAACGAAGAGCGGGGGATTTCCGCGCTGACAAAATATGCCTCTCTGTTCGGTCTTGACGAGACAACCGGTATTGAAATACCGGAGAGCGAGCCGGAAATTGCCGATTCCTATCCGATAACAGCGGCGATTGGCCAGAGTAATAACAACTATACTACCGTACAGCTTTCCCGTTATGTAACTGCGGTTGCAAACAGCGGAACGGTATATAAGTATACGCTGCTTGACAAGATCACGGATGCTGACGGTAAGATTATCGAGGATCATGCGCCGAGCATCCGCAACACCGTTGACGGGGTGTCGGACGAATCCTGGGACGCAATCCATGCCGGGATGCGCATGGTTGTGGAGTCGCATAAGCAGTTTGACGGTTTTACGGTAAATGTTGCCGGCAAAACAGGTACGGCGCAGCAGACGCCTACAAGACCGAATCACGCTTTGTTCGTGGGATATGCACCGTATGAAGATCCTCAGGTCGCCATTGCCACAAGAATTGCATATGGCTATGATTCTGCAAATGCCACGCTGCTTGCGGCAAATGTATTGAAATATTATTTTAATTTGGAAGACACCAAGACGCTGTTGGACGGACAGGCAGAGGATGTGGGCGTATCCGCAAACTCGTTTAACGACTAAAAAGGGAGGTACAAAAAATGTCACAGCCTGTGATTTTAAAGAGTAATCCCCATGGAATTAATCTTATTCTGGATAAGAATCTTCCGTTTGCGGAGCTAAAACGGGAGATACTAAAGAAATTTAAAGAATCCGACAAATTTTTCCGAAATGCGAAAATCGGGCTGTCGTTTGAGGGCAGGCAGCTGACCAAGGAGGAAGAATACGACATTTTAGAGCTGATTGCACAAAACACCTCCATAGAAATTGTCTGCATTATCGACAAGGATGAATTGAAAGATGCATTTTATGCTGCTAAAATAAAGGAGTTTGAAGAGAACAGCGCCGGTAAAACGGGAGAATTTTACAAAGGTACCCTGCGCTCCGGTCAGGTGATTGAATGTGAGACAAGCTTAATCGTGCTGGGAGATGTCAATCCCGGAGCCAAGATTATCGCGAAGGGAAATATTGTAGTCCTGGGTTCCCTAAAGGGAAATGCTTATGCGGGCGCGGCCGGGGACGAGACATCTTTTGTGGCGGCGCTTGATATGGATCCTGTGCAGATTAAAATCGGCAGTGTAATCGGCAGAAGCGCGGACAGGGGCCCGCTTTTTGCCATCAAAAACAGAAAAAAGGTTATGGAACCGCAGATTGCAGTAGTTATGGAAGACGCAATTTTAATTGAGCCAATTATAAAAGGTTTATTTAAAAGATAGAAATGTCCCGCTTTGCGAATATGAGGCGGAGGAACGAGCAAATTGATTTAGGAGGAAAAACAAGGATGAGTGAAGTTATCGTTATTACATCGGGAAAGGGTGGTGTTGGCAAGACAACGACAACGGCTAATGTGGGTACCGGACTTGCACAGTTAAATAAAAAGGTAGTATTGATTGATACCGATATCGGACTGCGCAACTTGGACGTAGTCATGGGGTTGGAAAACCGCATCGTATACAATCTGGTTGATGTTGTAGAGGGAAACTGCAGGATTAAACAGGCATTGATTAAAGATAAAAAATATCCGAACCTTTGTCTTCTGCCATCTGCGCAGACTAGAGACAAATCGTCTGTAAATCCGGAGCAGATGAAGAAATTAGTAGACGAGCTCTGTGAAGAATACGATTACATACTTCTTGACTGTCCTGCCGGAATTGAGCAGGGTTTCCAGAATGCCATTGCGGCTGCCGACCGTGCAATTGTCGTCACTACGCCTGAGGTATCAGCGATCCGCGATGCGGACCGCATTATCGGATTGCTTGAGGCAAACGAAATCAACAAGACACATTTGCTTGTGAATCGCCTTAGAATGGACATGGTAAAGCGCGGGGACATGATGTCAATAGAAGATGTACACGAGATTCTTGCAATCGATTTAATCGGTGCAGTGCCGGATGATGAACAGATCGTTATTTCCACCAATCAGGGAGAACCGTTGGTAGGGTCGGACAGCCTGGCAGGACAGGCATATATGAATATTTGTCACCGTCTCTTGGGAGAGGAAGTTCCATTGCTTGATTTAGACAACAAAAACGGAGTATGGTCGAAATTCGTCGGATTATTCAAGAAGAACTAGGGAGGAAATCTTAAATGGGATTTATGGATTTTTTTAAGAAAAAAAATTCCGGTGATGTCGCAAAAGACAGATTGAAATTATTATTGATTTCTGACCGTGCAGACTGTTCTCCGGACGTGATGGAGCAGATAAAGAACGATATTATCCAGGTAATATCGAAATACATGGAAATAGATGCAGAGGGGCTCGACATACAGATTACCCAGACGGAGTCCGACAGTGATAACGGCACAGTTCCTGCACTGTTTGCCAATATTCCAATTAAGGATTTGAAGCATTCGGCTAAATAAAGATAGTGATAGGATCAAAATATGTTGAAACAATATCAGTTAAAAAATTATCGAATACGGCTTATCATTTATGTATTGCTGCTTACATGCATCGGAATCGCGGTAATCGGAAGTGCTCGCGAGTCCGTGCAGAGTAAACAAGTTATGGGATTGTGCCTTGGACTTGTTGTCATGGTTGTCGTTTCCCTGATTGATTACTCGTTTATTTTAAAGTTTAGCTGGCTTATTTACGTTTTTAATATTGCGTTATTGTTGTTGATTTATGTGATCGGTGATGACAGCAATGGATCTACGCGCTGGATTGAGGTTGCGGGAATCCGCTTTCAGCCGTCCGAGTTGTCAAAAATATTGCTTATATTGTTTTTTGCGTACTTTTTTATGAAATATCAGGAAAACCTGAATACCGTCAAGGTTTTGGGAGCTTCTCTGTTTCTTGTGGGAATTCCGCTTGTCCTGATTTTAAAGCAGCCTGATTTATCTACAACAATTGTTACTACCCTGATTTTTATTGCCCTTCTGTTCATTGCGGGATTAAGCTATAAAATTATTTTGGGAGTGCTGGTGATCTCCGTTCCGTCTGCACTTGTCTTTTTGAGTCTGATACTGCAGCCGGATCAAAAGATTTTGGATCCATATCAGTACAAGCGAATTATGGGGTGGCTGGATCCGGAGAAATATTCCGACACGGCTTATCAGCAGCTCAACTCCATTATGGCAATCGGCTCCGGGCAGCTGTGGGGTAAAGGTTTAAATACGACAGACGTTGTGTCCGTGAAAAACGGTAATTTTATTTCGGAACCTCAGACCGACTTTATATTTGCGGTTGCAGGGGAAGAGCTCGGATTTGTCGGAGCGGTTCTGATTATTATACTTCTGTTTGCAATTACGATGGAATGCATTCTTGTTGCCAGAAAGGCAAAGGATCTGGCAGGAAAACTTATCTGCTGTGGTGTCGCTGCTTTAATCGGCTTTCAGGGGTTCGTAAATATATGCGTAGTTACGGGGCTTATGCCAAATACCGGATTGCCGTTACCATTTGTAAGTTATGGTCTTACTTCACTTGTTTCCTGCTTTATCGGAATCGGTCTTGTTTTGAATGTAGGACTTCAGCCAAAAAAATATGGATAGGGGGAACATTATGAATATTGGATTGATAGCACATGATTCCAAAAAAAAATTAATGCAGAATTTTTGTATTGCATACAGGGGGATCCTGTGTAAAAATGAATTGTTCGCAACGGGGACTACGGGCCGCCTGATTGAGGAGGTTGCGAATCTTTCCGTGCATAAATATCTGGCAGGACATTTAGGCGGCGTACAGCAGTTAGGTGCGCAGATTGAGCACAATGAGATAGACCTTGTGATTTTTCTTCGTGATCCTCTTACGCCGAAATCACATGAGCCGGATGTCAACAGTGTGGTAAGATTGTGCGATACGCATAACATACCGTTAGCGACAAACCTTGCGACTGCCGAGTTGTTAATTAAGTCATTGGACAGAGGAGATTTAGAGTGGCGTGAGATGTATAAATAAATTTACAGTAAGTTTTCTTTCGATTATTTTATGTTTTGCTGCGGCCGGGTGCGGCGGCAGCGAAATAGAGATAGCCAATCGTTATGACATATATCATGATTCCTATCAGGTTTCCGCGAAAGAGGAGACGGAGCAGATATTTTTTGCGGACAGATTGTGTGTCGGCGGGCTTGAAAATATAGGGACCGATACAACGGATTCGCAGGTGGCTTCGGGCGCAGGCGTGTTCAATACGGCAACCGGTGAGATCCCCTATGCCCAAAATATCTATGACAAACTGTACCCGGCAAGTACAACCAAAATATTAACCGCATATATTGCAATTAAATACGGGAACTTGGACGACGTTGTCACGGTCAGTGAGAATGCCGTAGATCTCGAAAGTGATTCCTCTAACTGCGGTCTGATTGCCGGAGATCAGATGACGCTTCGAGATCTGCTCTTTGGGCTTATGATGAAAAGCGGAAATGATGCTGCGATTGCAATTGCGGAGCATCTTTCCGGCAGCTGTGAAGGCTTTGCGGCAAAAATGAATGAGGAGGCAAGGCTGCTTGGCGCCACTACCTCTCACTTTGTGAATCCAAACGGACTGCCCGATGATAATCACTATACATCCGTCTATGATTTGTACCTGTTGTTTCAGGAAGCCATAGGGAATGAGACATTTTGTGAACTGATCAAATCGCCTTCCTACACGACAAATTATACGCATGCCGACGGTACGGCGGCAACTCAGGAATGGACCTCTACGAACTTATATTTTTCAGGGGAGGCAACCGCGCCTGAAGGATTTACGGTTGTCGGCGGAAAAACGGGAACTACTGGAGCCGCCGGATACTGCCTTGTACTTCTCACCGAAAATTCTGTCGGACAGCGGATTATTTCTATCGTTTTGAAAGCGGATTGCAAAAGTAATCTGTATTTGCTGATGAATCAGATACTGTCAGGTTATGGGAATTAAATGTTGTTTTTACAGGGAAGATATACTATAATAGAAATATAAAATATTTACTCGTAGAGTAATAGCAGACTGGAGGGCATATCTATGATTGAGATAATTGCTGGGGAAAAGGGAAAAGGAAAGACAAAACATCTGTTAGACAAGGTGAATGAAGAGATTAAGGCCGCAAATGGCAACATCGTATATCTTGATAAGAGTCATAAGCACATGTATGAGCTCTCAAATAAGGTTCGCCTGATTAACGTCAAGGATTATCCTGTGTCAAATTGTGATGAGTTTTTAGGTTTTATTTGTGGGATCGTCTCTCAGGATAATGATTTAGAAGCAATGTACTTAGACAGTTTTTTAACGATTTCCAGTATTTCGGATGAACAAATCTGTCACGCAATTGAAAAGCTGGATATTATCAGTGAAACATATAATGTAAAATTTGTACTAAGCGTATCAAAATCAGAAAAAGATCTTCCGGACTGTGCAAAGGCAAAAATTATTCTTTCATTATAAGATAAGTGCAAGCGGTGTCTTAAGCTTCTTTCTTAAGGCACCGCTTCTCATTTTGCTACATTTTTTATGCCTGGTCCACAGAACGGATACGTCCATATGCGCTGATCAGATAAAGTCCGCTGATACCGATTACCGCGTAAATAATGCGGGCTAACCAACTCATATCTCCGAATAAAAATTCGACGATATCAAAACGGAAAAATCCAATCAATCCCCAGTTTATGGCACCGATAATGACAAGTGTAAGAAGTGTATAATCTAATCCTTTTGAATTCATTGTAAAATCCCTCCTTTGTCATAGTATGTTCCAAACAATAAAGATTTATACAGCGGGACATTCTTATGGGAATGATTGTATTTCATAAAAAAAAATGATAAAATAAGTGTATTTGAGAAGGTGGCTGATATGGCGGAACGAAAAAAAATTGTAAAATACCGACGTCCGATAAACCTGAATATCGGTGTTATTGTGTTCGGAATCATTTTTATATATATTGCGTTTAATGTTTACTCTTATTTTACCACAGAACATATTTCGGTATACGAGGTAGGACAGGGAACAATTGCAGAAAATAATACATATTTTGGTTTGATTTTGAGAGAAGAGAAAATAATTAATTCGGATTTTGACGGTTATATCAACTATTATATGCGGGATTCGGCGAGAGCCGGTTACGGCAACCTAATCTGTTCCGTAGACGAGAACGGAGATATTGCCTCTAAAATGGGCAATGCGGAAAATGCGGAAGCCGAATTTGACAATGAAGATTATGCTTCCCTGAAAAATACAATATCATCGTTTGCCGGAGCTTTTGATGCCGGAAGTTTTTTCCAGGTATATACTTTTAAAGATGAATTGGAAGCACAGCTAATGGAAGCCGTAAACCAAAATGCGTTGGACTCCCTGGGAGATTATGTATCAATGGCACAGGAGAACCAATCCTTCCATTTGATGAATGCAAAGGAAGCCGGTATCGTGGTCTATTATACCGATGGATTTGAGAATGTAACTGTGGATTCATTTTCTCCGGACATGCTAAATCAGCTAAATTATTCCAAGGTAAGCTTAAAACGGCCTGATCCGGTTCCGGCCGGTTCACCGGCATATAAGCTGATTACAAATGAAGAATGGAAGATTATTCTTCCTATAAACGAAGCGACACAAAAGCGTCTTGCAGAAGACAGCGTTGTAAAAATACAATTCAAAAAGGACAATATCAGCTGTTGGGTAAATTTTGAAATCAAAAAGATCGGCGAGGATTATTACATGATTCTTTCCCTGAGAGATCATATGGTTCGCTTCGCCAATGACAGATATATTGAGATAGAGCTTTTGATGGACGAAGAGACAGGGCTAAAAATACCAAATACAGCAATCACGGAAAAAGAGTTTTTTACCGTGCCAAAAGAATATTTTATGAAGGGTGGAAATTCCAACTCTTATGGTTTGTTGGTACAGCAGCAGGATAAATCCGGAGAGTCTTCCATGACGTTTGTAGAAACAACGCTATACAATGAGAAGGATGATCTTTACTATATTGATGAGGAAACGATCGGAAGCGGTGCAGTGATTCAAAAGCCTGATTCCAATGAGACATATAGAATAAAAGATACGGCAAAGCTAATGGGTGTTTATAATATCAACAAAGGATATGCAGTTTTTAAACAGATTGAAATACTTTTTCAAAATGAAGAATATTCCGTAATCCGTACAGGGACAAGCTATGGCCTTTCGTTATATGACCATATTGCACTTGAGGGAGATAAGGTACAGGAAAATGATTTGATACATTAATTTGCCTGTTGAAATAAAAAGGAGAATGTTAGATGTTAAAAGAAAATTTGGAACAAGTAGAAAAAAATATCGTATTGGCATGTGAAAAATCCGGAAGAAAAAGAGAAGATGTGACATTGATTGCTGTCAGCAAAACAAAGCCGATTCCCATGCTTTCGGAAATATACGACGAAGGGATTCGCGATTTTGGAGAAAATAAGGTTCAGGAGCTTGTCTCGAAGTTTGAAGAGATGCCAAAGGATATTCGTTGGCATATGATCGGACATTTGCAGCGCAACAAAGTAAAATCGGTGATTGACAAAGCATGTCTGATACATTCGGTAGATTCGTACCGCCTCGCGGAAGAAATCAATATTCAGGCCAAAAAGAAAGGGATTGTTGTCCCGATTCTGGTAGAAGTCAATATTGCCGAGGAGGAGAGTAAGTTTGGGATTCACAGAGAGGATGCGATTCAGCTTGTAGAGGAAATAGCGGAGCTGGAAAATATCCGTATAAAGGGCTTGATGACAATTGCTCCGTACGTTGAAAATCCCGAAGATAACCGTCAGTATTTTAAGAACATAAAGCAATTATCTGTTGACATAACAAAGAAAAACATTGATAATGTAACTATGCATGTGCTCTCAATGGGAATGACCGGCGACTATACGGTTGCAATAGAGGAGGGCGCTACTCTTGTTCGTGTGGGAACCGGAATCTTCGGTGCACGCAATTATAATAAACAGTAAGGAGATATATTACCATGGGATTATTTGATAAATTTATGGACGTCATGCGCCTGAGTCCGGATGACGATGATTTTTACGAGGATGACTATTACGAAGAAGAGGAGGAGGAAGAAATTCCGGCCAGAAAGAAGCGCTCCCGTAAAGCAAAAGAGGATACGGATTCTTTTGAGGAAGAAAAGCGGCCGAAACCTGTTTCTAAAATCACCCCGATGCGGACTGCAAAACAAAAAACCGGCAATCCGATGTCTGTTTGCGTTGTGAGACCTACTAATTTTGAGGATGCGAGGGAGATTACGGAGACTTTATTGATGAACCGCACTGTCGTATTAAATGTAGAAGGGATCGACGTCGATGTCGCGCAGCGCATTATTGACTTTACCTCCGGTTCCTGTTTTGCCATAAATGGCAATCTTCAAAAGGTTTCAAATTACATATTTATCATAACACCGGAATCGGTTGATATCTCCGGTGACTTCCAAAACATTTTGGACTCCTTTGATACTTCAAGTATACAGACAGACTTCCGTTCCTAGAATGCATTTGAATTTTTTCGTGGGTGATTATTATGGATGATAATTTATTAACGGAAAGACATCTTCTTGATCTGTCAAGACAGGCGGAGCGCAGAGGAATCGTCGTTTTCAGTGATTTTTTAACTTTAAATGAATTGCATATTTTCCATCAGAATGCCGGCAGGTATGCGACCGGTTTTTCATCTGAAGGTGGATATGAATTTGCAGAGCGTCAGATAGCAGCTTTTATACCTGATGCTCTTTCTTATAGTTTTAAGTATCCGATTGACTGCCTGGAAATTTCGGCTGCACATCCCAAGTTTTCCGAAAAATTCTCACATAGAGATATTTTGGGAGCCGTTATGAGTCTCGGAATTGAGCGCGGAAAAATCGGAGATATCCTTGTAAATGAGGAGACTTCGTACATGTTCTGCAAACAGGAAATCACGGATTATATCTGCAATGAGTTAGGGAGTATCCGCCACACAGTCATACGCTGCCGGAAAACAGAACCCACAAAGCTTGCGATTAAGCCGAATCTGCAGCAGTGTGACGCGATTATTGCTTCAAACCGTTTGGACAATGTTACGGCTGCGATGGCGAAAGTCTCCAGAAGCGAGGCTGTCCGTCTAATTCAAAGTGGAAAAGTATTTATACAGGGGAAGGAATGTTTACATAATACATACATATGTAAACCGGATGATATTTTGTCAATTCGCGGCTTTGGAAAGTTTCGTTTTGACGGTGAAAATGGTACAACAAGAAAAAACAGAGTAAAAATTACATTTCAAAAATATATTTAGGCATTCAGAAAGGATGATAAGATTATGGCAAAAACAATATCCGTATCCTGTGACGGCAAATTTTCCTATAACATAGTAATCAGAAGTGATTTTTCGAATTTGCTGGTTTCCTTAAGAGAAGCGGGCTTTAGCGGCAACAAGGTATGCATTGTGTCCGATTCGAATGTGGCGAACTGTTACTTGGATGAACTTAAAAATCTGCTTGCGTCCGCTTTTTCCGCGGTGTCGGCATTTGTCTTTGATGCGGGAGAAGCTTCCAAAAATATGAATACCGTGGAAGATCTGTACGAGCGTTTGATTGTGGACGGATTTGACCGCCATGACTTTTTAGTTGCTCTGGGTGGCGGCGTTGTGGGAGATTTGACGGGTTTTGCTGCGGCTACCTATCTGCGGGGAATAGATTTTGTGCAGCTGCCGACATCTCTGCTGGCACAGGTTGACAGTAGTATCGGCGGTAAGACAGGTGTCGATTTCAGACGGTACAAAAATATGGTAGGTGCATTTCATCAGCCAAAGCTTGTATATATGAATCTTTCCGTACTGAAAACGCTTCCTGTTCGCCAGCTTTCTTCCGGCATGGCAGAGCTTTTAAAACACGGGCTAATTAAAGACAGGGTATATTTTGAATGGATGAGCGCAAACAAGGAGCGTATATATTCGCTTGAATATTCTGTGCTTGAGGAAATGATATCGAAAAGCTGCGATATCAAGCGTCGGGTTGTGGAAACTGACCCGACCGAAAAGGGAGAGAGGGCGCTTTTAAATTTCGGACATACGATTGGCCATGCGGTGGAAAAGCTGTCTGATTTTTCGCTTTACCATGGAGAGTGCGTATCCATTGGTATTGCCGCGGCATCTTTTCTTTCCATGAAAAAGAACTATATTTCACCGGACGAATTAACTATGATCTGTGATACATTGCAAAAATTTCAGCTTCCGATATTTGCTGCCGGTCAGGATGAGGATGAGATTTTAAGGACAATGAAATCAGATAAGAAGATGAAAGCGGGAAAAATCAATTTTATTTTGCTGCATAAACTTGGAGCTGCCTGTATTTACTCCGATTTTACGGATGATGAGCTTTTGGAAGGCATTCGCTATATCCTTAAAGGGGGCGCGTAAATATGAGTGCGAGGAAGAACCTGCAGAAGGGATTGATCGCAATCCTTGCATCCTGCTTTCTGATTGTTTTGGATCAGCTTACAAAATATTTTGCAGTTTTAAATTTGAAAGGGCAGAACCCGTATGTAATCATCCCGGAGGTATTTCAGCTTCGCTATCTGGAAAATCGTGGCTCAGCCTTTGGAATGATGCAAAACAAGCAGTTGTTTTTGTTGATTGTAACCGTAATATTTCTTGCTCTGTTAATATGGTTTTTTTTCAAATTGCCGGACACCAAAAAGTTCCGGCCGCTTGAAGTTATCTTGGTCTTTGTCCTTGCCGGAGCCATCGGCAATATGATTGACCGCATTCGGCTTGAGTATGTAATTGATTTCTTTTATTTTGAATTGATTGACTTTCCGATCTTTAACGTGGCGGATATTTATATTACAGTTTCGGGCATTACGTTTTTCATTTTATTCCTGTTTTACTATAAGGAAGAGGACTTCAATATGGTATTTGGGTCCAGAGCAAAAAAGAGGTAGACAGAATATGAATATAGAATATTTTGAAGTGGATACGGCCTTTGACGGTGAGAGACTTGACAAGTTTCTTGCCGTTATTTATCCTTCCCAATCAAGAGCATTTTTCCAAAAACTGATTAAAGACGGTCAGGTCTTCGTAGCGGGGCTTCCTCAGAAAGCAAATTACCGGGTGCACCGGGAGGAGATTGTGTGCGTACATATTCCGTCTGCGGTGCCCGCGGCAATCGTTCCCGAAAATATTCCTCTGGATATTCTCTATGAAGATAGTGATCTTCTGATTGTAAATAAGCCAAAGGGGATGGTAGTGCATCCATGTCCGGGACATTATTCCGGAACGCTTGTAAACGCGGTAATGTATCACTGCCGTGATAATCTTTCCGGCATTAACGGTGAAATTCGGCCGGGAATTGTCCATCGGATTGACAAGGATACGACAGGGTCTTTGATTGTATGTAAAAATGACGAATGCCACAGAGATATTGCGCAGCAGATTAAGGAGCACTCCGTGACAAGGCGTTACCGCGGAATTGTAACCGGAGTTGTAAAAGATGAGAAGGGGCGTATTGAGGGGGCGATCGCCAGACATCCGTATGACCGCAAGAAAATGGCAGTCACTGAAAAAAACGGAAAGCCGGCAATTACACATTATCGTGTCATTGAAGTCCTAAAGGGAGCAACCTATATCGAATTTGAATTGGAAACAGGCCGCACTCATCAGATAAGAGTTCATATGGCGAGCATTGGTCATCCGCTTTTGGGAGATACTGTATACGGTTCGCAAAAAAATCCGTATCATTTGCAGGGACAGACGCTTCATGCCATGACAATTGGTTTCATTCATCCGAGGACGAAGCAGTACTGTGAAATATCTGCGCCTTTACCGGATTACTTTGAAAAGCTGCTTGTAAAGCTGCGGTGATATGAGGTATAATTTATATGTAAACATTTCAAAAATCAGGCAAAAGGTGGGATAATTTATGAGTAATATTATTTATACAATCGGAAGAGAATTTGGAAGCGGCGGAAAAGCAGTGGGAGATGCACTTGCGGCCAGGCTGAATATTAAATGTTACGATAAGGATTTGCTTCAGATAGCGGCAAAAGAGAGCGGATTCTGTAAAGAGATTTTTGAAAACCATGATGAAAAACCGACAAACAGTTTTTTGTATTCCCTTGTGATGGATACCTATTCCATCAGCGGATATTCTTCGGCGCCGTTTTTAGATATGCCGTTAAACCACAAGATATTTTTAGCACAGTTTGAAGCGATCAAAAAAATTGCATCCGAGGAATCCTGTGTAATTGTAGGACGCTGCGCCGATTATGCGTTATCGGAGCTTACCACCTGCATTAATACATTTATCCATGCCGATATGGATGTCCGAATCAAGCAGGTTGCGCGTGATATGGGACTTACCGATAACAAAGCCAGGGATCTTATCCAGAAAAACGACAAACAACGCGCAAGCTACTACAATTATTATACGAGTAAAAAATGGGGAGATTCCCGAAGCTACCATTTGTCACTTGATAGCAGCCGTCTCGGTATAGATGGTTGTGTCGATATGATTCTTGCCTATAAGGAACATGTAATGTAACAGTTCTTCTTCAGTAATTTATTAGTAACCATTCAGCCTTCGGCTTCCGTAACTGTGAAGCCGAAGGCTGTTTAATGTAAAATAATGTGTCCAAGTATTGTCTGTGGGAGAGAAGATCGAAATATCAATCTATCGGATAAATATCAGTTTTTCCGATAGATATTGCCAAAAAGACAAGTTTATAGTATAATATGGATTGACATGAAGCAATTTACATAGAAAGGATTATTTTATGGGAAAAGATTCACAATACTACAAAGAGAAAAAAAGAAACCAGACACTTCGTCTGCGTGAGCTTTTAAATGAGCTTCCTGATTTTGCAAAGGAATATATTTACAGTAAGGAATTACGAACGCAAACCAGCACATTGATTTCATATTCTTACGACTTATTAACGTTTTTCCGATTTTTGACATACAAGAATCCATTATATAAAGACTTTGATATCAGAAAGTTCCTGATCGAGGATATCAGTCATTTATCTTCGGAGGATATTATTGAATATCAACGATATCTGGAATTAAATACGGATCCTGATACGGAACTTCATGAAAACGGCAAACGTGCAATTGCAAGAAAAATGTCTGCGCTGCGCGGATTATACCAGCATTTATATATACACGAATATATTGAAAAAAATCCGATGCTTTTAGTTCCCATGCCGATTGTGAAAAAGGATAAGAATATTATTCGTATGAACTCTAATGAAATCAATGAATTGTTAAATGCCATTGAATATGGAAACGAACAAATGTCCGAACGTCAGAAAAAATATTGCGAAAAAACGAAAGCACGTGATCTGGCAATTCTTACTCTGATGCTTGGTACGGGAATCCGTGTCTCCGAGTGCGCCGGATTGGACGAAACGGATGTAGATTTTGTCGATAACTCGCTAACCATTGTCCGAAAAGGCGGCGGACAAGACGTCATCTATTTTGGAGATGAGGTAGCTGATGTTTTGCTTAATTATATAGAAGGCGAGCGTAAACGGATACTTGCAGTCTCCGGCCATGAAAAAGCGCTCTTCTATTCGCTTCAGAATAAAAGAATCAGCGTAGACGCTATTGAAAATCTTGTAAAAAAATATGCTAAAATGGCGGTTCCGAATAAAAAAATCACACCTCATAAATTGAGAAGTACATACGGCACTGCCCTTTATCGTGAGACAGGCGACATTCGTCTTGTTGCGGATGTTCTTGGACATGAAAATGTTAATACGACAATCGCCTACTACGCTGCGATTGAGGATGAACATAAACGTCAGGCTGCAGATGCAGTTTCTATCCGCAAATATAATCAGAGTCCAGAATAATCGTAAAGGGACCGTCGTTTTGCAGGGATACTTTCATATCTGCACCAAATTCACCAGTCTCAACAACAGGAACCTGTTTTTTACAGGTATCTATCACATATTCATATAGCTGATTTGCCAATTCGGGGGATCCGGCATGTACAAAAGACGGCCGGTTTCCCTTTTTGCAGTCAGCATATAGCGTAAATTGTGAAATAAGAAGAAGCTCTCCATGGACATCTGCAAGCGACAGGTTTGTCTTACCATATTCATCCTCAAAAATACGAAGTCCCAGAAGCTTTTTTATCATTTTATCTGCAATTACCGTATTATCTGTGTCTGATATGCCGATAAAAACAAGAAATCCTTTTTGTATCCTTCCGATACACTTCTGCTCCACCTCAACAGAGGCATTTGCTACACGCTGTATTAATAGTTTCATTTACTTTAATCTCCATTTATTTTTCTAATATAGATTGCAATACTGACAAGACAGTCTCAGCTCGTAAAATTGCTTTACCCAGGACGGAAAATTTTTATATTCTCCTGCGGCTGCAATTTTCTCCAGTGTTCTCTTTCCGACACGCTTATCCATAATGGCCAAAATCTTTATGATGTAATTTGAATCTTTCAACGCATCCCGGACAGACATATTGCGAAAATGCAGTGCCGCATTCAAAAAATCCATTTCATAGTAAGTACAATTATCATCCCACTTCGGCTTCATCAGTGCAGTCATTTCTTCATAGGAAGAGTCAGGTTCTGTCTCATATAAAATAGATATATCCGTTTCCTGACGGTACATTTGTATCCATGAAAAGCTGACAAGCTCTCTTCCGTCCAATCGGATCGCTGCTCGCCCATAAGAATTATGAACATTGTGATACCTTGTCAGAAAATATGTCACTCTCCCACTCAATTCATTGCAAAGAAAATCGGTTAACTGTTTGTTAAGGTTCGCCCAAGATTTATAATGGTCCATAAGTCTCCTTTTCTAATGGCTGGATTTTTTGCCGGAAGCGTAGTATAATCAACAGGTAAAATATAAGGAGGCTCATTATGAAATTACAGCAATTATACAGTTATGCCCGGCGCGCCATAGATGATTATCAAATGATTGAAAACGGTGATAAGATTGCAGTCGGTATATCCGGTGGGAAGGACAGCTTAACCTTACTCTATGCCTTGCACGGCTTGAGACGCTTTTACCCACAAAAGTTTGAGTTAATCGCAATTACCGTGAATCTGGGATATCGTGAATTTAACGTTGAACCGCTGCGTGAACTGTGCGTTAAGCTTGAGATCCCTTATAAGGTAATAGACACGGATATCGCAGATATTGTATTTAACAAAAATCCGAACGAAAATCCGTGCTCACTCTGCGCGAAACTCCGAAAGGGTGCATTAAACGATGCCGCCAAAAAATTGGGGTGCAATAAGGTTGCATATGCACATCACAAGGACGATATAATAGAAACGATGATCCTGTCTCTGATTTTTGAAGGACGTTTCCACTCCTTTTCTCCCAAAACATTTCTGGACAGAACAGAACTAACCGTCATTCGTCCGTTAATGTATCTCTCAGAGGCAGACGTCATTGGCTTCAAGAATAAAATGGAGCTTCCGATTGTCAAAAATCCTTGCCCGGTAGACGGACATACCAAACGGCAATACGCCAAAGATTTGCTGCGCAAACTAAATCTGGAACATCCCGGAACGAAAGATCGGATGTTTACTGCAATTCTCCGGGGGAATATAAAAGGATGGCCTCCGAAAAATGAAAATCCCAAATATGCAAATCGTTATAAGGATAAGGAGCTGAAACAGATATAATTTGCTTTACATTTAAAGCGCTTGTTCAGGAAGAAGAGCTTTGATTTTCTCTTCAATTCTATGTTTTACGAGCGTAGCGATTTCCTGTGTTTTCATGCCTTTATACTCTTCAAAATAAAGGGGCTTCAGATAATGTACCTGCGTGGTTATTTTCCCGAAGCAAAAACTGTTGAATACCTTATAGGAGTCGATCAGGGCAACCGGTACGATCGGGACTTTTGCCTTGACTGCACACTTAAAACTGCCGGCCTTAAAATCACAGACTTTATTCTTGTTATTGAACTCATATCCGCCCTCCGGAAAAAGTATATATTTTTTCCCTTTTGCAACGTCTTCGGCTACATCGTTGATAATTTTTAAAGCTTGTCTCACATCATCTTTTTTCAAACGTTTTCCTTGGCATAAATCTACAAATTCGCTGACAAGAATTGTATGTGATTTTCTCTCGTCCATCACAAGAGAACATGGCTCTTTATGCGTACTTATAATACCCAGCGCATCATATTTTCCCTGATGGTTCGGATACATTACATATCCGCCCTCTTTGGGAAGATTTTCTATGCCGTAGCATTCTGTCGAAATATTACCTGATTTTTTCATAAGATAAATTGTATGGCGAACCAGCTTATATCGCTCTTCTTCTGAAAACTTATCCGCATGGTCTGCTTCATAACGCATACGGGTAATCATATAAGGCGCCCGAAATAAGTTCATGAAAATTACGTACAAAAATCTTAACATATAAACTCTCCTGCTTTTGTCATCTCATTCTTATTATATCGCAAAACGGGAAAATAACAAGAATTTACAAACAAAAACATCCGGAAAATTAAGTCACTTATATTCATAAGAAAAATATGGAACCGTCAAATACTGTCCTGCATGTATTGTAGTATCTGAAAGATGGTTGATGGATATCAACTCCTTCATATAAGTCTCATGGCTGTTGTACTCTGCGGTGAGGTATTTGTCTGCAATGCTCCAGAGGCTGTCTCCCTCCTGTACTTGAATACTGGTATAATATTTGTAGGATGCTTTGGCATCCACAGCATCGCTTCCAAACACCGCAGAACTTAATCTTACAGCGATAACAAGAAAAAGATGTAAAATGCCTATGGAAACCGGAAGCCGCTTTTTTATCTGTATATTATTCTTTTTCACCTGCTTTTTGCGGATATTATATGTCATAATTCCCATTTCCATGATGATTCCTCCTTTGTTCGCGAACATTTGTTTGATAATTGTATCTTAACATCCAAACAACTGTTTGTCAACAAAAATACGAACAAATTTTCGGAATATGTGTTTGCATTTTTCGGAATTATATGTTATGATATTTATAACCAATAGCTTTAGACGGCATACTCTGCTGATGGATGACGGCCGTATCGGCAGCGGTTGATGAATATTAGGAGGATATAAATATGGCATATGGAAAAATCAGTGCAAAGCAACAGGAAATTTTAGACTATATCAAGCAGGAAATTCTTAATAAGGGATATCCTCCGGCTGTACGTGAAATCTGTGAAGCGGTTCATTTAAAATCCACTTCTTCCGTACATTCTCATCTTGAGACGCTTGAGAAAAACGGTTATATCAGAAGAGATCCGACAAAGCCCCGCGCAATCGAAATTATTGACGAGAATTTTAACTTGGCAAGACGTGAGGTTGTTAATGTACCTCTAATCGGAAATGTTGCCGCCGGACAGCCGTTGCTGGCCGTTGAGAACATTGAAAATTATTTTCCAATTCCTTCTGAGTTTCTCCCGAATGCAGAGATATTTATGCTGCATGTGCAGGGAGAAAGTATGATCAATGTGGGGATTTTAGATGGTGACAACATTCTGGTCCAAAGGCAGTCTACCGCCCGGAATGGAGAGATGGTCGTTGCGCTTGTAGAAGACAGTGCAACGGTTAAGACATTTTATAAAGAAGACGGGCATTATCGTCTTCAGCCGGAGAACGATACAATGGAGCCGATTATTGTTGAATACTGTCAGATTCTCGGAAAGGTAATAGGTGTGTTCCGATTCTTTCAATAAATATTTTATGCCAGATTTCGTTGGTATCCATATACCTTCAAAATCTGGCACAAAATTATAAATCTTCCGGTGCGATTTGTTTTCCGTCGCGCCAGATTCTCTCCAGGTCGTAGAACATTCTGTCTTCTTTCGAAAAAATGTGGATAATAATATCATTGTAATCCATCAATATCCAACTGGAACGCTGATTTCCCTCAATCTGCTTTACATGATACCCGGCCTTATACAAAGCCTCATCAACGGCATCCTGCATCGCCTGAAGCTGATTTTGATTTGAACCGTCTGCAATAATAAAATAATCTGCAATCACGGACACCTCGCTGATATCAATAATGCGGACATCATCTGCTTTTTTATCTTCCAGTGCCCGGCAGGCGATCTTAGCCATCTCCTTTGAATTATTCATTATGAACCTCCTTATAATATTCGTAAGTCTGTAAAGTGATTGGATCTATGCTGTCTCGTTTACGGCTGTCTTTCAAATATCCCAAGGTATCCTCCAAGGTTTTGACAACCGCTTTGTCAATGTCTTCAAATGCTATATGGCGAATTTGCGGCAAATTTTGTGCTTTTGTTCTGTTGGGCTCAATATAATCTGCAAGAAATATAATTTTATCCAGCAAATTCATTGCCGGTGCACCGGTGGTATGAACACGTATTGCATGTAAGATTTCCTCATCTTCTACCCCATATTTTTCTTTCGCAAGAAAAGCACCCAGTTTCGCATGAATTAAATAAGGGTTCTCTGTCTCAATCCGTGACAATTTGATATGATTCTTCTTACACATTTTGATTTTCTTGTCACTTGGAATATTTTTTGCACAGTCGTGCAAAAGACCTGCCAACATTGCTTTTTTCATATCATATCCGTAACGCATTGCAAGACAGCCGGCTGTATACATAACGCCTATCGTATGCTCATAGCGGCTCTTATCAAGCTCTTTTTTCAGTTCCTTTTCGATTGAATGCAATTGTCCGTCCATTTTATCCCACCTTTATCGATATAAATGTTTTTTCTCAATGTAAGTTTGTACCTCTCTAGGCACAAGATAACGTATGGATGCATCTTTTTGTATCCGTTCCCTGATTTCCCGTGAAGAAATAGAGAAGTTCGGGGTATCTAAAAGTTGTATTCTGGCATGAAAGCGCTGCCCTAAAGTATCTGCGTATTCCTCTAATTTTTTTCTGTCCATATCGTCCCGCACTGCAACCAATAAATTGCACAGTTCACAGATGCGTCCGGGATTTTTCCATGAGGAAAATTCAAACACGGAATCTCCCCCCATGATGAAAAAAAAAGAGTGTTCAGGATAGCGCATGGTCAGTTTTTCCAGAGTCCGATATGTGTAGCTCTTCTCAGCAGAGTCTATTTCTATGGTGGAAACGGCAAAATCCGGATGATCGGAAATGGCACATCTTATCATATCACAACGCATAGAAGACGGTGCAATTATGGCGTCATTTTTATGCGGAGAAGGCCCGGTCGGAATAAAGTATACTTTATCAAGCAAAAACTGATGCCGTGCATTTTCTGCAATCAGTAAATGACCGTTGTGAATCGGATTGAACGTGCCTCCCATCAATCCGATTCTATGATTATTTTCTGTCATACAATGTTCTGGCTCCTAAATTTATTTTGGAAGTTCAATTTTGGGATTCTTTTTTGCCTTGCGGTACAATACTATTTTTTTGCCGATAACCATTACTACCTGACATTTTGTACGTTCCGCAATCATTTGCGCCAGTTCTTTCGGATCGTCTGCACAATTTTTTAAGACAGATACCTTTATCAATTCACGTTTTTCTATCGCCTCGTCCAATGCGGTGATAATTTCCGGCGTCAGAGACGATTTGCCTATTTGAAAAATAGGGGTAATATTGCTTGCGAGTCCTTTTAGATAAGAACGTTGTTTGCTTGTCATCATATGTTTCTACTCCTTATAATAGTCAAATTCCAGACCATACATACGCACAGTGTCTCCCTCCTGTATTCCCATGGCCTCTAATTCCTTTAAAATACCCTGCTGTTTTAAGAAACGCTGAAAGAAGAGGAACCCTTTTTCCGTGTCAATATTGGTATAGCCCAGCATCTTATCAATTTTAGGGCCTTCAATTACATATGCTTTGTCATTAGGATTAAATTCAATTGTATATGCCTCCACAGTGTGCGAGTCAGGAAAGAATTCCTGTTCATAGACAATCGGTGTGTCGTCCATATCTGCAAGAAGTTTGTTGACATGATATAAAAGTTCCTTTACTCCCTGCTTACTCACCGCTGAAATCGGAAATACCTGCATCCCCTTCGCATCAAATTCCTCATGAAGCCGTTGAATGACCTCACTTTCCCCCTCATATATGGCATCTATTTTGTTCGCTGCAATCACCTGCGGTTTCTTTAAAAGTTCAGGATTATAAGACCCCAGCTCCCGATTGATTGCATGAATGTCTGCAATCGGATCGCGCCCCTCTGTCGAGGCCGCATCTACTACGTGAATAATGACCTTTGTTCTTTCAATGTGTTTTAAAAATTCATGACCGAGGCCGACACCCTCGGATGCGCCCTCAATTAATCCCGGAATATCCGCCATAACAAATCCGGCTCCGTCACCAAGATCTACAACGCCAAGAATCGGATTTAAAGTGGTAAAATGGTAATTTGCAATCTTTGGCGTCGCATTAGTTACACTGGATAAAAGAGTAGATTTTCCTACGTTTGGAAATCCCACAAGCCCGACATCTGCAATCACCTTTAGCTCTAACCTTACTTCAAGCTCAATCGCCTCCTGTCCGGGTTGGGCATATTTTGGCGCCTGCATAGAAGACGTCGCATAATGCTGATTGCCAAGTCCGCCTTTCCCGCCGGTTAAAACAATCTGCCGCCTGTTGTCACCGGACATGTCCGCAATTACTTTATCCGTTTCGGCATCTCTAATAATTGTGCCTGCCGGAACCTTAACGATAAGGTCCTCTCCCTTTTTTCCGTGACAATTTCTCTTTTTTCCCTCTTCCCCGTTCTCGGCGACATACTTTCTTTTGTGTCTGAAATCATTCAGAGTATTCATGCCGTCGTCTATCTCAAAGACAATGTCTCCGCCCTTTCCGCCGTCTCCGCCGTCCGGTCCGCCGTTTGGTACATACTTTTCACGGCGAAAGCTGACATGTCCATCTCCGCCTTTTCCTGATTTTATTATAATTTTTGCACTGTCAGCAAACATACTTTACCTCATATATTCTTCTTTCCTATGATATAAAATAGACCCGGCATACGTCGGGTCTATCTTGGTCGTCTTATTCGTTGCTTGCCACCGGATATACAGAAGCCTGCTTCTTATCTCTTCCTTTTCTCTCGAAACGCAGGATACCATCTGTCAAGGCAAATAATGTATCGTCGCCGCCGATACCTACATTTACGCCTGGATGAATCTTTGTACCACGCTGTCTGTATAAAATGTTTCCAGCCTTTACGAACTGTCCGTCTGCTCTTTTCGCACCCAATCTTTTGGATTCGGAGTCTCTGCCGTTTTTGGTAGAACCAACTCCCTTTTTATGTGCAAAAAACTGAAGGTTCATGGTCATCATAAATTACACCTCCTTAAAGTTAAGATGAATATACTCATTTCCGTAATTGTCTTGTATTCCCTGTAAGCCTAAAACAAGAGAACGCATCAGAAGATCCGCATTATGATCGGGCTTTTCCGTAAATCTTACCGTAAGCTTCCCTGTATCCTCATCCGAATCCGTCCAAAACTTTGTGACAGAAAAATGGGAAAGAGAATTTACGGTATTAATTACAAGCGCCGAAACACCTGCACAAATAATATCTTCGCCCTCCGGCGCATATCCTGCATGTCCTGTGCATTCAAAGCCGGCATACGCTTCTTTGTTTTTGAAAATCGTTATTGTTATCATAACAATTCCTATCGATTAGCCATTAATTTTTTCGATTTTTACCTGTGTAAACGCCTGTCTATGACCATTTTTCTTGTGATAACCGGTTTTTCTCTTATACTTGTAAACGATGATTTTCTTTCCTCTTCCTTCTTTTACAACGGAAGCAGTAACGGATGCATTATCAACAGTTGGATTTCCAACCTTTAATGCGCCGTCGTTTACAGCTAATACCTGATCAAAAGTAACAGTCTCACCTGCATCAACACCAAGCTTTTCAATGGTAATGATATCGCCCTCGGATACTTTGTACTGTTTACCACCTGTTGCTATAATTGCGTACATATGGCACCTCCTATTATCATTACTCGCCAGTTGCGGCGCTGTTTCCAGACTTTAAAACCTCACTGTGCGGCATACTGTGATATCATAGCATGATTTTGGGACTGCGTCAATATATTTTGAATAAAATTATGTTTTACTCTAGCACAAAGCTATCCACAATCTCTTTTAGCGTTGCCGCATTTTCACGGTTCATGCCCGCAAGGTTTTCTTCGTTTTGAACCTCCTGAACGATATGCGTGGTCTTTTCCGCGATTCGTGAAATTCCCTCGGCCGATTCACCGGTCATTCTGCTGATTCCATCAATTGCGTTACCGATATCGCCGATCGCAGTGCCAAGAATCTGTACGGACTGCGTGATATCCGTCATGCTCTTTTCATAATTTTCCGCATCAGAAGCGTATTGTTCAGCCACTTCCATAAATTCACCGTAATCTTTTAATACAGTCTTTTCCAGGAAATCCGTAGACAAGTTCAGGCACTCGGCCATTCCTCTTACCGCCGAGTAAACCTCTTCCATGATCTCGTCAATGTTTTTAACCGTATCCTGTGTCTGATTCGCCAGATTTCCGATTTCGCTTGCTACAACCGCAAAACCTCGTCCCGCTTCACCGGCCCTGGCGGCCTCTATGGATGCGTTTAATGCAAGCAGGTTCGTCTGTGAGGAAATCTCCAAAACAGCCTGCGTCAGCTCATTAATTTTTTCCACAGCCCTTGATTTTTCCATTGCTAAATCTGTCTTTGTGCGCATCTGCTCATACATATCCCTCGTATGCTCCGTTGCTTCCTGCGTCGTATGCTTTAGAGTCTGTGCTCTGCTTAAGATATTTTGGGCGTCTTTTTCCCCGTTCTTTGCAAGCGTCATAATTTCTTTTGAATTTTCGTTGACAGTCCCGATTTCCCTGTTGATATTATCTGCCGTAGCTGCTGCTTCCTCCATTGCTGCTGCCAGCTCCTGTGTGGTTGCAGAATTATCGTTACACATCTCTCCTACGGTACTGGAACCTTCATTAATCTGTTCTGCATTGGAAAGAATCATTGTTCCTGTCTTTTCAAGACTGGACACCATCGCACGCAGCCGGTCATTCATTTCTGCAACCGCTCTTGCCATAGCGCCTGTCTCATCCTTCAATTTGGCGGTTTTTTCCATTTTGGCATTCTTTTTTAAGTTCAGCTGTGCATTTTGCCTGATAATCTCCGTAATCTGTTTGAGCGGTTTTGCAATACCGCTGCTTAAGAAAAAGCCGACAAGAGCCGAAAAGACAACGGCAATGCCCGATGCAAAAAGAATCATCCATAAAAGTCCCTGCGATTCGGCTGTAATCTCTTTTTGGGGTGCGGCAAGCACAAACTTCATACCGTTTGACAAAGGCTTATAGTATGCCGCTTTTGTTTGCCCATTGTAGCGATATGTGATCTTCTCTCCGACCGTGCTTTCTTCTGCCAGAGCCGTATCCAATGAGGATACTTCCCCATCATTGATATTCGCAAGCGGCGTCCCGAATTCAATTTCGCTGTGATAAACAATATTATTTGCGGAATTAACAAGAAATGCCGCGCCGGTTTCAAATGCCTTTACGCTGCCTGCAAGGTTCTCAATACTTCCAAAATCGATATCCATTCCTACGATACCCACGGAAACGTCGTCTATATAAATCGGAACAACATATGAAATCATATAAACGTTGATGTTCGCGTTAAGATACGGATCCATCCAGGTAGCTTTGCCGTTATTCACAGGTATGTAATACCAGCCTACATGAGCCGCGTCATCGGGATCATAAATTGAAAAATCCGTAGGTTCAAGCTGTTCAAATTCCTCCGTCGAAGAACCTCTGCTTCCGAAAATACCGGAAGTAGGCTCTGTAAACTCCGGGTTGTACCGGATGTAATAGGTAAGCGCTCCTTCCGTGTTGTTGGCAAATTCAAGCGCAACCGGACGAAGCGCGTCTGTGTATTCCTCCACATAGTCGGCATCTGTCTTAAATTTGCTAAAGTTCGTCAGAGACTGCTTTGCAATTTGCGCTAACGTGTCCACCGACTGTGCCACTCTAATCAGCGTAGTCTCAATTTCCTGTCCGTTATTCTCGCACTGCATAGACATAATATTGCCTGCATCCTTATTGACAATCGCCTGTGTTCTCATAAGACTTACTCCTCCGCAGACACCTGCCGAGACCATGGCGCAGATTATAACAAGAATGACCACTTTTGTTTTAATTGTTCTCATGAATTATCCCTCCGGTATTTGTATTACAGCAAGTATAACATTAATACCGCTTTAATTCAATTGAAATAGCAGTTTTTGTCATCGTAACGGTAACTGGCTTTTTTAATCAAAATATGTTAATATTTTGCCGATAGCATGTCTAATACAACGAAAAGAGGTGCCCTAATGACAAAAACGGAACGTATCGACCTGCATGTCCACTCAACGCATTCAGACGGAACATATACGCCGGCCGAGCTGGTTGCACTTGCGGCAAAAAGTAATCTGCGTGCATTTGCCCTTACCGATCATGACAGCATATCCGGTGTTTGTGAAGCACAGGATGCGGCGGTCGGCACAGAAATTGAAGTTGTTTCCGGTGTGGAGCTTTCCTGTGAATATAATGGAACGGAAGTTCACATGCTGGGCTTTTATATCGACCCGGAAAATGAAAGTTTTCGCAAAAAACTGGAACTCTTTCGTCGTCTGCGCGATGAACGCAACCAAAAGATGGTAGCGCTGCTGGCAGCCGAGGGATTGAATATCACCTATGACAGGCTGCTGGCCGAGAATCCCGACCGTATTATTACAAGAGGAAATATCGCAAAATATCTTGTGGATCACGGGTGTGTAAAAAACCGGGAAATTGTGTTTGACAGGTACCTTGGCGATCATTGCCGCTGCTTTGTTCCAAGAGAAAAAATTGCCGCTACGGAGGCAATCAGCCTGATTCACGCTGCTAAGGGTGTGGCTTTTCTGGCTCATCCTCTGCGTTATCATATGAATTTGGAACATGTCAGAAAGTTTTTGCTTTTCCTTAAGGAATTTGGACTTGACGGTGTGGAAGCTATTTACACTTCACATCAACCGGGAGATGAACGTAACATGAAGGCAATCGCAGAAAAAGCGGGACTTATGATTTCCGGAGGATCTGATTTTCATGGAACGAACAAACCGCACATCCGCATGGGATATGGCACAGGAAGGCTTTATGTTCCCTACGAAATTCTTCCGCCAATCCGTCAAAAAGCGGCTTTCCTATGATATAACAAAAGTGCGTTTCGCAAATAAGACCTTTCCTATGATATAAAAAACAGCCATGCACTGAAAGTCTTTAAACTCTCAGCCATGGCTGTCTTTTATACATATTCCCGCTGTGGTACCATGTAATAAATACTTTTTGCATCTCTGGTATAACCGGCCATCTGAAAGGTTGTTGCATCATTTGTCTGCAGCCTTTCGGTCTTCTCCTGAAGCACCTTTTCAAACGGCTTGTGTACCTTCTTATGCTGTTGCGTCTCCGCGTCCCTGCGTTTCGACTTGGCATCAATCGTCGCCGCTACCAGCGACACCGATGAAACTTTGAAAAATTCCTCATATCCGTATGCGGCTAATCCCTCCTTGGATCCATATTTCTCTGGTTTCAATATATATATCGGTATATTTTTCCTTCTATTTAACCAAATATCGAAAATAAATCTATATTTTGTGTTTTGTTTGACAGTTTCTAACAAGAAATGGGAATTTTTGAAAAATAGCAGATATCAGGACAGCGGTTCTGCCGGAACAAAAACCCGGTCTTTAAATACATCTGCCTGTTTTGGAGCTGCCTCTATTGCTTCTTTGCAAAATTGTTCCTGCGAATTGACAAGCATTTTTCCCCGTTTGTCAATCTTTTCATATATCCCCTCGGCATTTAATACGTTTGCCTTCGTATTATCTGCAAGTTCAACGTCAAGTATATGCTTTACACTGCTTTTGAGGCGTTCATCCTCCACCGGAAACATAATCTCCACGCGGCGGTCTAAATTTCTTGGCATCCAGTCGGCGCTTCCCATATAAATTTCTTCCATTCCGTCGTTATAAAAATAGAAAATCCTGCTGTGCTCCAAGAAATTGCCGACGATGGAGCGCACCCGTATATTTTCGCTGACACCGGGGATACCCACCTTTAAACAACAAATGCCGCGGACAATTAAATCTATCTGCACACCGGCCTCAGAGGCCTCATAAAGCGCCGCAATAATACCGGCGTCACACAGCGAATTCATTTTCGCAATAATTTTTGCCGTCTTTCCCGCGCGCGCATTCTTGGTTTCTCTTTTGATCAGGCGCAGAAATCTGCTGCGCAGCCAGATCGGCGCAACCGCGAGACGGTTCCATGAGAGCGGCTCCGAGTATCCCGAGAGCATGTTGAAAACGGCTGTCGCATCCTCCCCTATTGCCTCGGAGCATGTAAATAAGCCGCAGTCCGTATACAGCTTTGCCGTAGAATCGTTATAATTGCCTGTTCCCAGATGCACGTATCTGCGGATTCCGTCCTCCTCACGGCGTACTACAAGCGCAATTTTGCTGTGTGTTTTTAGACCGACCAGACCATATATTACGTGGCATCCGGCCTTTTCTAACATCTTTGCCCACACAATATTATTTTCCTCGTCAAAACGCGCTTTCAGCTCTACAAGTACGGAAACCTGCTTACCGTTTTCCGCCGCCTGCGCAAGAGACGCAATAATCGGAGAATTGCCGCTGACACGGTAGAGAGTCTGTTTAATTGCAAGCACATCGGGATCCTTTGCGGCCTGACGGATAAAGTCTACAACGGGGTCAAATGTCTGATAAGGATGGTGCAGCAATATGTCGCCGCGTTTTATTGTTTCAAAAATATTTTCTCCAGGCACGATTTCCGGAACACGCTGCGGTGAATACGGAGAATATCGAAGATGATCATACCCTTCTAAGCCGTACATTTTCATTAAAAATGTCAAATCTACCGGCCCGTTTATTTTGTAAATGTCATGCTCCGACGCAATATGAAATTCTTCTGTCAGAAAACGAAGGAGACGTTTGTCCATCTTATCTTCCACTTCCAGACGGATAACTTCACCCCATTGCCGCATTTTTAATTGCTTTTGTATCTCCTTAAGCAAATCCTCCGCCTCATCCTCGTCGATCGAAAGATCGGCATTTCGCATAACACGGTAGGGATATGCACAGATTACATCATAGTTTAAAAACAGCTTGGAAATATTTTTTTCAATCATCTGCTCCAAAAGAATAAAGGTTCTGTCTCCTTCTTTTTGTGAGGGAATCGGTATTAGCCGCGGCAGAACGGACGGAACCTGCACGGTTGCGTACTCATAGACAGATTTTTCTTTTTTGCCTTTTTTCTCTTTTTTGTTGGAGAGAAGCGCCATCAGATTCAGCGTCTTGTTGCGGATTAACGGAAAAGGACGTGAAGCGTCCACTGCCATCGGAGTGAGAACAGGATATACGTTCTCCTCAAAATAATTGTCGACGTAGTTAGACTGCTCATCCGTCAAATCCTCATAAGCGTCTACAATATAAATTCCCTGTCCGTTCATCAGCGGGATGAGTGAACGGTTATAGGTAGAATACTGCTGCTCCACCAGATGTCTCGTCGCCGTGTTAATTTCCTTTAGCTGCTCCGCGGCATTCATTCCCGCAATATCTTTCTTTTTGTATCCGGCATGTACCATATCTTTTAGGGATGCGACACGCACCATAAAAAACTCATCTAAGTTTGAGGAAGTGATGCTGACGAATTTCAGACGCTCTAACAGCGGAATCGACTTGTCGCGAGCTTCGTTTAATACCCGGTTATTGAATTTGAGCCAGCTCAATTCACGGTTCTCATAATACTGCGGATTCGTAAAATCTTTTGCTTTTTCCATACGCTGCTTCTCCTTCTACTCATATACACGTTTTTCTTTTATTACGGGTTTGATACTGAAAATTTCTTCAAAGAACTTTGAGCGGGACGCAAACAATCCCTTCTCCAGAATAATATCATCGGCCGTCTCAATGGTAATCACCAGCTTTTTACCTGAAATACTGGCCTTTACATTCTTAAACTTCTGCCTGTGACTGCGGTCCATAGCATTTGATACCCTCAAAATCGCGGCAAGCTTTGCAGTCGTCAGATAACCCTCACGGTCTAACTTATCCGCAAGCTCCTCATAATCCGGAAGCGGCATAGAGTTGTAGAGAACGGTCCTTGCGACAATCTCGCGCTCCCGATGGGACAATCCGATGATTTCCGATGCCATTATGATTGCGTAGGCGCATTCCGCCCCATTTACAAGACTGACGTACTTTCCGCAATCATGGAGAATTGCGGCTGTCTTTAAGAGAAGGCGTTCTTTTTTCCCAAGTCCGTGCATTTTTTTCATCGCGTCAAAAATCAGCACTGCCATATCCGCAAGCGCTTCAATATGCGGCTTATATCCCCAATAACGCTGCGCCATATTGCGGGCCGCTGAGAGCACATCCTCATCGAAGTCGTGTCTCGCCTTTACCATATTATGTTTCTGCGCATAATCATAGACGATTCCGTCATTAATACTAATTCCCGGCACATAAATTTCCTGGGCGCCAAGTTCTTGGACCGTGCGCTTATACAGGACAACCGCCGGAATAATCAACGGATCATGGTCGTTGGAAAGATTCAGCATATCCGCAATATCTTCGACATTTTTTCGGTCCATCTTTTCCATAAAACCGATAAAACGCTCTGCTTTTACCGTAAGCGCTTTTGTCTTTTCAAGGCTTTTCACAATTTCTCCGATATAGTCACCCATTAATACGACATACTTAATCTCCTTGTCCTTCAGATACAGCGCTTTAAATACTTCAAGCTCTTTATCTACCAGCTCCTGAATCTGTTCGTCTACATGCTTTAGCGACTGTTCAATGGTAGCGAGCTTCTCTCTCACACGCACGGTTCCAAGCATCAGATGCTGCGTAGTAACGACATTTCCGTGAATAAAGAGCGTAATCTGTATACTTCCGCCTCCGATGTCCACAACCGCAGCTCCCTGCTTTGTCATCTGGTTAAATTCCTCGTTAGATACTACTGCCTTATAGCTGATAAAACGCTGCTCGGAATTACTGAGCACTTCCACCTTCAGGCCGGTGCGAAGTTCGATTTGGTTTAACAGAAACAGTTCATTTTGGGAATCTCTGATGGCCTGTCCGCCATATACACGGTAATCGTCCACCTTATACCCCTTCATAATCTCCGTAAACTCCCTCAATACGCTGCACATTTCCTCTGCCATCTTGTACCCTATGAAACCGGTGCCATACACATCTTTTCCCAATTCCGTCCTGTGGCGCACATGGTCAATTTCCCGAATATCCTTTTTTGACGCCAGTTCATAGATTTTCAGGCTGATCTCATAAGAGCCGATATAGATTGCCGCGAAAACCTTCATACGCATACCTCCTCCTGTAATAATATTACGAATCCTGCCTGCCAAGCAGGTAATTGATAAATTGCTGCGCTGTCCTTCCCGATAGTCCGCCGTGGCTTAACTCCCATTGATTCGCTTTGGCATAAAGCTCCTCCTCCGTCATCGCAATCTGATGCTTTTTTGCAAGACTTCTTACGATTTCTTTGAATTCCTTCGGTGTCGGCGCTCCAAAATAAATTGTTACGCCGAATCTTGCAACAAGGGAAAGTTTTTCCTGCACGGTATCCGAGGTGTGCATATCCTCCCTGACTTCTTCTTTGTCGGAAAAATTTTCCCGAATCAGATGACGGCGGTTTGAGGTGGCATAAATCAGAACATTTTCCGGCTTCTTTTCCAGGCCGCCCTCAATGACAGCTTTTAAATATTTATACTCTATCTCAAATTCCTCAAAGGACAGATCATCCATATAGATAATAAATTTATAATTGCGGTTTTTAATGATTGAAATAACCTCGTTCAAATCCTGAAACTGATGCTTATATACTTCAATCAGGCGCAGCCCTCTCTCATAATACTGATTGGCGATGGCCTTAATACTTGTGGACTTTCCTGTCCCTGCATCGCCGAAAAGCAGGCAGTTATTTGCCGCTTTTCCTTCTACAAACGCCTCCGTGTTGTCTGTCAGCTTCTTTTTTGCCGTCTCATATCCTACCAGGTCAGAAAGCTTTACATGGGCGATTCTGGTAATCGGTTCAAGATACGGCTTTCCGTCGCTTGAGTGCGCAATGCGGAATGCCTTGTGAAGCCCGAGACTGCCGACTCCGAAATCCCGATAAAATTCTGTCACGATTTCCTGAAATTCTTCCGTAGTCTGCGCCAGCTTTAAATGCACGGCAAGCTTGCAGATGCGGTCTTTGATGCGCCTGTTAAATACTTTGCTGTTGCCGTTGATGCCTTTATAATTCTCAAGAATATCAATATCCTCCGCATCTAAAGCGGTAAGCATGTCCTTAAAATTATAATCAAACAACCCTTTTAAAATCCTAAAATCATGATTGGCGACCTGATTGATTGTGCCCTCCACTCTGCCTTTCATCTCACACGCCGTACTGTATGCATTCTCATGATTCACCATAATAAAGGCCAAAAAGCAATGCCACAGATTCCCCTCGAAACCGTGACTGACAGCCAGTTCAATCAATCCGTTCATACATTCATAGTACAATGCGCGGATATCCTCACGATTGTAATATTCACTGTTATAATTTTCCATAACCCAGACAAAATCCGAAAATAATCTGTCATGTTCAAAATTCTTATATAATATAAAATCTTTCGTATTTCTCATGATGTCACCTTCTGTTTCTATATATAGTGTCTAATAATTTCCTAAAATCCGAAGACTTGTTGTCTCTTCCTTTAGTCCGCGGAGTGCGTTACGCACTCCGCCGTCGTTTAGATTTCCCTCAAAATCTACAAAAAATCGGTATTCCCAGTTTTTTTTCTGAATCGGCCTTGATTCAATTTTATTCATATTCAGATTATTATAAATAAAATGGGACAGCATATGATAAAGAGAACCGCTCTCGTGCGGAATTTCAAAATATATGCTGATTTTTCCCGCGCCCTTTGCAAATATTTTCTGCGCAGTTACAATGATAAAGCGTGTGCTGTTGTTCACATTATTCTGAAAATCCTCTTTTAATATTTTCAATCCGTAAATATCGGCGTTCGGTCTGCTGGCAATTGCCGCCTGCGTCAGCAGCCCGTCCTCTTTCACTTTTTTGGCCGCTACCGCAGTGTTTTTCACACTGTGCGTCTCCCACTCCCTGTGTTCATCTAAGTACCGGCTGCACTGCATCAACGCCTGAGGATGGGAATAAATTTTTTTAATGTCACTAAGCCCGGCCTCTTTTTGTCCTAGCAGACAATGGTCAATTTTAATAATCTGTTCTCCCACGATCACTGCATTATACTCTACAAGCAGATCATAATTTTCGGATACAATTCCGGCAGAAGAATTTTCGATCGGGAGTACTGCATAATCGGCGTCCCCGCTTGTGATTGCCTCCATCGCATCCCGCCATGTCTCTACATGATGATTTTTTACATTATCTCCAAAATAAGCCTGCATTGCGACTTGGCTGTTTGCCCCCTCTTCACCCTGATATACAACCCTGATATTTTCCTTTGGCAGAGTATCTACCTCGCGAAATTCGGACTTTTCCGTACATCCGTGTTTTGAGAGCATCTGGTACTGGCGTTTTCTGCTCATGCTCATAATCTGTTCAAACAATTCCTTAACACCGCCTCTTAGCGCCGGATCTTTTGTTAGTTTTGTTACCTGTTCTATTTTTTCGATTTCTCTCTCTTTGTCAAATACTTTTTTTCCCGTCGATATTTTATAGTCGGCAACCTGCCCTGTCAGACGCATACGTTTTTCATAGAGCGATACAAGCTCTCTGTCCACTTCGTCAATTTCATTCCTAATCTCTAATAAATCCTTCATATGTGTCACCTTTTCGTTTTTTTCTATCATATACCATTCCCTTTTGGGTTGCAAGTTCCAGCGAATGAAGTTATAATTTTTATGTGTAATTTTTAATTATTTTATCAACAATATTTTATACAGGAAATTCAGGGGGAATCTTCAAATGTCGAAGCAGCCAACCAAAAAGAATGCTTTTATTGTACTTTTTATACTTATCATCGTCGCAGCGGTCGTTTCCATCGTACGCTATCAGCTGGGAAAAACACGTTTCAACGACGGACTTGCGAACGGAAACACTGCCGGGAATCTCTATAACGCCGGTCTGTTTTGTGAACGCGGCGACATGATCTATTTCAGCAACCCGTCGGATAACCACAAGCTTTATTCTATGACTTCCCAGGGTACGAATGTCAAAAAATTATCGGATGATACCGTTTCCTATATCAATGCCGATGATCATTACATTTACTATGTTCGCAATAATTCGAGCAAAGACAGCGCTTTCTCTTTCTTAAAATGGAACGATAACAGTCTCTGCCGTATTAAAAAAGGCGGCGGCGACGTAACTATTTTAGACCAGGATCCGAGTTTATATGCCTCTCTTGTAGGAAATTATATTTATTACATTCACTATGATAAACAGGATGCGTCCTCACTCTATAAGGTGAAAATTGACGGCAAAGAGAAACAACAGGTGAGCACGCACCCGTACCTCACCTGTTCCACTAACGGTTCCTATATTTATTATAACGGCATCGAAAAGGATCACAATATTTACCGGTTAGATACCGCATCAGACTCTGCTGTCAGTATCTTTGAGGGCAACTGCTATCAGCCTGTGATAGACGGCAGCACGGCTTACTATCTGGATGCCGATAACAATTATGCGCTGACGCTTGCCGATTTATCTACCGGCGAGACGGAGGTTATCACAAACGATAGGGTGGATACTTTTAATGTGTACGGAAGCGTAATCTACTATCAGCGCAATGATAAAAACAACCCTGCGCTTTGCCGCATCGGCACAGACGGCAGCGGTCAGGAGGAAGTCTGCCCTGGAAACTTCACGGATATCAATATCACTTCCTCCTATGTTTACTTTTATCCATATGACAACGATAAGACGTGCTACCGCACACCGTTAAACGGGCCGGTCAATGTTTCGCAGTTTATCGCGGCGGTTAAATAATAATGCAGACCAGGCCGCCGTTGCTGTCGTTGACAATTTTCTGCATAGTATCCTGAAGCTTTAGCTGGCTTTCGTCATCCATCATGGATATTTTGCTCTTAATTCCGTCCTCCATAAGCTCGCCCACCGATTTGCCGAAGATATTCGTAGAAAACACGCCGTCTTTTGTATTCTGGTTTTCTTTGATATACGAGATCAGGTCGTTTGCCTGCTCCTCGCTTCCGACAATCGGGGCGATTTCGGTTTCAATATTCGCTTTAATCATGTGGATAGACGGAGACACCGCCTTCATCTTAACGCCGTATTTATTTCCATGCTTAATCAGTACCGGTTCATCCATCTGGATATCAGACAGTTCAGGCGTGACGACGCCGTATCCCTTTAGCCTTACAGCGTTCATGGCGTCGGCCACCTGTTCAAATTCTTTTCGCTTATCTGCCAGCTCCCTGATCATGGATATTAATTGATATTCACCCTTTACTTCAACTCCGGTCAGCTCGCTCATATTTTCATAATAGTATTTTTCATCAATATCCATATGTATGGACGCCGAACCGTTTTCCAGACTCATCGTATCCAGTTTCATCCGCGTTATGTAATCGCCCTCCGCTTCAAACGGATATTCCATAATGTCCTTTGTGTAGGTGATATCATTTAAGACTCTTTTCGCGTTTCCGATCACATTTTCTTTGATCCTGTGGTTATCCTCCAGCATTTCTACCCATTTCGGAAGGAAGAAATCCATGCGGACCACCGGAAATTCATAGAGAATCCCCTTTAAAATGGTGTTGACATCTTCCTTTCGAAGCTGCTCACAGTTTACCGGAAAAACACTCACCCCATACTTTTGTGCCAGCTCTTCCGCCAGCTTTACGGTTTCGTCGCTGTAAGGTTTGACGGAATTTAAGAGCATGACAAAAGGCTTTCCTATTTTTTTCAGCTCTTTTACCGTTTCCTCTTCTCCCTTGACATAATTTTCTCTCGGAATGTCGGTAAAGGAACCGTCCGCCGTGACTACAATTCCGATTGTGGCATGATCCTTAATAACCTTTCTTGTGCCGATTTCCGCCGCCTGGGTAAACGGAATTTCATGGTCGAACCACGGCGTTTTTACCATTCGTTCCACACCGTTTTCCAGATGCCCCGTAGCTCCCTCGACCATGTAACCCACACAGTCGATCAGGCGGACCTTTACCTCCGTATCATCCCCAAGACGGATTACGGCTGCATCCTTTGGGATGAATTTGGGTTCCGTTGTCATAATGGTCTTGCCCTGTGCCGACTGAGGCATTTCGTCGACCGCCCGGGATTTGCTGTTTTCATCCTCCATAAACGGCAGTACCATAAGCTCCATAAACCGCTTAATAAAAGAAGATTTGCCGGTTCGTACCGCGCCGATAATACCGATATAGATCTCCCCGTTTGTCCTGGCACTGATATCCTTATACATGTCATAGGTGCCTGTATTAAAACCTTCCATCAATTATACCCCTTCCATACAAATCATCTGCCTGCATATATGTACATGGCTATTTTGATATATTGTATGAGAGGGGTACTTTATTTATTCGCCTTTTCTTTCTCTTCCGTAGGCATTCATCAGATGTGCAATTTTTTTGGTAAGTCCCGGCGTTATCTGCCCTTTTTCCATTCTCCATTTCCAGTTTGTGCCAAGCGTGGACGGCGTATTCATGCGTCCTTTTCCGTCAATTCCAAGAACATCCTGCATCGTAACCACAGCGAGATCTCCGACACTTGACCATGCTCCGCGCATCATCCCCCAATGGTAGCCTTCTTCTTTTGTCAGGTTCAAATATTCCTTTGCATAGCGTGTACTCTGCTTTGGCGCTGTCTTAAACCAGCCGAGAACGGTATCATTATCATGCGTTCCCGTATAGACAACGCAATGCTTTTCATAGTTGTGCGGCAGATAATCGCCGTCCTCCCTCGTATCAAATGCAAACTGCAAAACCTTCATTCCCGGAAATCCACAGTCTTTTACAAGCTGTAAAACCGACGGTGTCAGATATCCCAAATCCTCCACGATAATATCCAGCTTTCCGAGCTTTTCTTCAAGCTTTTGAAACAGGTCCATACCCGGTCCCTTACGCCATTCGCCGTTTACCGCTGTTTTGTCTCCCGCCGGTATGGCGTAATAAGAATCAAATCCCCGGAAATGGTCAATGCGCACAATGTCATAAAGTTCCGACATGAACTTTACACGCTTCGCCCACCATGTGTACCCGTCTCTTTTCATCTCGTCCCAACGGAACAGAGGATTCCCCCATAGCTGGCCGTCTGCGGAAAACGCATCCGGCGGGCAGCCTGACACATCAATTGGATTCAAGTTTTTATCCAGATAAAACTGTGTGGGATTTGCCCATACATCCGCACTGTCAAGTGCGACATAGATTGGCACGTCGCCGATGATCTTGATTCCCTTCTCATTTGCATATGCCTTCAAGCTGCGCCACTGCTTAAAAAACAGATACTGCAGCATCTTATAAAACCGAATATCCTCCGCATATGTCTCTCTTGCCCGCTTTAACGCTTCCGGTCTGCGAAATTTCAGGTCGTCCTCCCATTTTAGCCACTCACAGCCGCCCGCTGCGTCCTTCAAAGCCATAAAAAGTGCAAAATCCTCCAGCCAATCGGCGTTCTTTTCACAGAAAGCATCAAAATCCTCCGGAAGCTTTTTGACAAATCTTTTATACACCGTTCTAAACAATGGAAAACGGTTCTCATAAAGAAGTCCGTAGTCAACCTCTTTTTCACTCTTTCCCCAATGATAGCTCTCACATTCCGCCTTTTTTAATAATCTTTCCTTACACAGATATTCGAGATCAATGAAATATGGATTTCCCGCAAAGCTGGAAAAGGATTGGTATGGGGAATCTCCGTAGCTGGTCGGATTAACCGGAAGTATCTGCCAGTATGTCTGAGACGCTTTTTCCAGAAAATCCACAAACTTACACGCTTCCTTTCCCATAGTTCCGATTCCGTATGGCGACGGAAGAGAAGAAATATGCATTAAAATACCGCTGGTTCTCATAAAATAGCTCCTCCTGTTAACTCTTTCTTAAATATACCTTGCCCGGCATCAGGGCTCCTCCCGGTTTCACCGGGTCCCTTCTCATGCTATTGGGCATCAGGGCTCCTCCCGGTTCCACCGGGTCCCTCCTCATGCTATTGGGCATCAGGGCTCCTCCCGGCTTCACCGGGTCCCTCCTCATGCTATTGGGCATCAGGACTCCTCCCGGTTTCACCGGGTCCCTCCTCATGCCATATTATATCATACTTTTGTTGTGGTAACATTATAGAAAAAATATTTTGTTGAGCCGTTTTCCCGCGTCGTGTCTTGTCATTTTTCTGACGAAATGATACACTTAATCCACATACGAAAAGATAATTTTTGGAGGCTTGTTATGAATGAGTTTGTAAGACATAAGATTGACCACAACTTACATCGGCTTATCACCTCTGTAAAATGGGTTATATTTGCAATTTTATCGGGGATTTTTGTGGGATTTGTCGCGACAATTTTCTTTTTTTGCATGGAATTTGTCACGGAAAGCAGAGTGTCGCATCCCTGGCTGATTTTTCTTCTTCCCGCCGGAGGTGTGGCGATTGTGGGACTTTACCGAATGCTCCACGACGAAAAGGATACCGGAACCAATCTTGTTCTGACGGCAATTCATTCCGGTGATGAGATTCCGCTGAAAATGGCTCCTCTTATCTTTGTCTCGACCTTAATTACGCATCTGTTCGGCGGCTCTGCCGGGCGCGAGGGCGCCGCGCTGCAGCTTGGGGGAAGCATTGGCAGTTCTCTCGGAAAGCTGTTTGGTTTCGACGAAAAGGATCAGCATATTATGATTATGTCGGGAATGAGCGCTGCCTTTTCCGCACTTTTTGGAACGCCGATGGCCGCCGCTATTTTCTCTATGGAGGTTGTGAGCGTCGGAATCATGCACTACGCGGCCCTGGTTCCATGTGTTGTTTCTGCTCTGGTCGCCAACGGAATTGCGATGTACTTTGGCGTCTCCTATGAAAACTTTCTGCTCACCAGTGTTCCGGCATTTTCGCCCGGGTCGGCGGTAACGCTTTCCTTCCTTGCTATTTTATGTGCCGCTGTCAGTATTCTTTTCTGTGTTATGCTGCATCAGTCTGTTCATTTATATAAAAAGTTTTTTAAAAACCCTTATCTGCGTGCAGCCTGCGGAGGAGGCATCATTATTGTTCTGACACTTATCGTCGGAAGCCAGAGCTATAACGGTACCGGCGTCTCTACGATTGCCCGGTGTATGGAAGGAAATGTGCGCCCGGAGGCATTTTTTTTAAAAATGCTTTTTACCGCACTGACGCTGGGAGCCGGATTTAAAGGCGGAGAAATCGTTCCCACCTTTTTTATCGGAGCTTCCTTTGGCTGTCTTTTCGGAAACCTGATTGGGTTTGCTCCCGAAATGTGCACGGCAGTGGGTATGACTGCCGTTTTCTGCGGTGTAACAAACTGTCCGATTTCCTCTCTGTTAATCAGCTTTGAGATGTTCGGTTACGAGGGGATGCCGTTCTTTCTTTTGGCGATTGCATTCAGCTATATGTTATCCGGTTATTTCGGGCTTTACAGCGGACAAAAAATCATGTACTCCAAGTACAAAACAAACTTTATTAATAAACAGACACATTAAGGATTTGACAGCTCGACAAGGTTCATAAGCGCCTCCGCCGCTTTTCCACTGTCAATCGCCTTTTCGGCAAGCTGTATCCCCTCCTGTATATCGGAGGCCAGACCGCCGATATACAGCGTGGCTCCGGCGTTTAAAAGCACGATTTCACGCTTTGCGCCGCGCTCCTTCCCGGTTAGGATGTCCTTGGTAATCCGGGCGTTTTCCGCTCCGTTCCCGCCCTTTAATTCCTCCATATTCACACGGTTAAAGCCGAACTGCTCCGGCGTTATGGTAAAAGTAGTTACTTTGCCGTCTTTTATCTCGGAGACGACTGTCTCGCAGGTTGTTGTGATTTCATCCATGTTATCTCTGCCGCTTACGACAAATGCCCTCTCAACGCCAAGACTGCTCATGCATTTTGCAATTTTTTCTGTCAGAGACGGATCGTAGACGCCTACTACCATATGTTTTGCCCGTGACGGATTGGCCAGCGGACCTAATATATTGAACACCGTGCGGATTCCCATCTCGCTCCGCGCCTGACCGACAAAACGCATGGATTTATTGAAGCGCTGGGCAAACATAAAGCCGATTCCCGCTTCCTCCACACATTTTTCTACCAGCTGCGGCTCTGCTAAAATATTGACGCCGAGAGCCTCTAATACGTCTCCTGCCCCGCTTTTTGACGAAATGGAACGGTTTCCGTGCTTTGCGACCGGAAGGCCTGCGCCCGCCACCACAAATGCTGCGGTAGTTGATATATTAAATGTAAATGTTTCGTCCCCGCCTGTTCCGACCAGATCCACATAGTTCTCCACCTTCGGAGTTATGGTATCCGCTTTATCACGCAGCACCGATGCGAAACCAATCAGTTCCTCTAAGGTTTCCCCTTTCATGCGGAGCGCCGTTAACATAGTTCCAATCTGGGACTGCGTCGCCTCGCCGTCCAGCAAAATCCGCATAACATCTTTTGCTTCTTCCTTCGTCAGATCCTGTTCGCACGTTATTTTTGCAATTGCTTCTTTTATTTCCATTTTGTCAACGCTCCTTTTCCTTTATTTGTTTAATTCTGATTTAAAATCTTCTATATATTTTTTTGCCACATCCTGCGAATATCCGTTTTCCTCTAACAGATTGATAAAGTGTGAGCCTACGATCACGCCGTCAATAATCTCTTTCATCGGAGCAACATCTTGTGCCGTGCGCACGCCAAATCCCATCATAACCGGAATCTTGGATGCATCCTTTACCGAGGAAAGATATGAATTGATCTCTCTGTGAAACTCTGCCGCCTGGCCGGTAACGCCCATAGAGGATACACAGTAGACAAAGCCTCTCGCATGTTCAAGCAGCATTGGAATCCGCTCCTTTGACACCGGTGAGACAAGCTGAATTAAAATCGGTACGTCGGATGTATCTTCTGTCTCTGCTTTTGCCTGTGCAAGCGCCGCGTTCAACTCTCCCTGCTCCTCATACGGCAGATCCGGAATAATCAGTCCGTCTACTCCCGCCTTTATACAGCTGTCTATAAAGGCCTTCACTCCAAAGTAAAGAATCGTGTTGTAGTACATCATAAATACGATAGGAAGCTTAAGCCCTTCCTTCCGCATTTCCTCTACCGCCGCTAACACGGATGTCACATTCACGCCCTGACAGATCGCTTTGTAGGAAGCCGCCTGTATCACCGGTCCGTCCGCAATCGGGTCCGAAAACGGAATTCCGAGCTCTAAAATATCAAGCCCTGCCGCCTCGCATGATCTGACAATTTCCTTCATACCGTCCATATTCGGCAGTCCCGCCGTGATATATGTGATAAATGCTTTCTCGTTTTTCTCCTGCACGCTCTGTAATCTTGCCTCAATTCGATTCATATGCTCCTCCTTAATTCTGATATCCTTTTCCTGCCAGATAATCCGCTATCGTGTGTACATCCTTGTCTCCTCTACCCGAAAGGCAGACAATCATTATGTCATCCTTTTTCATGGTTTTCGCCATTTTTTTGGCGTAAGCAATCGCATGTGAGCTTTCGATCGCCGGAATAATTCCCTCCAGCCTTGACAGCTCCATCAGGGCATCCATCGCTTCCATATCTGTAATGGAAACATACTCTGCCCGATTCGTATCCTTTAAATACGCATGCTCCGGTCCGACTCCCGGATAGTCCAGCCCCGCCGATATGGAATGCGCAAGCTCTATGTTGCCGTTCTCGTCCTGAAGAAGGTAGGAGCGCATTCCGTGCAGCACGCCGGGTCTGCCAAGCGCCATCGCGCTTGCGTGCTTTCCGGTCTCAATACCAAGTCCTGCGGCTTCCACGCCGACAAGCTTTACCCCTTCCTCGTCAATGAAATCCGCAAACATTCCGATCGAGTTGGAACCGCCGCCTACACACGCCATAACGACATCCGGCAGGCGTCCCTCTTTTTCAAGAATCTGCCGCTTAGCCTCCCTGCTGATTACACTCTGAAATTCTTTTACGATCTTCGGATACGGATACGGTCCTACCGCAGACCCGATGACGTAAAACGTATCCTCCGCTGTTTTTGCCCATGTACGAATGGCTTCGTTTGTGGCGTCCTTTAATGTATTGCTGCCGGATACCACTTTTTCTACCTTTGCCCCAAGCATTTCCATCCGAAGTACGTTTAACGCCTGGCGTTCCATATCTTCGGCTCCCATATACACCGTGCATTCCATATCGAACAATGCGGCTCCCGTCGCGGTCGCCACACCGTGCTGTCCCGCACCGGTCTCCGCAATCACTTTCTTTTTTCCCAGGCGTTTCGCAAGGAGAATCTGTCCGATCACATTGTTGATCTTGTGCGCCCCGGTATGGTTTAAATCCTCACGCTTCAAATAAATTTTAGCGCCATACTCCTGACTTAGCCTCTCCGCATAATAAAGCGGTGTTTCCCTTCCTACATATTCTCTCAGATAATATGCGCACTCCTCTATAAATTGAGGGTCACGAATCGCTTCTTCATATGCCGCATCCAATTCCTTCAATGTGTTCATAAGCGATTCCGCTACATACTGTCCTCCAAACTCTCCGAAATATCTTTCATCCATTTTTCCGCACCTCTCTTACAAATTCCATGATTTTTTCTTTCTCTTTTCCATGCGCTCCCTCCACACCGGAGCTTACGTCTACAATATCGGGGGCAAACAGCTCTATTCCCTGCGCCACATTTCCTGCATGAAGCCCGCCTGCCAGAATAAATTTTTTTTGGTTCAGGGATTTGGCAAGCTCCTGTAAGCGTTTGTCGCCTACTGTTTCCTCCCAGGAAAATGTCTTCCCTCCGCCGTAGACGGCCCCGTCAATCACCAGCCCTGCAATTTTACGCGTATTTTCCAGCATCGCCTCAAGCCCTGCCAGTTCTTCGGCTCCGCCGATGTTAACGGCCCGCCAGACGGGGAGCTCGCAGACGGCCATCGCGTCTTTTGTGAAGTCTCCGTGCACCTGTATAATGTGAAATCCCGCTTCTTCTATCTGCCTGATCAGTTCTGCATTGGGATTGACGCAGACGGCAACCCTTCTTACCTTTTTATCGAGATTTTGTGAAATCTCCCGCGCCTTTTCTATGCTTATATTCCGCTTGCTTTTTTCATAAAATACAAAGCCCGCATAATCGACGCTTGCTTCATTGATATATTCCGCTTCCCTGACTTTTGTAAGCCCGCAGATTTTAATTTCCGGCATACCATTCACCTGCCTCTATAAACTCTTCCAGTGTTTCGCAAGCTCTTTCGGATTTTTTACTTCCATAAACGCCCGCCCAATCAAAAACGCGTCCACTCTGCTTTGCAGTAGAAAACGAACGTCTTCGTCGCTTGTAATCCCGCTTTCGGCCACAAAAACCTTATCCTTTGGAATATACTTTGACAAACGTCTCGTCGTATCCAGGTGAATTGTGAAATCTTTTAGATCTCTGTTGTTTACGCCGATAATTCGGGGATTTACGGCGAGGGAACGCTCCACCTCCGCTTCATCGTGCGTTTCCACCAAAACATCCAGTTCAAGCTCTCGTGCCAGCCGGTAATAATCCTTCATCTGCGCATCATCCAGAATTGCCGCAATCAACAGCACTGCATCCGCCCCAATCGCTTTCGCCTCATAAAACTGATACTCGTCAATCATAAAGTCCTTGCGGATAATCGGAAGCGGTGAAAGCTCTCTCACCTGTTCAAAATAATCAAGTCCTCCGTGAAAATGATCTTCCTCCGTCAGACAGGAAACCGCGTCTACCGACGCATTGTATTCCTCCATCCGCTTTGTAAGAGGAAGCTTGCTTTCAATTGTACCAAGACTTGGCGAAGCATTCTTAAATTCTCCGATAATGGAGATTCCGGGTTTTTTTAAAGCCTCATAAAAGCACCGAGCGCCCATATCTTCCTTTCTCTTCTGTTCCGCCCGCTTTCTGATCTCCTCAGGCGAAACAAGTTTTTTTGCCTCTGCCAGTCTTATCTGCTTATCCGCCACAATCTTATCTAATATCACGTCGTTTTCCTCCCTTATGCATTTACAAAATTTTCAATCATCCGTTTGCCATGCTCTGTATAAACGGATTCCGGATGAAACTGAAGACCTATAACCGGAAAATGCCGATGGCGCATGGCCATAATCTCTCCGTCCGCCGTCTCGGCGATTACCTCAAGCTCTTTTGGCAAATTCTCTCTTTGTACTGCAAGGGAATGGTATCTTGCAACCTTGATCGGTGTATCAATTCCGGAAAAAATACCGCATCCATTGTGTGTAATCAATGACTGCTTACCGTGAAACAGCTGTTTCGCATAGGATACCGTGCCTCCAAGCGCTTCTCCGATACACTGATGTCCAAGGCAGATTCCAAGAATCGGCTTTTTATCATAAAATTTTTTTACCACATCCATACAAATCCCTGCATCCTTCGGGCTTTTAGGGCCCGGCGAGAGCACAATCTTATCAGGATTTAATGCAAATACCTCATCTAACGTCATTTCGTCATTGCGTATAACCTGAATATCATCTGTAAAGATTCCCATATACTGATAGAGATTGTAAGTAAACGAGTCGTAATTATCAATCAAAAGAATCATAGGTTTTCCTCCTCGACCAGCGTCTTTGCAAGCGCCATTACCTTGTTGCAGCACTCCTGATATTCACTTTCCGGCACAGAATCCGCCACAATTCCCGCGCCTGCCTGTAAATACACATTTTTCCCCTTTTTAATCATCGTACGGATTGTGATACAAAAGTCCATATCTCCGCTAAAATCAATGTATCCCGTAGCGCCGCCGTAAAGTCCTCTGCGCACACTTTCCAGTTCGTCAATAATTTCCATCGCGCGGATTTTCGGCGCGCCGCTCAAGGTTCCCGCCGGGAGAAACGAGGATATCAGATCAAGCGGATGAAACTCCCCCTTTTTGCGCCCTTCAACCATGGATACGATATGCATGACATGGGAATAATTCTGCACCTCCATAAATTGCGTCACCTTCACGGTTCCAAATTCTGCGATCCGTCCCATATCATTTCTGGCGAGGTCTACAAGCATAACGTGTTCTGCGCGCTCTTTCTTGTCACCAAGAAGATCTGCTTTTAATATGGCATCCTCTTCTTTATCCCTTCCTCGCTTTCTTGTGCCTGCAATCGGACAGGTAAACACACGGCTTCCCTGCTGTTTTACAATCATTTCCGGCGAGCTTCCGATTACCTCAAACTCCCCGAAATTGAAATAATACAGATATGGGGACGGGTTAAGTTCACGCAGCTCTTTGTACAGCTCAAATCCTTTCTGCTTTGTCTCGATTGTCCAGCGCTGGGAAAGCACGGTCTGAAAGATATGACCTTCACGGATATATTCCTTGATTTTTTCCACCTTTTTTCCATATTCCGAAAGGGTATCCGATTTATGGACGATCTTGCCGTCATGATGAAAATTACGTTTTATCTCTGACGATTTACCTCTCGCCGTTTCAATCATTTCCGCCGCTATCGCAATCGCACGCTCTTTTCCTTCTTCACTGTCTTCCTCCAAAACAATGGCAGTCAGCGTTTCCGCGACATGATCTACGACAATAAATTTTGTCATTAGCATCATCTGAATCGTTTCAATTCCGATTTCATCAGGATTGTCATCGGGAAGCTTTTCTGCATATCTCACAAAATCATATCCCAGATTCCCGACAAGTCCTCCGGTAAAACTTAATTCGTCATTTTCTTTTCTGATTTCAAATTCACTGTAATATTCCTTTAAACGAAGCAGCGGATTTCCGTCCCTGACTTCCACACTCCCGTCATTTTTCGTTATAACAAGCGCATTGCCCTTTGAAGTAATGATTTCCTCCGGTTTTGCGCCAAAAAAAGTATAGCGGTCATAATTTTTATCGTAGCTCTCTAAAAGAAATCCTTTTTCTTCTCCTACAAGATTTTCATACATTCCGATTGCAGTTTCATTGACAATACTGACTGTTTTTTTATAAACCTTTCTAATCCGTTTCATTTTTTCCTCCTAACTTACGGAACCTGCCACCGGCAGCTTCCTTTAGATGCACGGCAATTAAAAACGTCCCTGAAACAAAATGTTTCAGGGACGATATTCTCGTGGTGCCACCCATATTCATGTGAAAGCTCTCGGTCTTTATATCACGGAAAATTATGCACCTTAAAGGCGAAAAATTTTATGATATAAAATAGAATCCTGATTTGCAGGATTCTACGCCTGCGGCGGGCCGCATATGCGGCATTTTCCTCTCCGCCGCATGGCGATCCTACCCGGAGGGCTTTTTATATCATAGGAAAGTCATAGGTTTTAACACTTCACACCAACAAGGTCTTTCCTATAATATAAAAAAAGATATTTCCAATCGGAAATATCTGCCACCAATTCAATCACATCTCATTCGATACGGAATCCAAACGATTCGATATCTGTCCCCTGTAACGTGGGGAGTACGGCATCCGCTACTCAAATTTCACTTTGCATCTCACAAATCCATTCCATTCAAACTATCCTGTCGGCTTCCACCAAGCGCCGGCTCTCTGTGAAGAATCATTTGATGTACTACTTTTGATCATTGATTTTGCTTTTTTTAACTGTACACACTTTATCATATGCGCGAGACTTTGTCAAGGTACTTTTTTCGATTTAGGGCGATAAGAACATCTACTCGGTCCTTTGGCAGTAAAAAAAATTTTATTGGTATAATTTGACGAACGCCGCCCCACAGTCAAACATTATTTTTCCGACGAGGATAACGCGCCGCTGGACTAACCGCAAACATTGACTAAAGGTCTCTCAGGAAAGCCTTCGAGACCAAGTCAAAGTAAGCGGTGGATTCCGGCTCTGCTAGGAGCATCCTCTAATTGTCTGTAAAATAATGTTTGACCGTGGAGCGGCTGTTTTTTTATACATCGGTAAAAATAACTTGTATTTTTCAACAATAGACATAGACAGCGGGAAACAGGCAGATATAATTCTCTACGGACAATTAGAGGACGTTCTTAGCAGAGACAAAATCCATTGCCTATGCAGACTTCGTCTCGAAGGCTTTCCTGAGAGACGTTAGTCGGAATTGGCAATTAGTTTGTCGGAGCGTTGTCCTCGTCCGTAGAGAATTATCTCGGCCCGCTTTCCGGCGTCCGTCTTTCCACTATAATTAAATAATATTTTTATGAATTTATCTGCTCCGCCAGCGAACGCTTGACTTTTTTCCTGGTCAGCTCTACCAGTCCAAGCTTTGTGATGTCCACAAGCTGAACGGGAACTTTATCTTCCTTTAACGCCATACGGAATGTATGCATCAAATTATCCATATCCTCTCTCGTATTCATATTGATAAAGTCTACGATGCAGATACCGGAAATGTTGCGCAGGCGCAGCTGTCTTGCAATCTCAAGTGCAGCCTCTTTATTAATCTTTAGGAAATTCTCCCCGGCGTTTTTCCCCTTTGTGTTCTTTCCGCTGTTGACGTCAATGACGGTAAGGGCTTCCGTAGGTGAAATAATCAGATATGCCCCTGACTTTAACCATACCCGCTCCTTTAAGGCATCCTCAAGTCCCTTTTCAATAGAGTAAAGCTTCTCTAAAGGATATGTCTCGTCTGCATATAACGTGAGCTCAATGTCCGTCTGCTTTAATGTATGTTGTCTGTTTAACTCATCATAGATATCCGCGCAGTCGGTGATAACCTTATCACCCAAAGTAAATGACGCGCCTTCAAGTTCCTTCAAGTAGAAGGGTTTCGCCTGCTTTAAGAGGGAGAAGGCGGTCTTATGGATACAGGTCGACTTTAATGTAAGATACATTTCCTTTAACTGCCTGTATTCCTCAAAAATAAGTGCGGAATCGGCGTTTCCCGCATTTGTACGCACAACCAGCCCGAAATCCGTTTCTTTCGCTTCCTTCTCTCTTGATAACAGGTCTGTCAAAAGCGCTTTAAGCTCTGCTTTTTTATCTTTTGGCAGCTTATTTGATACGCCAAGCCCGGTATTTTCCGTGGTAAGGACAAGGTATTTTCCCGTAAAATTTAAGTTTGTGGTTACTACCGGGAACTTCGTTTTAACAGCCTCCTTAGATACCTGCACGACAAGCTCGTCTCCGCAGCATAAAGGCTTTTTTCCGTTCTTTTTCGTAAACAGCGGATGCCTGTAATCTTCCATAGAATAATAGCAGGTCCTCCCGTTTCCGATCTCAATGAAGGCTGCGTTTAAATTCAAGACGACGTCTTTCACCCTGCCGATATACATATTTCCGAGGATACTCTTTTGATCCTCTCTCTCACAGACAATCTCTGTCATACGCCGGTTCTCATCCAGAATGATATATAAAATATAGGATCTGCCCTTTATCATGCTGCGGGTAATAATATATAAATTACGCAATTTCCTCTCCCATCTCGCTTAACGGCCGAAAACCGTTATTTTCGTCTGCGGCATAGACCTCAAGCCTGTGAACCTGAAATAAAGATGCATCGAACATACTCCCCAGAAATTCATAGAAGGCTTCCAGTACAAGCTCGGGCTTCACGTTATCCGTACTTCCGGTACATACCTTTAAGTAAAAGACAGGTTTACCTTCTCGTTCATCTATGGAAAAATCATAGATTAGACGCTTCAAATCCATGGTTTTTTGGCCTTTTTTCGTTTTTTTGGTAATCAATATCTCTTCTTTGTCCTCATAAAACTCTTTTTGCTTCACTTTAAGTTCATCTAAGCTATAAGGCAGCTCGCTCCCGGACTTGCCATACACGTAATAGTCTGCGGCTGCAACGATAGACATCGCTGTTTTCGCGTGATCGTCAAGCTTTACATAGGATACGACCTCTATCCCCTCCACCATGGTCTGATTCAGCGCCCGAATAGATTCGGCAGAGCTTTTTGTCGCGTTTACTTCAATGTCCAGATATTCACCGTCGCTTGTGATACCGACGCCAAGCGGCGCGGCAAACGACATGATCTGATGCGGGCTAAAGCCCTCGGAATATGCGATATCAATTTCGGCACGGCGCATTGCTTTCTGAAAATAGCGCATAATGTCAAGGTGTCCGATAAACTTCATCACGCCGTATTTCTTAAATTTAATTCTTATCTTCATAGCAGACGCCTCCTTTAAACCGCATACTGCCGCACGCAGAACATTTCATACGGCAATTCGGCGTAACTTTTGCCGCCATTGCATTGTTCCATTCCCGAGCCAGAAATTCCTTGGAAACGCCGGCATCAATGAAATCCCACGGAAATATTTCATCCAAAGAACGTTCGCGCGTGGTATAGAAATCCATGTCAATTCCACATTCTTCAAATGCCTCTATCCAGCGGCTATTATCAAAAAATTCTGTCCATGCGTCAAAAATTCCGCCCTTCTCATAGACTTTCAGCAGAGCCTGAGCGATTTTTCGATCCCCTCTCGCCAAGATTCCCTCCAGCACGGTAACGTCAGCTTCATGCCAGTTGTACTTGATGCTCTTGCGGTTCAACTGAGCCTTAACGGCGTCGTTTACAACCTTAGCTCTCGCCAGATAGCTGTCTCTGTCATACATTTTTGCCCACTGAAACGGCGTAAACGGTTTCGGCACAAAAAATGAGGTGCTGATCGTGATCTGGCATTTTCCGTTTCGCTGTTCTTTTGGAATTTCATAATAGCGGACAGCGATTTTATTTGCAAGCTCCGCAATCGCACGCATATCCTCCTCGGTCTCGGTTGGAAGCCCCAGCATAAAATACAGCTTTACCTTCTGCCATCCCCCGTCAAAGGCCAGCTTCGCGCCGTCTAAAATCACCTCCTCGGTCAGTCCCTTATTTATAACGTCGCGCATGCGCTGTGAACCTGCCTCCGGCGCAAATGTGAGGCTGCTCTTTCGGATATCCTGCACCTTGCTCATCACATCCAGAGAGAAAGCGTCAATTCTTAAAGACGGCAGCGAGATATTTACGCCGTTTTGCTTAAAATTGTCAATTAAAAAGGTCACAAGCTCATTTAAGTCCGTGTAATCCGAGGAGCTTAGAGAACTTAAGGAAATCTCTTCATGACCTGTATTTTTTAGCATCTCATAAGCATATGTTTTGAGCAGGTCGATATTTTTTTCACGGTTCGGACGGTAAATCATTCCTGCCTGGCAAAAACGGCATCCTCTGATACATCCGCGCTGAATTTCGAGCACAACGCGGTCCTGCGTCGCCTTAATAAACGGCACGAGCGGCCTGGTCGGATAGACGGAATCGGATAAATTCATCACAACCTGTTTTTGTATCTTTTGGGGAACGCCCTCTCTTATCGGCTGAAACGACGCAATTGTCCCGTCCTCTTTGTAATCCACCTCATAGAGAGACGGAACATAGATTCCCGGTATTTTAGAAGTCTCAAAGAGAAAATCGCTGCGGTCCTTTCCGTTGGCCTTCATCTTTTTGTATAAATCAAATAAAGCGTCATAAGAGGTTTCGCCTTCACCGATATAGAACAGGTCAAAAAAGTCCGCAAGCGGCTCAGGATTGTAAACACACGGTCCTCCTCCAATTACAATCGGATCCTCTCCTGTTCGTTCTCTTGCATAGAAAGGAATCTGCGATAAATCGAGAATCTGCAAAATATTCGTATAGCACATTTCGTATTGAATGGTAATCCCGAGAAAATCCGCCGTTTTCACCGGTTTTTGTGTCTCCAGGGAAAAAAGAGGAATCTCCTGCTCCTTCATAATCTTGTGCAAATCCGGCCACGGAGAATAAACGCGCTCACAATAGACGTCTTTGCGTTTATTAAACATGTCATAGAGAATCTGGATTCCCAAATGAGACATTCCGATTTCATACACATCCGGAAAACATATGACAAAGCGAATATCAACCTCGTCCAAATTCTTTTTTATGATATTTAACTCGTTTCCGATATAGCGCGCCGGCTTGTCAACTGTCATTAATATTTCATCTGATAACGCTAACTGGTTCATTTCTTATTTAACCTTTGTCCTTATAGTTTTTAACATTCTTATACTACCATATCTCTTACTGTTTTTATAGCCTGTTTATTTCAGATATTCCTGAATTTTTTCAATTTCCTTTTTCATCGCGGGCAAAAGGTCGTTCTCCTTTAACTGCTTTACAATGGTTTCTGTCGGCACGGAAAACAGAGGCGTATTCGTGCGGTCACAGAATACAAATGCGAACAACAGCATAGCGGCTATTAACATCTTTACCTTCCAGATGGCAAAAGCGCCTGCCGTCTCTAACTCATCTTCCGATTCCGCGCCTGCCCCAAAAGCGGCGCCTCTCCTTGTCCGTCCGTCTTTTGGCTCAGAAAAGGAATCGCGGACCTTTTGTACATAACGCCGCCGCTGTTCTATATATTCGTCCGTCATAATAGGCACATCCTTTCTTTTATCTGCTCCTATTTTATGAAGAATTCCTGAAATTATAACCGTTCCGGCAAATGGGGCTGTCGCTTTAGTGCGACAGCCCCATCAAGAATTCTTCTTTTATAATTATTTTACGGTAACTTTAACTTGCTTAGTCATACCGTTTTGTGCATAGACATAAATGGTACATTTGCCTTTTGCCTTAGCCTTGATTACGCCTTTATTTGTTACCGTTGCCACTTCCGTATTACTGGATTCATAACTAAGCT
>CANOCV010000001.1 GCA_947564465.1 uncultured Roseburia sp. | reverse complement strand
GTCGCAGATTATCCTTGACAGCCGGGGCAACCTGATTGACGGTTACACAAGCTATCTGATAGCAAAAGCGCAGGGAATAGAGAGCGTTTCCGTACAGTATGGGCGGCGGCAGATTATGAGAGCAAGCCACAAGAGCGGCGGCAAGCTGTACGCATGGGAGATGCCGGAGCTTCTGATTGACCGGGTATCTGCTGGGGATAAGGTGCTGATACATACACAGAGGGGCGTTAGAGTGGTTACGGTGGCAGCGGTTGAAGAATATGCCGGGGATGAGCCGGAGCCGCTTAAAATGGTTATCAGGGTAAAGAGAAAGAAAGGCGGTGTGACGGTATGAAAGACGAGCGTAAATTCAAAGAGGTTATCCATTCTGTTGAGAGGTCAGAGAAGGACAAGGACAAATTCTGTAAGGCGGCGAGGATTGAAAGACAGCCCATAAGCGATACCAGGTTTGTCACGTTGCTCAATTACGCTGTCGGAACTTTGGCAATGATTATGGGGTTTGTGGCGTTGTATATGATCATTTACTTCATGGGAACCGGAGGAAGGTGATATTGTGAAAACGTATATTTACAAAGTGATTAGAGAAAATCCCGACGGAAGTACCGGGAAAAAGCCTAAAATCATTCGAAGGAGTGCTAAGGATTTAAATGTTGGAGGATTGTATTTGCACCTTGGGAAAGGATATCCCGGGATGCAAAGGGTGATTTCTTTGGAAGTAGAAGAAGTTTTGGATTAATTAGGGGGTAATTGGGATGCCGAGAGTGGAATGCAAGAAAAAAGACTATAAACTCAAGGATTTTAAGGGGTGGGTTGTGCAGCAAATGCACATCCACCATAAAACACAAAAGGAAATCGGGGAAGCCCTTGGGGTCTCCCAGGGCAGGGTATCGTTGATGCTCAAAATTCCAAAAAACAAAAAAGAGGAAAGAGAAGTAAAAAACGACCCATTCTCATACGGCCAGGTGCTTACACTTTGTGAGTTGTTTGAAGCATCGGACGAAGAAAAGATTCGGCTGTTGACTTTGTAAAGAAAGGTGATTGGGTTTAGCGTGGTTGCTTTGATAGCGGTAGCAGTTATTTATTCCAAAAAAAGAAGTAGTGACAGACAGAACGGGCGGCGGCAGGATCCGTTGTCCGTTTCCCGCTCTATGTTTTTTTGCCGTTAAAAATGGTACAACTTGTGTTCCGGAATAGTTGATAATGGTTATGAGAGGAAGAAAAGGACATAAGGGAGTGGCATGGATGGCAAAAAGTACAATTAAAGAATGGGAAGAACCTGAGAAGCTCCTGCTTTTGGAGGCATGGGCGAGAGACGGGCTAACGGATGAACAGATAGCTGGGAATATGGGGATTAACGTGCGGACGCTTTATCTCTGGAAAAAGAAAAATGTACAGATTTTTCAGTCCCTAAAGGTCGGGAAGGAAGTTGCTGACATTGAAGTTGAAAATGCCCTCAGAAAGAAAGCCCTTGGATTCCGCGAGAAGGAGCAGACAGTTTCCATCCGTAAGACCATTGAATATGAAAATGGAAAGCGGATCAGAGAGGTGACGGAGCCGGTCTTGACAGAGGTGGAAAAGTATTATCCGCCGGATACCACAGCCCAGATATTCTGGCTGAAGAACAGAAAGCCCGAGAAATGGAGAGACAAGCAGGAACAGAAGGTAAATTTAACAGAGGCGGTGAAGATCATTGACAGCATCGGAGACGGTGATTGACTTCGGAGAATTGATAGCGCCGGTATTTTATCCGGTTCACAGAGACGTTGTAAAGGGCGGACATACATATTATGACCTGTACGGCGGCAGAGGCGGTTTGAAATCCTCGTTCATATCATTGGAGATCATACTTGGCATGATGAAGGATAAGGACGCTAATGCTGCTATATTTAGGAAATATGGCGTGACGCTGCGAGAATCAGTATATGAACAGATATTATGGGCGATTGATATACTAAGTGTCTCCCATTTGTGGGAAACAGGCGTAAGCCCTATGCAGTGCATCTACCGTCCGACCAGTCAGAAGATTATCTTTCGTGGGCTTGACAAGGCAAAGAAAACAAAGTCCATCAAAGCGGCACAGGGGTACTTTAAATATCTTTGGTTTGAGGAACTTGATGAATTTCAGGGACCAGAGGAAATAAGAACCGTGCAGCAGTCAGTACTTCGCGGCGGTGAGAAGTTCGTTGTATTTAAGAGTTTTAACCCGCCGATCAGTATTAGCAACTGGGCGAATCAGTACGTCAATGAGCCACGTGCAGACGCGCTGCGGCACAAGAGCAGTTATTTGGATGCGCCGCCGGAATGGCTGGGGCAACAGTTCATTGATGATGCGGAACATCTAAGAGAAATCAATGAGAGGGCATATCAGCATGAATATTTAGGGGAGCCGGTCGGTACGGGCGGACAGGTCTTTGAGTTCCTAGAAATCCGTACGATCACGGATGAGGAAATGCGACAGTTTGACCGTATCTATCAAGGGATAGATTTCGGCTGGATGCCGGACCCGATGGCATTTATCAGGTGCTCTTATAGACCGAACCATGAAAAGGTGTATTTGTTGGATGAGTATGTGGGGCGGAAGATTAGCAATGAGGATCTGGCAAAGGAGATCAAGCGCAGGGGATATACGGATTATCATATTTTGTGCGATTCTGCGGAGCCCAAGTCAATATCAGATTTAAGAATGATGGATGTCTGGGCGTATTCTGTCATCAAGAAGCCGGGTTCTGTAGAATATGGCATGAAGTGGCTGCAGAGGAGAACGATAGTCATTGATCCGGCAAGAACGCCCTGTGCATACAAGGAAATCATAGAGTACGAGTATGACAGGGATAAAGACGGGAACCTGTTGTCAGGTTATCCGGATAAGAACAACCATTGCATAGATGCCCTCAGGTATGCGTTATACAGGGCTATATTCTCATGGGAGACCAAAGCGTAACAGGAAGGAGAGGATTATAAAATATGGATTATTTGAAAGTACGTTGTTTTCACTGTAAAGGAGAATTTGAGTTATACAACCGCAACATGAACTATGACGATAAACCGCCAAGGTGTCCGCACTGTCTGAAGATGATGAACAAGACACAGTGGGAACGGCTGATTAATGCTTATTACACTTTTGCGGAAGTCAATAAGAATTTCAGAAAGTATCACGAAGATAGGGGAGAAGCACTGTTTCAGGTGGAACTTAGGAATTATTATGTGAGGCCGGAGAAGATTGTAATCGAAGATTAGAAAAGATGGAGGAAACGGTGGGTATGAATAAACTTGTGTGCGGCATGGTGGTGGATGAAGATATTTACGACAAGTATAACTTTGATAAAGAGGCAGGAGGCCGCAGGAAGTATACGCTCTGCGGACAGGAGCGATCTCTTGATGCAATAGAGTTTTATGCGGGTTCGGCGGATTACGCGAAGAAATCCCCGGAAATGGTAGCGGAGGCAAAAAAGATAGCGGAGCGGATACAAAAAGAGATTAAGCAATATTATGCAGCCAAGGACGGCAGGAAGGAGCATGTGGCTATGAAACACGAAACATTTGGCGAATATCTGGTAGATCTGCAGGAAATTCATGCCAAGGTAGCACCAGAGAGGATTCAGCTTAAGGAAAAATGGGATGCGGCGCAGAAACGATGGCAGGAAGGCCAGAGAGAGTATAAATATGATGAACATAGTCTTGCAGTGGCAAAGGTTCGGTATCTGGATGCACAGGAAGAATATAAGAACAGCGTAAGAGAACTGCAGAGTAGAACAGAAAAAGAGATTCAGGCAGTGCAGGCTGAGTATGAGAAGCATGTGACAGATTTTTATTCAGCGAACGGAAACAGACTGGATGATGCGATAGTACGCCTTTTAAATTCCGGGATTAAGCTGACAGATGCAGAGATTGACAATATGGTAAATCAGAATAAGAGCAATCCAACAATGCTTCGGCTGATATCTGACCATTGTGACAAACAGGGAATAGGAGACGATATAACAAGGACTTATGGCGTCCTCGCCAGAAAAGCCGGTTCGGACGAAAGAGAAGCATTTAAGACGGTTGCCGGCATGGTGAAAAACGCAGTCAGTGATGAAGAAATTACATCAAACGTCTGGTCGAAGCCGGATTCACATTTCAAAAAGCTTAGTGATGAGCAGATAGGTGCGATAAGCACATTTTTGGTACGGCCAGAAGCATCTTATGCAGCAGAATGAATATAGTGGGAGACGGTGCAGAAATCAGAAGTGATAACTGCGCCGTTTTTATATTGTCTTATCCACCAGAGCAAAATGCCCGGTAAAAATGGTACAACGTTCTTTCCCAAATATCAGATAATAGAGACAGGAAAGGAACAAAGGGATAGGAGGGGCGGAATATGGATGGGATGTCAGTGCAGGCGCAGGAGGCCAGACGGGATTACAAAAGACGGTATCGGATTCGCAATCGGGAGAAAATCAACAGACAGCAGAGAAAATGGAGGGCGAACAATCCTGACAAGGTGCAGCAGTACAACCGGGAATATTGGGAGCGCAAGGCAGGAGAGATCGGTAATATCCGTGCATCATGGAAGGATTACGGTATCACAAAGGAGAGAATTGACGAACTGTCGGAGATTATCAGGTCGGGTGAGCATGATGCTGTGGTGCGCTCGGCCGCTCGTATGGCGGATGAAAAAGCAGCGGGGCATATTATCTTGTCTGTGAAGAAAAATCTCTCCTATGACCATTTGGAGTATCACGATAAATTGGGACGCTGTCCCCTTGGGCGAAGTAATTTTTATGGCGTACGACGGCTGTTCTTTCATTATCTGGACTGTGCATTGAGGGATAGGCAAGGAAATAGTGCGGAGGTAGAAAATGAATAATTTAACCGCTACGGCATTGCATTCTATGATTTATGAACAGTTTGAATCATGGGATTCGCAGGAGGATGCCCGGAAAGAAATTGAGGATGGGATACTTCGTGGATGTGAGAGGAAAGACAGCACGGAGGAGATATTTGTTAAGATGCTCTTCAACGCAATGAAGATTTCTGCGGAAATATCTGCAAAGATCGTTCTTGAAATCCTGCTTACTGCTGGGGTAGTTAAGCCGGCAGACGAAAGACAGTTAAGGAAGGACATTCTTTCCGTTGTGAAAGAAAATGATCCGGGCTACAATGCCGACGGAAATAGAAAAGATTAGAGAATTAAACAACCGGCTGATAATCGGTTTCAGTCGCTAACCCATTATTTCAATACAACTAAATCAGTGCGCCCTATGAATCGGCATAGGGGAAGGACAAATTGGTGTCATGGATGCGTGTAATGCGCGTCTGTGGCACCTTTTTCTTTTGAGGTGGATTATGGCGCAGTATGACGGGAGTATAAGGATATTAACAAAAATTTCAACGGATATGGCGGAAAAATCTCTTGGTACGCTCTCCCAAACGATTAAGGGGACTGCAAAAGAGATCAGTTCTCTGCGCTCAAAAATGGATGCTTTGAAAAACGAAAGTATTCCGTCGGGAGATTACAAAACGCTGCAAGCAGAGCTGGAAAAAGCAAAGAAGAAACTTTCTGAATTAGTCGCAAAACAAAATGAGTGGGAAAAACTAGGCGTAACTTCTGGTGGGGCATGGGACACCTTGAATGAAGAAATAGCAAAAACAAGCGATACCATAGATGCAATCAAAGAGAAAATGTATCAGCTGGAAGAAGCAGGAGAGGCCTTCACAATGGGCGAAGAAACGCCGGAATATGCCAATCTTGAACGGCAGCTCCAATATGAAGAAGAAGCGTTAAGGAAAGCGCAGCAGCTTCAGGCCGCAGCGCAAAAAACAGGAGATCCTTATAAAAGATTAAGTGATTCTATTGCCGAGCTTGCGCAAAGGTTAAATGCCGTAAGACATCCAATTGAAAGTATGAAGAATGCTTTTTCTTCTGCGGCAGAAACAATGAAGGCGAAATTGGCCGGGATGGCGGCAACCATAATAAACGGAATTAATCACCCGTTCCAGGCCATGAAAAAAATTGTAAGCGGAGCAATAAGCGGAACATCTAAATTATTGTCCGGTATTGCATCTGCCGCAAAGAAAGTCGGAGGCACAATATCAAAAGCGGCTTCCTCTATGTCTTTGTTTGGCAAGAGCACAAAAAATACCAATGGCATGCTGCAATCCGGCTTTAAGAACATCCTGAAATACGGCCTTGGAATCCGAAGCTTTTATGCGCTTGTGAATAAGTTCCGTAATGCTGTAAAAGAGGGATTTAGCAACCTTGCACAGTATTCCGACCCGGTAAACAAGTCATTGTCTTCGTTGAAATCGGCGCTTACGCAGCTTAAGAACAGCCTTGCAACTGCATTCGCCCCGATACTTACTGCGATTGCTCCGGCACTGACCACACTTATCAACATGGTTTCGAAAGCGGCAACCGCCGTCGGTATGCTGATTGCTGCGTTAACTGGCCAGAAAACATTTGTAAAAGCAACGGCAGTACAGGAGGATTATGCAGCAAGCCTTGGAAGCACTGCAAAAGCAGCAAAGGACGCAAATAAACAGTTGAGCGGACTGGACAAGCTAAATAACCTTACATCCAATGACGGCGGCAATGGTGGCGGCGGTGGAGGGGGAATTTTGCCTGGGGATATGTTCGAAACGGTTGAGATTCCGTCTGCAATATCTGATTTGGCAGATAAGATGAAAGAAGTCTGGTCTGGAATTTGGGATGTATTTAAGCAGGCGTGGGATAACAAAGGAAAAGTTGTGATGGAGGCTGCAAAGGCAGCTCTGAGTAGTTTAAAAGAAGCGGCATTGTCGGTTGGTTCTACATTCTATGAAGTATTTACTAATGGAACCGGATTAACGTGGGTGGAGAGCGGGCTGGAACTATTGCGCTCCATGCTTGGAGTTATTCATTCTATTGCCTCTGCTTTTACAGAAGCGTGGAATGGCGGCGCAGGATTTGAAAATGTCACGGCATTGTTCAATATGTTCACAAAGATACACGGCCTTTTGACGTCAATCGGCGATTCATTTTCAAGGGTATTCAGCAATGGAACCGGAGTTGCCATATGGACAAATATTCTCGGAATTATAACCGGTGTTTACAATATCATAGGGAATCTTGCAGAAAGCATAAATGAAGCATGGAATACCGCAGGGCTTGGAGACAGTATCTGGCAGGGTGTTTTAAACATTATAAACACTATTCTCGGAACAATACATAACATTATTGATTCCACGGCAGAATGGGCGGCGCAGCTTGATTTTACTCCGTTATTGACGTCAATAGACACTCTTTTAAAAGCAATCGAACCGCTTACGGAAAATATTGGGGAAGGGCTTGAATGGTTCTGGAATAATGTGCTTTTGCCGATTGGCAGCTGGGCGATACAAGAAGCTGTTCCGGTATTTTTAGATATGATTTCTGCGGCACTTGAGGCTTTGAATACAATATTGACAGCTTTTCAGCCGCTCGGAATGTGGTTGTGGGAAAACTTTTTACAACCGCTTGGCGAGTGGGCGGGAGATACCGTTATAACTGCAATAGAAACAATCGCCAGCTTGCTCGTTTGGTTTGTAGATACGATACTTCCGGGGCTGCAATCTTCTTGGCAAGAATTGTCAGATGCATTATCACCATTGGGAGAGTTTTTGAAAAATACTTTTATCAGCATTTGGGAGGATATGTTAAATCCTATTTTGTCGTATTTAAGCGAGACAGTTATTCCAATGCTTGTTACTGCATTTGAAAATTTGTGGAATAACGTACTTGTTCCGCTTGGAGAATTTATAGGAAGCGTGCTGGGGCCTATTTTTGAATTTTTGGCAGGAGTTCTTTCTTCTCTGTGGCAAAATGTTGTTGTCCCGTTAGCGGGGTTTATAGGCGGTGTATTTTCGAAGGCGTTTGAGGGGATAAGCGAAATTCTTAACAAAACAGTTGTGCCAATTATCAAAAAAGTGATAGAAGTATTTCAATTTTTGTGGAATAAGGTTCTTTCTCCGGTTGTTTCTTTTTTGACATCGACATTTAAACCTATTTTTGATTCCGTATTCAAGGCTATTGGAAGCATCATAGATGGATTGAAAAAGACGTTTGGAGGGTTGATTGACTTTATCACAGGAGTTTTTACAGGAAACTGGGAAAAAGCTTGGAATGGTGTAACATCAATTTTTGAAGGAATTCTTGACGTTATAAAAGGTGTAATTAACGGGATTTTAGGCGTGATAGAAGGACTTGCAAATGGTGTTATTAATGGAATTAATTTTGTAATCGGGGCATTAAATAAACTTCACATAGACATTCCTGCTCCGATTGCAAAATTAACAGGATTTGAAAGTTTTGGGTTTGACATTCCTGAATTAAAAAATGTCTCTATTCCCCGTCTTGCCACGGGTGCAGTCATTCCAGCTAACAAAGAATTTCTTGCGGTATTGGGTGACCAGAAACATGGAACAAACATTGAAGCTCCGCTTGATACCATAAAGCAGGCAAGCAAAGAAGCAGTCCTTGACGTGCTCTCTGAACTTGGTGTTTCTGCCGGAAACAACAAGAATTCCGGAAATGAAACATTTGTATTCCAAGTAGACGGAAAGACTTTTTTTGAAATAATGAGGAAGGAAGCCCAGCAGCATTTTAACCGTACCGGACGTCCGGCATTTCCGATATAATCTTTGGGTGTTGGTACCGGGAAGTATTGGAGAGAATACGACATTTTTTGACTAATATTTGACTAACAAAATGGAAAAATGTTAGTCAAAAAGCGGAAAAGTTATGAAGCACAACTATTGCCCAAAGCTTTATTTTATAGTATTCTGAAAGAAATATAAGAATATTAGAAACAGGGGTCCTTTGACTTTTAATCAAGTTGTCCGGGGTTCGAATCCCCGATGTCTCATTTGTTTAAAATAGCGGAAAACCTTAGAAAATCAAGGGTTTCCGCTATTTTTTGATGTATTGTGTTTTAGAGAGTTTTCCGTTTTTTAGCTTTGTGCCTTTTGGGAAACGATAGTTTTTTGGCAACATTCTCATGTGGTAGTTTATCATTGATCATGCTATTGAATATCTGCACAAGTGTCAATTGGATTATTATGCAATTCCCTGGATGTTCCTGGTTGTAATTATAGGTTTTTCATTGTTAACAACATTACAAAAACCCCTGCAAATGCAGGGGTTTTATAATGAATGCTGCTCGCTAGGAGCTTTGTCTTTTATACTGCCGGTAAACGGCAATGTTCTACACACTCATTATATATCGTAGTATATGCAAAAGTCAACAAAAAATAATCTATTTTGTATAAAATTTAACAATTTCATGATCTATAATATCCAATTTTTCATTGGATAATTTTATTCCGCTTAAGACATCATGGTTTGTTTTCGGATCATAAATACGTATTTTACTTACAGTAGATATTTGACTTACCAACGCGATGCTCCCTTTCTTCATCTTGTTAACTTCTACACCCATTCGATTAATAAGATTAAGCGTTTGTTTCATATTAGAGATTTTTTCAATAAGTTCGATAGTGAAAGGCGTATGATCAGTGTTTGCATCATTTAAAGTATTAATAGCGTTTTGAGTATCCAACAGTTCAGATTCGATTTTTTTTCGATGTAAAGATAATTTGGAGTTTAGATTGACGAATAGCTCATTTCCAAGAAAAATCTCACCCTTACGCAAACGTGATAAATCTTTATCTGGTTTTAAAGACGTTAAAGGAACAATTGTAATTACTGGATTGTATATAGAATTATTTTTATCCAATACGATAGCGCAGTGAAGCCCACCCTCTTCGCTTCCGATATTGTATCCAAGATGGACTTTTATTATTTCACCACGTTTATATCTACGCAAGCTATTGGGTGAGAATTTTTGTTCAAATGACAAGAATTTAATGTAAATAAAAACAGCGTCAAGTCTATGTACATTATGGATATGATTACGGCGGCGCTTCTGTTAATCGTCAGTATCTGTTTGATTTTAATTTCACTTGTTATCCTCCGTTTTACGATTCATTTTACAATGAGCGAGGAGTATCGGGAGATCGGCGTCATGAAAGCGGTCGGGATTTCGAACAGAAAGATAAGGGGACTTTACATCGTAAAATATTTTGGAATATCCGTGACGGGGGCTGTGGCGGGCTTTGTCTGCAGTGTGCCGTTTGGGAATGTAATGCTGGAAAAGATTTCAAAAAATATTATTATGGTGTCTGATAAGACTGGATGGTTAAATCTGATTTGTGCATTCGGGACGGCGGCGGTGGTGGTGGCATTCAGCTATTTTTGCACGAGGAGCATCAAAAGGATCTCTCCGATTGAAGCAATTCGAAACGGTGAGGGGGATGAGTCGTATGCGAAAAAAGGACTGATACACTTAAACCGGTCAAGACTGCCTGTTTTGTGCTTTTTGGCGTTAAATGATATCGTTAGAGGTTTTCGGACATTTTTTACAATGATTTTGATTTTTACATTGGGGACGCTGCTTATTCTTATTCCTGTAAATACCGCGAATACCTTAGAGTCCGATAAGCTCATTGTCTGGTTTAGCATGGCAGAGTGTGATCATGTGATAAGCGAGGAGTTGTTCCTGAGTTCAAGTGAAGATAACCTGAGGTCTTTAAAGGATAAGGAAGATAGCGTGAAGAGCGTGCTCAGAGATCGGGGGATAGAGGCAAAAGTATTTCAGGAAATAATGTTTCGGATGAATATTTCAAAAAACAACAGAAAAATGTCCTCTCTGGCATTTCAGGGAATCGGGGATATTACAGCGGAAGAGTATGTTTATCTTGAAGGAAGTGCGCCGCAGAGAAAAAGCGAGGTTGCAATTTCACATACGGTGGCGGAAAACATAGACGCGGCGATCGGGGACGACGTAGAGATCAAAGACGGGGAGACGGTAAAAACATACACGGTAACTGCAATTTTTCAGACTATGAACAACATGGGGGAGGGGATTCGCTTTTCGGAAAAAGAAGAATTGGATTACCGTTATATGGCGGGATGCTTTGGGATACAGATACGGTATCAGGATGATTGCGGCAAGGAAGAAAAAGACAGGAGGAAGGCGATTCTTAAGGAGCTTTATGCGGAAAATAAGGTTTATGATGCGGGGGAGTATATCAACGATATGATTGGGGATATGGCCGGAACTTTAGGGGGGATAAAACGGCTGATACTGCTTGTTGTTCTGTGCATTAATATGCTTGTGACCGTACTTATGGTAAAGAGCTTTCTTGCGAGGGAGAAGGGAGAAATTGCGCTGCTGAAAGCGGCAGGCTTCCAAAACATATCATTGATCATATGGCAGACTTTAAGAATCGGAATCGTTTTGTTGATGTCCGTTATCCTTGGACTTCTTCTTTTGGCGCCGGTTTCAAAGCTGGCGGTGGAGCCGATTTTTCAGATGATGGGAGCATACAGTATTGAATTTGATGTCGAGCCGTTTGAGGTGTATGTGGCATATCCGCTTCTGGTGTTTTTAGCAACCTTATTGTCGGCATTTGCGTCTGCATGGGGGATTAAAAGAATTTCGGCATCGGAGATATCAAGTATTGAGTAAAGGAGAACTGGAATGGAATATATATTGGAAGTAAAAAATCTTTGTAAAACGTATGTTGTAAATAAACGTCAAAATAATGTATTAAAAAACGTCAATTTTCGGTGGAAAGAGGAGAGATGGTTGCGGTTATGGGACCGTCCGGTTCGGGAAAATCAACACTGTTGTATACCGTTTCAGGGATGAATGGAATGACGGCGGGAGAAGTAATATTTTGCGGCAGGAATCTTGGCAATTTAAAGGAAAAAGAACTTGCAAGGCTTCGCCTCAATGAAATGGGCTTTATTTTTCAGCAGATGTATATGCTGAAAAATCTTACGGTGTTGGATAATATCATTTTGCCGGCTTGCCAGTCAGATAAAATCAGAGAGAGCAGAAAGGAAACGGCGAGACGGGGCTGCGATCTGATGCATAAGCTGGGAATTATAGAGATTGCCGACAATGAAATTAGCGAAGTGTCGGGCGGACAGCTGCAAAGAGCGTGTATTTGCCGCAGTATGATCAATCAACCGGGGATGATTTTTGCGGATGAGCCGACGGGGGCATTGAACCGCGCCGCCTCAAAAGAGGTAATGGAGGAACTTACCAAAATTAACGGAGAGGGAACGACGATTATGCTGGTGACGCATGACGTAAGGGTTGCGGCAAAATGTGGCAGAGTGCTTTATATCGTTGACGGAAATATCAAGGGAGAATATAATTTAGGACAGTATAAATCCCGCGAGGAGCTGCGGGACCGCGAAAAAACCCTCAATAATTGGCTGTTAGAGCTGGGTTGGTAGAGGGGGCGCAACCGCATAGGCGGCGGTAAATGCGAAGCATTATAAAATCAAGAGGAGGGCAATATGACTGACATACTAATTGTGGAGGACAACCGAGAGCTGGCAGGCCTCCTGCGTGATTTCCTTGAGGCCGAGCATTATCACGTTGCGGTTGCCGGGGACGGCGAGCAGGCGCTTGAGCTGTTTGAAGAGCGCGGTGCGAGATTGATCGTGCTTGACATTATGCTGCCCGGGACGGACGGTTTTGCGGTTTGCCGGAAGATACGCCAAAATGACAACACGCCGATTCTGATTGTAAGTGCGAGGACGGGAAAAGAGGACAAGTTAAACGGTCTTCTTTTGGGAGCGGACGATTATATTGAAAAGCCTTACGATATTGATATTATGCTGGCAAAAATCAAAGGGATTTTTAAACGACGTTATTCAACGGATGAAATCATAGAGGATGATCTGACGATCAGAAAAACAGACAGAACCGTATACAAGGACGGTGAGCCGTTGAGTCTGACGGCAAAGGAGTTTGATCTGCTTTTGCTGTTGGTGGAGGAAAAAGGGAAAGCGATGAGAAAAGAATTTATTTTTAACAGGATATGGGGAGTGGACAGCTTTTCGGAGCAGCAGACGCTGACGGTACATATAAAACGGCTGCGTGAAAAGATTGAAAAGAATCCGAAAAAACCAAAAAGAATACTGACTGTGTGGGGTGTGGGGTATAAGTTCGTATGAAACATTTTGATAGAATAACCGCTGCTTTCATGCTGCTTATGATATTGCTGTTTGCGGGGGGGAATCTTATTTTGTCGAGGACGGCGGACATTCAGGCTGACAGAGCGTATCGCGTGGAAGTGAACAGGGCGGCGGAAAAAATAAAGGAGGGCGGTACAAACGCTCTTGATTTTTCGGAATACATTTATCTTACAAATGTCGAGCGCTATCACGGAAATGACGAGAAATTTTTTGCGGGAAGCGACAGTGATTACTGCATCAGGATGGTCGGAGACATGATTTACCGTCTGGATTATGACACGAAAAAAGGTGAGGACTATGATAGGCTTCGCCTCTTTTTGAATGGTGTTATGCTCGTTTTAACGGCGTTTATTCTTGGCGCCGCTGTTTATATCCGCCAACGTATCTTAAAGCCGTTTGAGATTTTGAGCGGCGTTCCCGGCGAGCTTGCCAAAGGGAATCTGACGGTTCCCATAAAAGCAAATAAAAACCGCTATTTTGGAAAATTTGTGTGGGGACTTGATCTGCTGCGCGAAAATGTCGAGGACCAAAAGCGGCGGGAGCTTAAGCTGCAGCGGGAAAAAAAGACGCTGCTGCTGTCTATTTCCCATGATATCAAGACACCGCTTGCGGCGGTAAAGCTTTACGCAAATGCGCTGTCAAAAGGATTGTACACGGATGCAAAGAAGCAGAAGGAGACGGCGGAGCAGATTAACGCAAAAGCGGATGAAATTGAAGGATTTATCTCACAGATTGTAAAAGCTTCGAATGAAGATTTTCTGGATCTTACGGTTTGCGAGGGTGAATTTTATCTGTCTGCGCTGATCGGACAGCTTATGGAATACTACACCGAAAAGCTGAAATGGATGAAGACAGAGTTTCAGGTGGGACAATATTCGGACTGTATTTTACGGGGAGATTTGGAGCGAAGCGTGGAAGTGGTACAGAACATGATGGAAAATGCGGTAAAATATGGAGACGGACATTACATCGCAATTGAGGTTGAAAAGGAGGAGGAGTCGGTGTTGGTGACGGTCAAAAACGGCGGCTGTATGCTCGGCGATTCGGAGCTTTCCCATATTTTTGAGAGCTTTTGGCGCGGTTCAAATGCAGAGGGGGCGGACGGGAGCGGACTTGGCCTTTTTATCTGCCGCCAGCTGATGCATAAGATGGGAGGGGAAATTTTTGCGCGGATGGATGCGGGGGAGATAGAGGTGACAGCGGTATTTGAAAAGATTTGAAATTATGGTTGAAAAGGTTTGAAGAATCTTGGGACAATACTTGTGGTCGGCGGGAAATTGTGCTATAATCCTTGCATTGTTGTGAATGGTTAGAATTAACCAGGACAAGGAGGATAAAAGGATGAAGAACATGAAAAAGCTTTTGACACTGGCATTGTCGCTTACAATGCTTTCGGCGGCAGGGTGCGGTTCGTCGGTACCGGCCAACACTGTTTTTTCCGTGGATGATTTGCAGGGAAAGACTATCGCGGTGCAGCTTGGAACAACCGGAGATATTTATGCGACGGATGAAGCGGACGCATATAATAAAGCGGTGTCAACCGAGGATGGCGGCAAGACAAAGGAGACGACCGTTGAACGTTATAACAAGGGCGCCGACGCTGTTCAGGCATTAAAGCAGGGCAAAGCGGATGTAGTAATTATTGACGAGCAGCCGGCAAAGGCATTCGTTGAGAAAAATGACGATCTTATGATTCTTGACGAGGCGTTTGCGGATGAGGAGTATGCAATCTGTATTGCAAAGGAAAATACGGAGCTGACAGAGCAGTTTAATCAGGCGATTTCGGAGTTAAAATCAGAGGGCGTTTACGACCAGATCGTGAAAAACTATATCGGCGACGATACAAAGGGAACATGCCCATACGAGTCTCCGTCGGATGCCGATCACTCGAACGGAACGCTGACAATGGCGACAAACGCGGCGTTTGAGCCGTATGAGTTTTATAAGGGCGGCGAATTTGCAGGAATCGACGTGGAATTTGCAAGAGCGATCTGTGATAAGCTGGGATATGAACTGAAAATTGAGGATATGGAGTTTGACGCCATTATCGCGGCGGTACAGTCCGGCAAGGCTGATTTTGGCGCTGCGGGAATGACGGTAACGGAAGACCGATTGGAAAATATTAACTTTACAGATACTTATGCAACGGCGCGTCAGGTGATGATCGTAAGAAAAAAATAATCTGACCGTGGTCAGTGACGGAGGTACGTTTTGGATACTTTGATGAACAAATTCCACCAGAATTTTATTGAAGATGACCGCTATATGTATTTGCTGAAGGGATTTGGCAATACGATATTGATTACGCTTCTGGCAGTCGTGATCGGTATTATTCTGGGATTTTTGATTGCAATGGTTCGTTCTACACATGACAAGCACGGCGGTCTTACTTTTTTGAATTTAATCTGCCGTATTTATCTGACTGTGATCAGGGGTACGCCGACAGTTATTCAGCTTATGATTATGTATTATATTGTGCTTACAACGCTGAGTAACAAAATTGTTGTAGCGGCTATTGCGTTTGGATTGAATTCGGCGGCATATGTGGCGGAGATCGTCCGTTCCGGTATTATGTCCGTGGATGAAGGGCAGTTTGAGGCAGGCAGAAGCTTAGGCCTTAACTACGGGCAGACGATGAAGCTTATTATTATGCCGCAGGCATTCAAAAATGTGCTTCCCGCGCTGGCAAATGAGTTTATTACGTTGCTGAAAGAGACATCGGTCAGCGGATACATTGGAATTATGGATTTGACGCGCGGCGGCGATATTATCCGAAGCGGAACGTATGAACCGTTCATGCCGCTTATCGGTGTGGCGGTAATTTATCTGCTGCTTGTTATGCTTCTGACTGCGGGCGTACATAAATTGGAAGAGAGGTTGAGGACGAATGAGCGGTAAGGGACAGGTTTTAATTCAGGTAAAAGATTTGCGCAAGTCGTTTGGAGACCATAACGTGCTGGACGGGATTTCAACGGAGATCTGTCAGGGGGAAGTCGTCGCGATTATCGGACCGTCCGGCTGCGGCAAATCTACATTTTTGCGTTCCATGAATCTTCTGGAGGAGCCGAGCGGCGGCGTGATTTTGTTTGAGGGGACGGATATCACCGATAAGTCGGTCGACATCAATAAAATGCGCCAGAAAATCGGAATGGTATTTCAGCAGTTCAATCTCTTCCCCAATCACACGGTAAAAGGAAATATTATGCTCTCGCCTGTACAGACCGGGCTTATGAGTAAAGAACAGGCGTCAAAGAGAGCCGACGAATTGTTAGAGCGCGTCGGGCTTTTGGAAAAGGCGGATACCTACCCTGCAATGCTTTCAGGCGGGCAAAAGCAGCGAATCGCTATTGCGAGGGCGCTTGCCATGAATCCGGATGTGATGCTGTTTGACGAACCGACTTCGGCGCTTGACCCGGAGATGGTAGGAGAGGTTTTGGAACTGATGAAGGAGCTTGCAGCGGACGGAATGACGATGGTGGTGGTGACACACGAGATGGGATTTGCGAGAGAGGTTGCAAGCCGCGTGATGTTTATCAATGACGGACAGATTCAGGAAGAAAATACGCCGGAGGAATTTTTTGCGAATCCGAAAAATCCAAGGCTTTGTGATTTTCTTTCCAAAGTATTATAAAATATAGTATGCCGACCGCTTGTAATTCGTTTGATGCTCAGGCGGCCGGCACGTTTGCATAAAAGAAAGGCAAAAATGATGAATCAAAAGGTAACGGTACTTCACAGATTTTTAATGATTTTATTTACGGCGGCGATGCTTCTTACTTTCGTTCCGGTTTTGCCGCAGGGCGGAATACAGAGTGTGGAGGCGGCAGAGGTGAAGCTGCATAAGCCAAAGCGGAGTAACGGCAAAATAACGTATGACTGCGTATGGTTTGGCAGCTATCCACAGGCAGAAGTTGTCACAACGGATCTGTTGGAAAAATATGAATCATCTTATAATGGTTTATTTCTGCATGGAGAAGGTCGTTTTGTCAGCGATACGCTTTACCAGACGTATGGGAGGATGCAAATCGGAGATACAGAGGGAGATTTCATTGTTGATCCTACGCTTTATCAGACACTGCAAAGCGCGAAGGGGTGGGATGCGAACGGTATCATTACCTTAGCGGACGGGGAGAGATACTGCCGGATCAAGAGGAGCGATGTGGTCGTGGACTATGGCTCCTGTATTGATTGGGAAAATGATACGACATACCATTACTTTAAATATCAGCCGATCAAATGGCGGGTGTTGTCCGTGAAAAACGGCGAGGCGTTTCTTGTTGCGCAGAACGGACTGGATTGTTGCGAGTATATAGATGCCAATCTTGATGAGATGAGGCGGAATGGCGAGGCACAGTTTACGTGGAGCAAATCTGTGATGAGAAAATGGCTGAACAGCTATGACCATGTGACAAAGAAAGGTGAAATTGACAATACGAAGAAGGGCTTTATAGATACGGCATTTAATCAGGCGGAAAAAAAGGCGATAAAAGTTAAGGAGATTGAAAATAAGAAATATGATATAGATTACCGTGGATCATCAAAATACTTTTATGTAAAAGGATACGAGAAAGAAAAGCCGACAAAGGATCGGGTATTTCTGCTTTCTTTTGATGAGATAACAAACAAGGCATACGGTTTTTCCGCCTTTTATATGCGGGATGATCACGCAAAGGAATTCCTGCAAACCGCTTACGCGCAGGCTATGGGAAGTTATTGTTGGACGGAAAATTGGGTATTGCGATCCCTTGAACGGGGCGGTGCAAGGACGCTTTGGATAAGTAGTTATGGTGACATGTACGACACAGACATTGGGCGCGATATGGGGAATAAGGTTGTGCCGGCACTCTATCTGAATATTTCCGCTTCGGATGTGTGGAGTTATGCCGGAACCGTGAGTGTGGAGGAGATCAAGAACGGCCTTGTAAAGGAGAACGGAAAATATTATTATTACAAGGATAATAGAAAGAAGACAAGATATACGGGTCTTATCAGAAACCAGACAAGCAAAGGGTTGGAAATGTGTTATGTAAAAAAAGGCGTGTGGCAGTCAAAGTATACGGGAATGGTGAAACATGCCGGAAAGTGGCAGTATGTGAAAAAAGGGAAAAAGAGCAGTACAACGGGACTTGTAAAGCATAAAGACGGGAGCTGGTGGTATGTGAAAAAGGGCAAGTGGCAGTCGAAGTACACAGGAATCGTAAAGCAGCCAAGCGGAAAACGTTATTATGTGGAACAAGGCAAGAAAAAGTATGTGACAGGTGACGTCACTGTGAAAGGGAAAATCTATAAGCTGGAAAACGGCGAGGTAATACAAGACGTTTGAAAAGAAGAGTGATGCCAAAGGGCAGGGATGTTTTGGGAACAAAGCATACCCTGCCCTTCGCATGTTGTAATCAATCGGAGAGATTGAATTGTAGGAAATCCTGCATTTACCCTTTTTCGGGTTGATTTTTGCCCTGTGTATGTCGATAATATATTATAAAGATTTTATTTGTGAAGCGAAAGAAACAGAAAAGATTTTAAGCAGGGGGATACGATTATGGCGACAATCAATATAAATTACAATCTTAATCCGCCGGGCGGGCAGCCGTTTGGTGAAGTCGGGCAGAACGGGACGTCAGAGCGCGGGGCTAAAAAGAGTCAGGCGACAAACAATTTTTATGGGGGATTTTTAAATCCCAACCAAAGTCAGGATCGGGTTGCACAGAGGAGAGAGAAGGCGCACAAGGATGCTTTAAAGGTGGTTATGGACACTTTTAAGGGAGAGCTGAAGGTGGACGATGATCAGAAGCGGCGTGCCGAGCATATGGAAAAGCTGGAGACGGAGATCGGGGAAAACCAGGCTCAGATACGGGAATTAAGCGAAGCGCAGGAGGAGTTAAAAAAGACATACGGGATTTCGGAAGACAGCGAAGAGCAGCAGGATCTGGAATTACTGAAAAAACGTAACGATATATTTAAGGGAAAGAGCACGGAGTCGTTGACGAAAGAGGAGATGGACCGTTTGGCGGAAATCAGTAAAAACGGTCTGACAGAGTATCAATCCCGCGTCATGAACTACGAAAATCAAAAAGCGTATTTTGAGAAAAATATTCAGGATGCCAGAAAAGAATGGCATATGGAACAGCAGACGATACGTGCGGTGGACGAGGAGCGCTTGAAGCATCATTATATGGTGGATGCCGAGAAGAATGCGGAAAAGATTTTGGAGAGTGCGGACCGAGAGATCCTTGGTATGATGATGCAGGACGCCGTGGAGACACAGGAAGAGAAGCTGGATGAAATCCGGGAAGAGGCTGAGCAAAGAGCCGAAAAGAGTGAGGAACACAAATCTGAAGAGGAAGAGATTGCGGCAGGACCGGAGGCTGAGAGGCTGGAAAATGTTTTGAAGGGCGAGAAGCTGCAGGAGCGTGTGGAACAGATTCTGCAGGAGGAGCTTTTGACAGAAGAAGATTTAAAGGGAATGATTTATGATGAGCTGCTGTAAGGCATGTCAGTGAGGAAGGGATAGAAAGAGGCAGAAAGATGGCTTTTGTGCATTTACATACACATACGGAATACAGTCTTTTGGACGGCTCCAATAAAATAAAGGAATATGTTGCGCGCGTGAAGGAGCTTGGTATGAATGCGGCAGCCATAACGGATCACGGTGTAATGTTCGGCGTCATAGAGTTTTATAAGGAGGCAAGGGCGGCAGGAATCAACCCTGTGATTGGCTGCGAGGTCTATGTGGCGCCGGGATCGCGTTTTGACAGGGAGAGCAGTCATGGGGATGACCGCTATTACCATCTGGTGCTTCTGGCAGAGAACAATACGGGTTATGGGAACCTTATGAAAATCGTATCCAAAGGGTTTGTGGAGGGATATTATTACAAGCCGCGGGTGGATATGGAGGTGCTGAACGAGTATCATGAGGGAATCATCGCATTGAGCGCCTGCCTTGCCGGGGAGGTACAGCGTTATCTTGCGAGAGGAATGTACGAAGAGGCTAAGAGCATTGCATTAAGATACGAGAGCTGTTTCGGAAAGGGAAATTTCTTTTTGGAGCTTCAGGATCATGGGCTGCCGCAGCAGAGAACGGTGGACCAGCAGCTTTTACGCCTAAGCCAGGATACGAACATTGAACTGGTGGCGACAAATGATATTCACTACACGTATGCTGCGGATGCGGATCCTCATGATATTCTTCTTTGTATGCAGACAGGGAAGAAGCTGGCGGATGAGGACCGGATGCGCTATGAGGGCGGACAGTATTATGTAAAGTCCGAGGAAGAGATGAAGGGATTGTTTCCCTACGCTTTGCAGGCGATTGAGAACACCCAGAAGATTGCGGACCGCTGTCATGTGGAGATTGAATTCGGCAATACGAAGGTGCCGCATTTTGAGGTGCCGGCAGGGTACGATTCCTGGACATATCTAAATAAGCTTTGTTTTGACGGTTTAAAGGAGCGCTATCAGGAAAGGGCAAAGGAGCTTGAGCCGAAGCTTTCCAAGGAGCTTGAGGTTATCCGCAATATGGGATATGTAGATTATTTTCTGATTGTTTGGGATTTTATCCGGTTTGCAAGAGAGCAGGGCATCATGGTTGGACCGGGGAGAGGAAGCGCGGCGGGGAGCCTGGTATCGTATACGACGGGAATTACGAATATTGATCCGATTAAGTATAGTCTGATTTTCGAGCGGTTCCTAAATCCGGAGCGTGTTTCTATGCCCGATATTGACGTGGATTTTTGTTTTGAAAGACGCCAGGAGGTCATAGATTATGTTGTAGAAAAGTACGGTAAGGACTGTGTGACACAGATTGTGACCTTTGGTACGCTCGCGGCGAGAGGCGTTATCCGTGACGTGGGGCGTGTGATGGATCTGCCTTATGCGTTTGTGGACAATATTGCGAAGAGTATTCCGAACGAGCTTGGAATTACGATAGATAAGGCGCTTAAGATGAATCCTGAGCTGCGCGCGATGTATGAGTCGGATGAGACGGTCAAGAATCTGATTGATATGTCAAAGCGTCTGGAGGGACTTCCAAGGCATACTTCAATGCACGCAGCCGGCGTCGTAATCAGTCAGCGTCCGATGGATGAATATGTGCCGCTTTCGAGAGCCTCGGACGGGACAATCACCACGCAGTTTCCGATGACGACAATTGAAGAGCTGGGGCTTCTAAAAATGGATTTTTTGGGTCTTAGAACCCTGACCGTGATTCAAAATGCAGTCAGAATGGCAGAGAGGAACCGCGGAATTTCTTTGGATATTGATCATATTGATTTTGAGGATAAAGAAGTTTTGGATTCGCTTGGAACAGGGCGGACAGACGGTGTGTTCCAGCTTGAAAGCGCCGGGATGAAGAACTTCATGAAGGAGCTAAAGCCAAGGAGCTTAGAGGATGTGATTGCCGGGATTTCGCTTTACCGTCCGGGACCAATGGATTTTATCCCGAAGTATATCAGGGGGAAAAATGATCCGGAGCATATCAGCTATGACTGTCGGGAGTTAGAGCCGATTCTGGAGCCGACATACGGGTGTATCGTGTATCAGGAGCAGGTTATGCAGATTGTGCAGAATCTGGCGGGGTATACCATGGGGCAGGCGGACAATATCCGGCGCGCCATGAGCAAGAAAAAGCAGTATGTGATCGATGCCGAGCGGAAAAACTTTGTATACGGAAATGAAGAACAGAATATCAGGGGCTGTATCCATAATGGCATTGACGAGCGTGTGGCAAACGGGATTTACGACTCGATGGTAGATTTTGCGAAATATGCCTTCAACAAATCGCATGCGGCGGCGTATGCGGTGGTATCGTATCAGACGGCGTACTTAAAATATTATTATCCGATTGAGTTTATGGCGGCGCTGATGACATCAGTGCTTGACAATACAGGCAAGGTTTCAGAGTATATTTATACCTGCCGGCAGATGGATATCATGATACTTCCGCCGGATATCAATGAGGGGGAGGGCGGATTTTCGGTATCGGGGAATGCAATCCGCTATGGATTATCCGCGATTAAAAGCGTCGGGCGGCCGGTTATCGAGGCCATTATCGCAGAGCGGAAGGAGAGAGGGAAATTTCGTACCCTGAATGACTTTATTACGCGGATGGCGGGACGGGAGGTCAACAAGCGGACGATCGAGAACTTTATCAAGGCGGGAGCGCTTGACGGATTTGAGGGGAACCGCAGACAGAAAATGATGATTTACGGGTCTTTGCTTGACGCGGTAAACCAGGAGAAGAAAAACTCCATGGCCGGACAGATGACATTGTTTGATATTGCAAGTGAGGAGGACAAGAAGGACTTTGAACTCCGCCTTCCCGATGTGGAGGAATACGACAGGGAGGTACTGTTAGGATTTGAAAAAGAAGTTCTGGGCGTGTATATCAGCGGGCACCCTTTGGAAGAATATGTGGAGAAGCTGAAAAAAAATACGACTTGCAATACGATAGATTTTATGTTAGATGAGGAAACCGGCGCCGTAAAAGTAGATGACAATGAAAAAGTGATGCTGGGCGGTATGATTACCGAGAAAACAATAAAATATACCAAAAACAATCAGGCGATGGCATTTATTACGATTGAGGATCTTGTGGGAACCGTGGAGGTGATAGTGTTTCCGCGTGATTACGAGCGATATCACGGAAAGCTTGAGATAGATGCCAAGATCTTTGTTTTGGGCCGGGCAAGCGTTGAGGAGGAGCGGAACGGGAAGATTATCTGTGAAAAGATATATTCCTTCGACGAGACAAAGCGTGAGCTGTGGCTGCAGTTTGAGACAATGGAAGCCTATGTGGAGAAAGAAAACGAACTGTTTGAGCGGATGAAAGATTATGACGGGAATGACAGTGTTGTCATCTATTTATCTGACAGAAAGCAGATGAAACGCCTGCCTGCGAGCAGAAGTATCGGTGTAAGCGATGCATTATTAGAGGAAATGTATGGACTGATTGGCAAAAATAATGTAAAACTTGTAGAAAAGTCATTGGAAAGGATTGCAAAATAGACGATTTGGGATTAAAATAGGATGGATTGGATATTTAGATAAAGTATAAAAAAGAGCGCTTACATATAGGAGGTAGCGGCATGGCAAAAGAGATTAATACAATCGGTGTCCTCACCAGCGGTGGAGATGCACCAGGTATGAACGCAGCGATTCGTGCGGTTGTACGTGAGGCGATTGCAAAAGGAAAGAAAGTAAAAGGCATTAAGAGAGGATATGCAGGTCTGCTTCAGGAAGAAATCATTGATATGGAGGCAAAGGACGTATCTGATATTATACAGCGCGGCGGTACGATTTTGCAGACGGCGCGGTGTCTGGAGTTCGTGACACCGGAGGGTCAGGCAAAGGGCGCGGAAATTTGCAGGAAGCACGGAATTGACGGAGTGATTGTAATCGGAGGAGACGGCTCCTTTAAGGGTGCGCAGAAGTTAGCAGGGCTTGGAATCAATACGATCGGTGTGCCGGGAACAATTGATCTTGACATTTCCTGTACGGATTATACGATAGGATTTGATACGGCAGTCAACACGGCGATGGAAGCAATTGACAAGGTGCGCGACACCTCTACTTCCCATGAGCGGTGCAGTATTATTGAGGTAATGGGGCGCGGCGCCGGTTTTATTGCGCTGTGGTGCGGAATTGCCAACGGCGCGGAGGATATTTTATTGCCGGAGAAATATGATTTCGACGAGCAGAAGCTGGTTAACAATATTATCGAGAACCGCAAACGCGGAAAGCAGCACCATATTATTATCAATGCCGAGGGAATCGGTCATTCGACAAGTATGGCGAAGAGAATTGAGGCCGCGACAGGCGTAGAGACAAGAGCGACGATTTTAGGTCATATGCAGCGCGGCGGAAGCCCGACATGTAAGGATCGTGTTTATGCCTCCACGATGGGATGTCTTGCAGTCGATTTACTGTGCGAGGGCAAGTCCAATCGTCTTGTGGCATATAAGAACGGAGATTTTGTAGATTACGATATTGATGAGGCGCTTGCAATGGAAAAATCAATTCCGGAATATCAGTTCCAGATTTGCAAGAGTCTGTCGCGTTAATCATGATTACGAGCAGCAGTAACCCGCAGGTAAAAAACTTAATAAATTTAAATAAAAAAGCAAAAGCCCGAAAAGAACAAGGGCTTTTTGTGGTGGAAGGAAAAAAGATGTTTGAGGAGCTTCCGCCGGAAATGTTAGAGCAGGTTTATGTGTCGGAAAGCTTTTTGGCGGAGGAAGAGAATGTAAACATGCTCTTAGGTGTTTCCTATGAGCTTCTCTCCGATTCTGTGTTTAAGCAGGTGTCGGACACGAAAACGCCGCAGGGGATTTTGTGTCTGGCACGTAAAAGAGAGTACCGCATGGAGGATTTGTTCGGCAAGACGCCGCATCTTCTGGTTTTGGAGAGCATACAGGACCCGGGAAATCTGGGAACAATGTTTCGGACCGGCGAGGGCGCCGGCGTGACCGGAATTATTATGAACCGGACAACGGCGGATGTGTATAATCCGAAAGTGGTCCGCTCTACAATGGGAAGTATTTATCGTGTGCCGTTTCTTGTGGTAAGCGATTTGAAGCAAACGCTTTCCGAAATAAAGGCCGGCGGAATCTCTCTCTATGCGGCTCATTTAAAAGGGCGGATAAGCTATGATGAGCCGGATTATACATTGCCGTGCGGATTTTTGATCGGCAATGAGGGAAACGGGTTGAGCGATGAGACCGCGGCTTTGGCGGACGCTTATATTCGTATTCCTATGGAGGGAAGGGTAGAGTCCTTAAATGCGGCGATCGCCGCCACTCTATTGATGTATGAAGTAAACAGGCAGAGAAGGTAAGACAAATATGTTTCGATTATGGGCTAAAGAATTTAAAGATAACCGGATGCTTCGTGATATCACGATAGAGGATGCGGGAGATGATACCAGAACACATAAAGTGTTTGGGGCAATAGAGAGAGTTTGTTATGAATTTGACTTAAGCAAGCCGATCTGGCTGGATCATACGATTGCGGAATTTAAGCGTCATGCAAAAACAAGGTTTTATCAGGACAGCTTTATGGATGAAATTGATTTTGATTTTCTGGAAATCCATGTGATCGAAGAGGATTAGGAAGGAGCGGGCATGGAGGGAGAAAGCAGAAGAAAAAAGATTATAGAGCTTTTGAAGCGGGATCAGGCCCCGATTTCCGGCTCCAGGCTCGCAGCGATGATGGGCGTCAGCAGACAGGTGATTGTACAGGATATCGCACTGCTTAGGGCGCTCGATAAAAATATTTTAAGCACGAATAAGGGATATATCCTGTATGACCCATATGTGGAAAAGACCGGGGCAAGGCGCACGATCGCCGTGTATCATACCGACGATGAAATGCGGGAGGAGCTTTATGCGATTGTGGACTGCGGCGGCAGGGTATTGGATGTAGTTGTGGAGCATGATGTCTACGGGCAGCTGACGGGAGACTTAATCTTAAAGAGCAGGCAGGATGTGGATGAATTTATAGAAAAAATACAGTCCAGCGGCTCGCAGTCTTTGATGACTCTGACCGGGGGACATCATTTTCACACCATAGAGGCTGATACAGAAGAGAAATTGGATCTGATAGAGAGAAAACTAAAGGCGGTATTAGAGAAGGTTTAAGCTTTTGTACAGTCTGGTTTAAGGAGGAAGGCATGGAAAAGTTAAAGGAGCATCTGAAGCGCAAAAATATTGAAATTTCGGCAAAGCGATACGGAATTGATGCCCTGGGCGCAATGGCGCAGGGTCTTTTTGCGTCTCTGCTGATCGGAACAATTATTTCTACAATCGGAGAGCAGGCGGGGATAGAACTGCTTGTATCCATAGGCGCCTTTGCGAAAGACGCTACGGGAGCCGCAATGGCAATCTCAATCGGATTTGCCCTGCAGTGCCCGCCGCTTGTCCTGTTCTCGCTGGCGGCGGTAGGCGTTGCGGCAAATAAGCTGGGAGCTGCCGGAGGACCTTTGGCGGTGCTTGTGGTTTCTATTTTTGCGGCGGAGTTCGGTAAGCTTGTGTCGAAGGAGACAAAGATAGATATTATTGTCACGCCGTTTGTAACGGTATTTGTCGGCGCAGGCCTTAGTATCTGGTGGGCGCCGGTAATCGGAAAGGCTGCAGGCGCTGTGGGAGGGGCAATTATGTGGGCGACGGAATTACAGCCGTTTTTTATGGGAATTGTAGTGTCGGTTATCGTGGGAATTGCGTTGACGCTTCCGATTAGCAGTGCGGCAATCTGTGCAGCGCTGGGACTGACCGGACTTGCGGGAGGCGCGGCTCTGGCCGGCTGCTGTGCGCAGATGGTGGGATTTGCGGTGTTAAGCTTTAGGGAGAATCGTTTGGGCGGTTTGTTTGCGCAGGGTCTTGGAACGTCCATGCTTCAGATGGGAAATATTATAAAGAATCCTAAAATCTGGTTTCCGGCAATTTTATCCTCTGCGGTGATCGGACCGATTGCTACTTGTGTGTTCCGGCTTGAGATGAACGGGGCGGCGGTGGCATCGGGGATGGGGACCTGCGGGCTTGTCGGACAGATCGGCGTTTATACCGGTTGGGTGACTGATGTGGCATCGGGCGCTAAAACGGCGATTACGCTATTTGACTGGATGGGTATGCTGCTTGTCTGTTTTATACTTCCGGCAGTGCTGACCTGGCTTTTTGGTTTATTTTTCCGCTGGATTGGCTGGATTGGGGAAAATGATTTGAAGCTTGATTTATAGAGACAGAGATTTCTTTGAGACTTGTGCAAATTTGTTAAAAAATCCTTAAAATGTTGATAAAAAACAACCAAAATGCCAAAAGTGTGATATACTAAAGATATAAGTAATACTGTGTCTTTTTTCAGCATATAATAATAGGAACCGTTTTGCGGGATTTTAGTTGCTATGCATCTTTAGGAAACTGCCGGCGGCAGTTTCGGTAAGTAAGTATTGCAGACATTTGGAGGAATGACATATGGAGTTAGCAGGACAAGTAAATGGAGAAGGGATTGACAGTTGGAATACGATCATATTTTTGTATAACTCGGCGTTGAAGGAAGTCGGTACAAAGCTTGAGATCCTGAACGATGAATTTCAGCATGTACACCAGTATAATCCAATTGAATACATAAAATCCAGAATCAAGTCACCGGAAAGCATTGTAAAGAAGCTGAAACGTTACGGGTACGAGAGTACGATTGACAATATGGTAAATTATATTAATGATATTGCCGGTATCCGCATTGTGTGTTCTTTTACATCAGATATTTACCGTATGGCAGAGATGATAGGCAAGCAGAATGATTTGACAGTCGTGTCGGTAAAGGATTACATTAAGAATCCGAAGGCAAGCGGCTATAAGAGCTATCATATGTTGGTGACGGTACCGATTTTTTTGTCCGACCGTGTAGTGGATACGAAGGTAGAGATACAGATTCGCACGATAGCGATGGATTTTTGGGCGAGCCTTGAGCATAAGATTTATTATAAGTTTGAGGGAAATGCACCGGATTATATCAGCAGGGATTTGCGGGATTGTGCAGAGATTGTGTCTATGCTGGACGCAAAGATGCTTTCGCTGAACGAGGCGATTTTAGAGGCAAGGGCCGCGCAGCGGCACGATATGTGGAAGCAGATGCCGTCAGTGGGAGCAACAACATAAAGAGGAAATTATTGTATGATACGATTAAGTATTTTAAATGAGAATACGGTTTATAAGCGAGGTTTTTTGGGCGAGCATGGATTGTCAGTGCTTGTCGAAACACCGTCCCATATGTTGTTGTTTGATACAGGACAGACAGACGTGTTTTTGAGAAATGCAGAGCGGATGGAGAAGGATTTGACGGAGGCGGAAGCAGTCATATTAAGCCATGGGCATTATGATCACTGCGGCGGTTTGGAGAGTATGTTCGGAAAAGTCGAGATGCCGGTATATCTGCGGGGCGGAGCGCTTTCGCATAAGTGTGTGAGGGATATGGGCAAAGCGCTCTATCGGGATATCAGTATTCCGTGGCGGGAGCATCCGCCGAAGAATCTTGTCTTTGTAGAAGAGACGCTGACAGAGCTTTTTACAGATATTTATCTCTTAGGCGGCATCGGCTCTTATACTGCCGAGGAGAAACCAAAGGGATTTTTTATAGAGCATGAGGGATTTTATCATCAGGATCTTATGGAGGACGAGCAGATGTTAATCCTTAGGCAGTCCACGGGACTTATTGTCTTAGCGGGATGTTGCCATCCGGGCGTTTTAAACTGCATTGCTCATGTAAATAAGCTTTTCGGAAATGAACATATTCATGCTGTTGTGGCGGGAATGCATCTGATGCATGCGTCAAAAGATTACATTGCATATGTGGGTGAAGAGCTTAAAAGCCGGGACATAGATCTGTTTTATCCTATGCACTGTACCGGAAGAGAGGCAATTGTGTATCTTAGACAGATATTAGGGAAAAGATGCGGCAGCGCTGCAGTCGGAGAATGTATTTGTATTTCATAAAAATCAGGGAAAAGCATTTCGCTTTTCCCTGATTTTTGTTGTAGGTAATCCCCAATAGGAATTGTGTTATTTGTTATCTTCAGTAGCAGCAGTTTCTTCGGTCTTGTTCTCGTTTTTCCATTTGTCGAATTTGTCTACGACAGCATCATAGGTGCGCTGTGTAATATCCGGCATATCCCGTCCCCAGGATTTTGTGGCAAGCTTAAAGCCTTTTTTAACGGCTTCCAACATCTTATCTGCCTGCTCAGGATCATCGCCGGAAAGTGCTTTTGCAAAGTCTACGATACGGTCTGAGGTCTTCTCTACGCCCCAGTATCCGTCATCTGCGATATCGGCCTGCGCCTGCGCTTTTGCAGCAGCCGAAACGGTGAAGTTGCCGCCCGCTAAGAATCGCCACATACTGTCGGCGGTACCGATTGCGGCGCCCTGCTTTGTCATCATCTTGGTAACGATGTCGCGCATCTGGGAAAGGCGGCTCTCGCTGTCTGCTTTTAACTTGGCAACCAATGCCGAATTCGTTGCCTTTGTCTCCGTTTTGGCAGCGGATGTATCGGTGGAACCTTTTTCATAAACAACACCGGTAGAATCCGCAGCAGAAGATGTATTCTTGCTGGTTTCATTTTCTTTTGTCTGAGTAGTGGCAGAACCGGAAACAGTGCTCGTTGTTGATGGGTAACTGTTAATTGAAGTAATAGCCATAATCGAAACCCTCCTTGGCAATATCATATAAATTGACCGGCTGTCCATGTCCGGCTTTATAATATATATCGGAAAAATGTGGTAGAAACTTTACATGAAGCAATTGACTTTTTTTGTGAAAGAGTTGTATAATGTATACAAAATACAGGAGAGGGTGAAAAAATGGATGAAATTTCGGTAAAAGCACTTGCAAAAATAAATTTAGGGCTGGATGTCATCTCACGCCGGGAGGATGGCTATCATGAGGTTTGTATGATTATGCAGACGATTCATTTGTTTGACCGTCTTCGTCTGAAAAAGCAGCGGGAAGATCAAATTACGCTTAAGACGAATTTATCGTTTTTGCCTGTGGATAAAAGCAATCTGGCTTACCGTGCAGCAGTTTTATTAAAGGAAGAATTTCATATAGAGGAAGGTATTGATATACAGCTGCATAAGTATATTCCGGTGGCGGCGGGGATGGCGGGCGGAAGTACCGATGCGGCGGCTGTCCTGTATGGAATGAATGAGATGTTTGGGCTTGGGCTGTCAAGGAAAGAGTTGATGGAGCGCGGCGTGAAGCTTGGCGCGGATGTTCCATACTGTATTATGCGTGGAACGGCGCTGGCCGAGGGAATCGGTGAGAAGCTTACGGCGCTGCCGCCGATGGTGAAATGTCCGGTGCTGATTGCCAAGCCTCAGATCAGCGTTTCCACGAAATATGTATATGAACATCTGAAGCTGGATGATGTGTCGGCACATCCGGACATTCACCGTCTGATTCAGGATATTAAGGAGGGAGACCTTCCGAAGATTGCGTCTCATATGGGGAATATTTTGGAGACGGTGACGGCTTCTATGCATCCGGAAATAGAAGAGATTAAGACGTGTATGAGGGCGAACGGTGCACTTAATGCTATGATGAGCGGAAGCGGACCTACTGTGTTCGGGTTATTTGAGAAGGAAGCGGAGGCGGTTCGTGCGGCGGAGAAATTGCGTGAACAGGGAATTGCAAGGCAGATTTATGTGACAGATATTTATAATAACCGCAGAAAGTGAGAAAGGATGACAGAATATGACTGATAGGCTTCAACTGAATATGAACGAATATCTTCCTCTGCGTGACGTAGTATTTAATACATTGCGGGAAGCAATTTTGAAAGGAGAATTGAAGCCCGGAGAACGTTTGATGGAGCTGCAGCTTGCCGCAAAGCTGGGGGTCAGCAGGACGCCGATTAGGGAGGCGATCCGTATGCTTGAGCAAGAAGGGCTTGCGGTCACTGTGCCCAGAAAGGGGGCAGAGGTGGCGAAGATGACGGAAAAAGATATGGAGGACGTGCTTGTCATTCGTGCGACGCTGGACGAGCTTGCGGTAGAGCTTGCGTGTGATGCGATTACGGAGGAGCAGCTTGCACAGCTGCAGCGTGCGAGGAAAGATTTTGAAAACAGTATTCAATCGAAGGACATTAAGAAAATTGCACAGGCGGATGTGGATTTTCACGATGCAATTTATCAGGCGACAGGAAACACAAGGCTCATGACAATGCTGAGTAATTTGAGAGAACAGATGTATCGTTACCGCGTGGAGTATTTAAAGGACGACAGTAAGTATCCGGAGCTGGTGCGTGAGCACCAGGCGATTATGGAGGGAATCCGTTCGAGAGATAAGTCGCTTGCCGCCGGAGTGATGAAAAGACATGTTTTAAATCAGGCGGCGGCGGTCAAGAGCCGAATACGCGAACAGGAATAAGAGGGCAAAAGAATTACAAGAAGCGCATATTTGAGAGAAAGAAGGAAATAATAGGAAAAGGCAGATACAACGCTGCCTTTTCCTATTATTATTTTGTTGCCGTGCATCTGGAAGAAGCTGCCGGCGGCAGGTTCCGTAAGTGAGGATATGTATGAGAGAAAAAATAGAAGGCAGACAGCCGGGGGCGGATGAGAATGCATCCAAAATCCCGGTGTCCGGCAGACTGAAAGAGGATATAAGCGTTTATAAGCAGATATTTTCGGACTGTGCGGATGTCAAAATGCGTGAGATGAAGCTTGGAAGGGAACAAAATGTGGGCTGCATGGTTGCGTATGTGGAGGTGACCGGCGGAAGCGTAATTTTTGAGAAATCTCTGATTGGAAATCTTTTGAACAGCCTGTGCACATGTTCAAAGGAGGAAATTTATCAGAAGCTTAGGGAGAATGCACTGGGGCTTTCCGATGTGACACCGTTTGAGTATATGGAGGATGCGGCAGATGGAATGCTGACCGGTGATATGATTCTCTTTGTAGACGGATATGCCGCCGCGCTTAAGATACCGGATAAGGGGTATCCGCAGATGAGCATTTCGGAGACTACCTCAGAGAAGGTGATTCGCGGCTCCAATGAGGGGTTTACGGACTCCATCAAGACGAATACCGCGCTGATCCGCAAAAGAGTCCGTTCTCCCAAGGTCAAGGTTAAGGAGATAAAGTCGGGAGTCCGTTCAAAGACAAATGTAGATCTTGTCTATATTGAGGATTTGATTTATCCGGATGTTTTGGCGGAGATAGAAAGGCGGCTGGACGGTTATAAGATAGACGGAGTTTTAGACAGCGGAATTATCGAACAGCTCGCGGAGAAAAAATGGTATTCGCCGTTTCCGCAGTTTCAGACGACGCAGCGGCCTGACCGGGCGGCGATGGCGATTCTGGAGGGAAGGATTGTGTTATTGTCTGATAACTCACCGGTAGCGCTGATACTGCCGACAGACTACAATTCGTTTATCCAGACAAGTGACGATTATTACAATCGTTGGGAGATTGCGTCTTTTAGCAGGATGTTAAGATTCATTGCCTCATTTTTTGCGATGGCTCTGCCCGGACTGTATCTGGCAGTCTGCAATTTTCATACGCAGATTCTACCGACAAATCTGCTGCTTTCTTTTGCGGCGGCAAGGCAGGGAGTGCCGTTTCCGGGTGTTGTGGAGATTATACTGATGGAATTGTCGTTTGAGCTATTGAGAGAGGCAGGTGTGAGGCTGCCGGGGGCGATGGGGAATACAATCGGGATTGTAGGCGGCCTGATTATCGGACAGGCGGCGGTAGAGGCGAATCTGGTCAGTCCGATTGTTGTGATTGTGGTGGCGTTTACCGCGCTTTGTTCGTTTGCAATTCCGAATGAAGAATTTGCCACCGCGTTTCGCCTTTTAAAATTTGTCTTTATTGGCCTTTGTGCATGGCTTGGATTTTTTGGATTTTTACTGTCGCTGCTGCTGCTGTTGATTCATCTGTCACACCTGACCAGCTTTGGGATTCCGTATCTCATGCCGTTTGTCGGAGCTGATCTCACGGGTTATGAGGATGAGCGGGACTCCTTAATTCGGATTCCGACCTTTCTGCTAAAGAGAAGACCGGTATTTGCAAAAAGAGACAATCGGGTACGCTTAAGACGAAAGGAGTAGCCATGTTTTCTGATAATCGAAAAATTTCAAGCCGGCAGGTGCACAGGCTTTTTATCTATGATATTACAGGCATAAGCACTCTGCTGCTGCCGCCGATGCTGGCGCAAATAGCCGGCAGGGACGGGATTTTTTGCATATTTCTGGCATTGATCCCGGCTTATCTGTTTTTGGCGTTAATTGATAAGGTGTCAAAAAAGTCGAAAAGTGATTATCCTTCATATATGAGGGAGAGCTTTGGAGGAGTTATTTCTGCAGTATTGCTTGGCATATATTATTTGTTCAGTGTTTTTCTCGCGGGCTATGTGCTGTATGTCTTAAGCTGTCTGATCAAAACGTCGCTGTTAAAGGAGGAGTCTTATTGGCTGATCTGTATTTGTATCCTTGTGCTTGGCGGATATGGGATTATGGGGGGGATTGAGGGAAGGGCAAGAGTTTATGAAATCCTGTTCTGGTTTTTGATGGCGCCGCTGCTTTTGATGCTTCTGCTTGCCGCAAAGGATGTCAATGTAGATTATTGGACGCCTGTATTTACATCAGGAGTAGCCGGTGTGCTTAAGGGAACGCTGCTTGTTTTTTTATTTTACAGTGTCATATATGTCTGCCATTTTCTTATGCCTTTTGAGAGGAAAAAGGGCGGAGCGGTTCGTGCCGCAAAATCCGCGCTCATGATTTCGGCGCTGTTAAACGCCGCGGTTTATCTGATTACGCTCGGCATGTTTGCTTCCGAAGCGCTTGCGAATATGCAGTATCCAATTATTACTTTAATGAGTATGATTAAACTTCCGGGCGGATTTTTTGAGAGGCAGGACGCGTTTATGGTGGCAATCTGGTTTTTTACGATGTATGCCTTAATCAACAGCGGAATGTTTTACGGAACGGAGGTATTAAAGAATTTATTTCATAAGAAGGGGCAGAAACGGTATGTTTTCGTTACGGTAGTATTGACGTTTGCGGCGGCGGCGGTGTTCTATCAGTCCGGGGCAGCGCTTATGTTCTGTCGGAAATATCTTATCTGCATCGGGCCGGCGTTTTTGATCGTCGTACCTCTTCTTTTACTATGCTTTGGTAAGAAGCAAACCGCCGCGAAAGGAGGAAGACTGTCATGAAAATAAAAAAATCTTTGGCGTTATTTTGTTTTCTTCCGCTTTTTTGTGGAATGATTGGGTGCAGCAGTGCGGAGCTTGAAGAACGCAATTTTCCGCTGGCAATCGGCGTGGATAAAGGTCAGGAGGGGTACCGTATTTCTATGGGGTTTCAGGATCTTTCCCAGGTGGCGGATGAGAAGGCAAAGGATGCGGGAAGCCCGCCGATGCAGGGGGAGGATAAAAGTCTGCGCGGTGCGTTTTTAAACAGTGATGAGGGCGGTCCAAAGTCTATGGATTACAATCATGTGAAGGCGCTTATTTTGAGCAGGGAGATTTTGGATGATAAGGAGCTGTTGAGGGAATTTTTGGATTACGTAAAGAAGCAGGAGGTGCTTGCAAGGAATACGCTGCTCTTTACGTGTGACAAGGACGCGTCTGACGTGACGGATTTGGAAGGAAAGCTTAACATGGCGGTGGGAACTTACTTGGAAGAGTTAGCGGGAGGCTCTAAGGAGGTAAAGGACGTGGCGGTTGTTACGCTGGGAAGCCTTTTGAATGAGTATGACAATCAGATGGAAAATCTTTTTATTCCGGTCATCACCGTGGAGGAAGAAAAGCCCGTGATAGAGAGCTATTATATCCTGTCGTCTTTTCAGAGCCTTGGCAATATAGACACCCGCTTATATCTTCTTGCGATGCTGCTTGAGGGAAAAATAAGCCAGTATGAATTTGAGCTGGATTCCGGGGAAGCGCTGATTTTGGAAAACCTTAAAAACCGTTACACGTATGAGGATAAGGGGGATATGCCCGGTGTGGAGGTCGTGGTTTGCGCAGAAGCAAGGCTTTTAAACGGGAGTATTGCTGATGAGGAGGAGCAGGTCAGGCTTAAGGAGCGGATTGAGGAGTATCTTTCACAGAGAGCAGAGTATGACGCCGCAAAGCTGCTGGAGGAAAAAAAGGTGGATATCACGAACAGCTATTATCGGCTTGGCGGTTATAACCGAAATCTTTATCAGGCGTATGCGCAAAATCAGGCCGCATATAAAAACAATCTTGAGACGGAAATTCGGTTTGAAATTACCCCGGTGCTGGAGTAAGGATTAATTGTCAAAATTTTTCCAGATGATTTTCCGGTAAAATGATGATACAATTTAAGGGGACTGCCCGGCCAACTAATGCAGAAAAATGTTTACAAAGGATTACTATGATGAGAAAGAAAAGGAAGAGAATCATTTTAGCGGCTGCAATTTTTGCGGTTTTGTCCGCATTGTATTTTGTTCTGGTGAATTTTCTTGTGAGTGCGGCTCTGGTTCCGTCCTTTATGGAGAAGCTGGAGTCGTTTGAGCGGATTACCGAGGAGAGCTATGCGGCGCAGGTACAGACATCGGATATTAAGGTGAACCGTCAGCTGGCGCTGAATGCGGCGGACGAATGGATTAAAATGTGCGTAAGGGATGGGGGATGCCAAAAGATTTCGACAGAGACAGAGGATGGATTTACGCTGGTTGCGCAGGAATTTTTTTCGGAAAAGGAGAGCCACAAATGGGTACTTCTGCTTCACGGGTATACAGGCTGGAAGGAAGAAATGTATCCGTTTGCCTATTGGTATTACGGAGAGGGATATCACATTATCGCGCCTGATTTGCGCTGCCAGGGGGAGAGCGAGGGCGATTTTATCGGTATGGGATGGACCGATCATTATGATAGTATGCTCTGGATTGATTACATTTTGTCGCAGGATCCTGACGCGGTGATTGTCCTGCACGGGCAGTCGATGGGAGCTGCGACGGCATTGATGATGACGGGGGAGGAGGATTTGCCCGTGAATGTCTGTGCGGTGGTTTCCGACTGCGCTTACACGGATGCATATTCTATGTTCGGAGAGAAGGTGAAGGAGTGGTTTTCGCTTCCGGCCTTTCCGCTGGTGGATTCGGCGTGCCTGGCGCTTAAGCTTCGCGGCGGGTATGATTTAAGGGACGCCTCAGCGCTCGAAGCGGTGAGAAAGAGCAGCACGCCGACGCTTTTTATTCACGGAGATGCCGATGCTATGATATCGGTTCAGATGTCAAAGGATTTGTATGAGGCGGCCGCCTGCAAAAAGGAGCTGCTTATCGTGGAGGGCGCGGGACATGCGCAGGCACAGGATAAGGACCCGGATACATATTATGGTACAATAAAAAGATTTTTGGAGGAAAATAAAATCCACAGTGAATAAGCGCGGAAAAAACGGTTCATAATTCTTCTATGAAATGAAACGGAGGATTGGGACTATGAGACGGATGAGATTACTGGCAGGTATTTTTGCCCTTGTATTGACGGCAGCGGCAATGGTGGGGACAACAGATTACATAAAGGCGCAGGAGAACCAGCGGGACATTGCCGAAAAGGTACTGCGCTTCCATGTGCGCGCGAACAGCGATACGGACGCGGACCAGAGTTTAAAATTAAAAGTGAGGGACGAGGTCGGCGTTTTACTCTCAGAAAAGCTAAGGGATGTTTCGGGGCTTGAGGAATGCAAAAAAGTCGTAGCTGCCAATATGAAGGAAATCGTTTCGGCGGCAGAGCGGGTGATAGAAGGAGAGGGCTATGATTATCCGGTGGAGGCGTATATTGCGAAAGTAGATTTTCCGGACAAAACATACGGCATGTACACATTTCCGGCAGGCAGTTATGAGGCGCTGGAGCTTGTGATCGGGAGCGGGATAGGGCATAATTGGTGGTGTGTGATGTACCCGAACATGTGCTTTGCGGGAAGCGGCTATGAGGTGATAGAGGAAGATGCCAAAGAATCCTTAGAGCGTGCCTTAGAGCCGGATGAGTATAAGTCTTTGATGGAAAATAAAAATTATAAAATCAGATTTAAGTATCTTAAATTTTTGAATAAGTATTTTGAGTAATCGTTTGAGTTCTCAAAGTTGTCATGATATAATAAAGAAACGCACCGATGTGCGCGTAGGTCATCACCTTGGCGGGTGGTGACATGATATAATAAGGAAGCGCACTGATGTGCGCGTAGGTCATCACCCTAACGGGTGGTGACATGACTTTGATGTAAAGGCAGGGGATATCATGACAACGGAAAAGTTGAAAAAATTAACAGCGATATTGCTTATTGCCGCAATGTTTGCGGGGGCTATGCCGCAGCAGACAACGGCTGCAGAGGAGTCTGTGACAGAGGAGCCTGCGGTTAAGCAGACGGAGGCTGACGTGTTTTCGGCAGATATGCAGGAGTTTGCGCCGGAGACGGAGATGGTGAAACCGGAGGAGGAGAAAGCGGTACCGGATACAAAAGAGGCCGTACCGGAGGCGGAGAAAGCGGTATCGGATATAAAAGAGGCCGTACCGGAGACAGAGACGGCCATGCCGGATATGGAGGAAATCGTCCCTTCTGTCGGTGGAGAGGAGAACCACAAGGAGAAAGAGTTCTTTTTTGCATTTGGCGAGGAGAGCGCAAAAGAAGTTTATAAAAGCGCATATTCCGACGAGGGATACGCATTTTACCGCTATGAAAACGTGTCCGAGTCGGTGTTTCAGATGCGTATCAGCAGTTCCGATACGAGCGTAATAAGGATTGTGTCGCCGTCAAACGTGACAGTGGATGCCAATGATTACGCAGGAAGTGACGGGATTGACTATGAGATTGTCGGTGTTGGGGTAGCGGATATTATAGTTACCGTGAATAATATAACGTATAAGAAGCGGATTTACGTTGTTCCGGAGGAAGTGGATATTACCGCAGTTCGTCAGACGGCTTATCAAAGCGTTACCGTGACATGGAAAAAGGTACCCGGATGCAGCGGCTATCGGGTGGAAAGGACGGTTGCGAAGGAAGATCAGGACTGGAAGCCGGTGACAACCGTATACGGTGCGGATACCGTAAGTGCGGAGATGCAGGCCGAGTGGGAAGTGAGTTATACATATCGTGTCGTTGGTTTTGTGACGGACGGTGTAAACACTTACGACGGTGACAGTTTGTATTCGCAGAAGTATAATTTTACCGTGAAGAAAATAGGAGCAGAGCTTACTTCCGTCAAAAGATCCGGCAGCAGCCTGCAGATCAAGTGGAGCGCCATAGCCGGCGCCACGGGATATAAGCTCTACCGCGGTACGAGTGAGAACGGGACATACAAATGTATTTATACGGCGAAAAATAATATTACTTCATATAAGCAGAAGGTAAAAAAGGGCGTGACCTATTATTACAAGCTGCGAACGGTATATCCGGAGGGAGAAAGCGATTTTTCATCCGCGGTTTCAAGGCTGATTCCAAAGAGCGGTAAGGCGAAGATGACGTCGTGCAGCAGGCTTGACGGAGCCGTCGGTTTTGCGCGGGGACAGTATGGCGGCAACTGGACAAGCCCTGACAAGGTTTATTATTATCAGGCGGGCGGCACGTTGCATGTTTTGAGTGTGCAAAGTAACGGTGATCTGAAGATTTACAGCATGACGTCGGCGATGAAAATAAAGAGCGCAAGGACGATTCATCTGAAATACGATTACTGGGGAGGTTTTTATCAGGGTACAGACGGTAATTTTTATGTTGCGGTCGGATATAATAATCAGGCCGAAAGCAAGAAAAAGACCGTAATTAAAGTGATTCAGTATGACAGCAAATGGAAAAAGCGTAAGACAGCCAGTATCAAGGGCGGCGCGTCCAATAGCTTTCAGGGAATTTATTGTCCGTTTGATGCGGGAAACTGCCGGATGGATATGCAGGGGAATACGCTGTATTTGATAACGTCTAGAACGATGTTTAAGGGTTCGGACGGACTGCGCCATCAGTCCAATATTTCATTTAAAATTAACACCAAGACGATGAAAGCTTCTGAGGCCAATGACAGCTATGCCAGCCATTCCTTTAATCAGTTTGTGAAATTCAAGGATGGATCTCTCTACGTGCTTGACCATGGGGACGCGTATCCGCGCAGCCTGCGTCTTTTGATGGTGGATAATTACGGGACGGAAGAACAAAAGTCCACGAGCGCAACGCTGTTTTCTTTTCAGGGTGAGACAGGGGCAAATTTTACCGGACATAAGGTATGCGGCATGGAAGTCGGTGAAAAAAATGTGATTGCCTGCGGGATTTCACAGCCGCATAAGTATAAGGTAAAGGGTGTTTCCGGCTGCGATTACGGCATGGCATATAATTTGTATATCACGGTTACGAGCCGAGAGACAGGAAAGACAAAGGTTAAATGGCTGACGGCATACAATCCCAAATCTACAAATGTGACAGTGGGAGAGCCGCGTATGGTCAAGCTGGCGGATAACCGCTTTGCGATTATGTATACAACAACGCAAAAGGGAAAAGAGAAGCTGCATTATGTGGTTATCAGTGACACAGGGAAAAAGGTTTATTCCAAAACGTATGCAAACATCAAATTCAGCGCGGCGTCTCAGCCTATTTTAAACAAAGGATATATTGTGTGGGTAGCTGCAGAATATGTTCAAAACGGGATTGTATTTGAAAGCAAGGCACAGATTTGCAGGATTCCGGCAAGATATTAAATGACGAGGGGACAGACAATGACAAAAGACGTAATTGTTTCCATCAGCGGACTGCAGTTTGCTGAGGATGGGGCGAATGAACCGGTAGAAATTATTACCGCCGGCGACTATTACAAAAAAAACGGAAGACATTATGTGATATTTGATGAGGTGATGGAAGGGTTTACCGGGACGACGAAAAATCGGATAAAGCTTCATGAGGATTTACTGGACATCACCAAAAAGGGTGTTTCTAATGTACATATGATGTTTGAAAAAAATAAAAAAAATGTAACGTATTATCACACGCCGTTTGGAAGTATTCTGGTCGGTATTGACGCAAAAAAGATTGAGATCAAGGAAGAGGAAAACAATATTGACGTGGCCGTGGATTATACATTGGATGTGAATTATGAGCATCTGGCAGATTGTAAGATCAGGATGAATATCAGGTCGAAGGAGGCCGGAGATTTTCGGTTGTCCTGATATACGAATCTAACTAAATAAAAGGAATCCCGTCTGGCGGGATTCCTTTTATTTTGCATTTGCCTTATCACGTAACCTTGCCATAAAGCCTTTTTTCTTGGGCGGCGCTTCCATTCCGCCGCGGACGCTTTTGATGCCGGTAATATACAGGCCGCTGACAACTGCCCGGACTTCCTTTTTGACCGGAATAGAATCGAAAACAGCGGCGTCGCAGATTAAGGTTGTGATCTTGGGACCAACCTTTGCCTTGACAATCGGCAGCTTGGAACGCCGCAGCATTTTGGGTGTCTGTGCGAGGACCTGTGCCGGAAGGCCGGCATCTTTTAGTTTCATTCTTTTTTTATCAATGATTAACATGGAGACGGTCTGTGCAGCCGCGGCAATCTGTGCATCCTGCTCGTCCTTTTTTTTCTGCGCTTTTTTTCCGAGAAAATACAGGACGACCATGGCAATGATAAGGACGACAGCTATGATCAGCATTACTTTTACAAATGTTGGCATAGTATGCTCCTCCTTTGGTAAAACTTAGAATTTATTGTAACATTACTTGTGTTAAAAATCAATATATGAAATCTTTGTGTTATTTTTATCGAAAAACTTTTCATTTTCCTCATTATGTGCTATCGTAATAAAATATGGGATAGAAAATCCATGAATACTATTCAATATAGAAGGGAAATGAAAACATGAAGAAAAAGATAGTAGCGCTGCTGTTATGTACAGTTCTTGCAGTGTCGGTTACCGGATGTGCAAACAATAAGGATAAGAATGGGGAGAGCGTTCATGAGGGAACAGAGAATGTGGGCGGCACGGAGACGTCAAAGCCAAGTGCATCTATTGAGTACGATGCCAAGGAGTATGTGACTTTAGGAAATTATGAAGGACTTGAGGTGACGCTTGACCAGGATTATGAGGTAGATGACAAGACGGTTGCGGATTATGTCAATGATAATGTGATTGTAAATTACCCATACTATAAAGATCTGGACAAGACAGTTGTGGAGAAGGGCGATTTTGCGGATATCGACTACTCGGGAACGAGAGACGGTGAGAAATTTGACGGCGGAACAGCCGAGGGTTCCATTTTGGAAATCGGCAATGCGGGCTTTATTGACGGATTTGAGGACGGTGTTGTCGGAATGAAGGTGGGGGAGGAGAAGGATTTGAATCTGACCTTCCCGGAGGATTACCAAAACAACCCGGATCTGGCAGGTGTAGATGTCGTATTCCATGTCAAGGTAAACAGGATTGTGGAAAAGCAGGATATGTCTTACGACAAGTTAACGGATGAGTATGTTACCTATCTTTCCGAAAAGACAGGAATGAGTTATACGACGGCAGAGGATATGATTAAGGATATCAGAAGCTATCTGGAAAGCGCTTCCGCTTCCAGCAAAAATTCCGCGATACGCGCTTCGGTGCTCTCACAGCTTCTGGAGAACTGCAGCGTAGAAGAAATGCCGGACGAGCTTCTCGACGCGAAGCTGGCGGAGGCGCTTAAGCAGTATGAGACATATTATTGTCAGGACGGATCGAAGTTAGAGGATTATGTAGAACAAAAAATGGGTACGACGTATGATGAATTTTTGGCGCAGGTCACATCCGAGGTTGAGCAGGATACGAAAATCCAGCTGATCTTAGAGGCAATTGCCCAGGAGAAAGAAGTTACGTATGAGGAGGAGGATTTTGAGATCTATATCAACAATCTTGTGGCAAATAACGGTTATGAGAAGAACGAGGACCTTTATCTGACTTATGCGGACAATGTAGAGGACGGCGAGGCGCATTTGAGAAAAATATATGTATGTAATCTGGCGCTTCAGTCAATTATGGATGATGCGAAGGTAACTGTTGAGGAGAGTACGGAGAGCAATACGGAGGCTGTCGACAACACGGAAGCAGTCGGCGGTACAGAGTCGTAAGATCTGACGGAAACAATTTGGATTATAGGGGGATTAGAAGAATGGAACTTGTAAACATCAGAGATTTATTCCGTAAGAGGGAAGAGTATATCGGGACAGAGCTTACGGTAGGCGGCTGGGTGAGGAGCAACCGCGCTTCGAAAAACTTTGGTTTTATCGTGGTAAACGACGGAACGTTTTTTGAGCCGCTGCAGGTAGTCTATGCGGACGGGCTTTCTAATTTTGCGGAGCTGACCAAGATTAATGTGGGCGCTGCCGTGATTGTAAAGGGAAGACTTGAGGAGACGCCGCAGGCGAAGCAGCCGTTTGAGATTCAGGCTTCGGAGGTGATTGTCGAGGGGGCAAGCGCACCGGATTACCCGTTGCAAAAGAAACGTCACAGCTTTGAATATTTGAGGACGATTTCCCATTTGAGGCCGCGCACCAACACCTTTGAAGCGGTGTTTCGCGTGCGTTCCCTGATTGCATATGCCATTCACAGATTTTTTCAGGAGAGGGATTTTGTTTATGTGCATACGCCTTTGATTACGGGAAGCGACTGCGAGGGCGCAGGGGAAATGTTTCAGGTCACGACGCTTGACATGAAAAATCCGCCGTTAAATCAGGACGGAACGATTGACTTTTCAAAAGATTTTTTTGGCAAGCAGACGAACCTTACGGTGAGCGGCCAGCTGAACGGCGAAACGTATGCGATGGCATTTAAGAATATTTATACCTTTGGGCCGACGTTCCGTGCGGAAAACTCCAATACCACAAGGCATGCGGCGGAGTTTTGGATGATAGAGCCGGAAATTGCGTTTGCGGATTTGGCGGATGATATGATGCTGGCGGAGAGCATGTTAAAATACATCATTGCGTATGTGTTGGAGCATGCGCCGGAGGAGATGCAGTTTTTCAACAGCTTTGTGGACAAGGGGCTGCTTGACAGATTGAATAATGTACTTCATTCGGAGTTTGCAAGAGTGACCTATACGGAAGCAATTGAGATTCTGGCGAAAAACAATGACAATTTTGACTATAAGGTATCCTGGGGCTGTGATCTTCAGACGGAGCATGAGCGCTATCTGACAGAGCAGGTATTTAAGCGGCCGGTATTTGTAACGGATTATCCGAAGGAGATAAAGGCATTTTATATGAAGCTGAATGAGGACGGCAAAACCGTTGCGGCGGTAGACTGTCTTGTGCCGGGAATCGGCGAGATTATCGGGGGAAGCCAGAGAGAGGACGATTACGAGAAGCTTTTAGAGCGGATCAGAGAGCTTGGATTGAATGAGGAGGATTACGCCTTCTACCTTGACTTGCGCAAATACGGTTCCGCAAGACATGCCGGGTTCGGGCTTGGCTTTGAACGTTGCGTGATGTATTTGACCGGCATGGCGAATATACGCGATGTGGTGCCGTTCCCGAGAACCGTGAACAATTGTGAATTATAAGAAGGATATATGAAAGAGAGAAAGAAAAAGGGGCGATAGAATGATTTAAAGCAGGCGGCATGTCAGGTGTTCGTCTGCTCCTTCTATATCACAGTATTTACAGTTATGTAAGGAGAAAAAATGATATAAATCATAAGGTTTTGATATTAATTTGTATCGTGGCGTGGTAAAATAAAACAAGAATTTAAGAATATGGGTTTTTTATACCGGAACTGGGGCAGTCATTTGTATTGCGAAAATATCGGATATGGAGGAAAACAGAGATGGAAGGCAAAAAATTTGATTTAAAGGAATACACCAGACTGGCGAGAGAGGCAGTGGCAGAGGGCGTGGTTCTTCTAAAGAATGAGGATCATGTTCTGCCGCTTAAGGGGGCGTCGAAAATCGCGTTGTTCGGGCGTACTCAGCTGAACTATTTTAAGAGCGGTACAGGCTCCGGCGGGCTTGTGAATACCGCGTATGTGACGGGAATCTATGAGGCGCTAAAGCAGGACGGCGGCCTTATACTGAATGAAAATGTCAGAAGGGCTTATGAGGAATGGGAGAAGGAGCACCCGTTTGACGAGGGAGAGGGCTGGGCAATGGAGCCGTGGTTTCAGGAGGAAATGGAGCTTACGGATGAGCTGGTAAGGCAGGCTGCGGAGGAATCTGATACGGCGGTAATCATTCTTGGAAGAACGGCAGGGGAGGATAAGGATAATAAGGCCGAAGCGGGAAGTTATCTTCTGACCGATTTAGAGAATAATATGTTAAGAAAGGTATGCGGTGTATTTTCGCGTACGGTTGTAATTCTGAATGTCGGAAATATTATTGATATGAAGTGGATGGAGGATGTGAAGCCTTCCGCGGTTATGTATGTATGGCAGGGAGGACAGGAAGGCGGAAGCGGTGTTTTGGATGTGCTGCGGGGGACAGTCTCACCGTCGGGAAGACTGACGGATACGATTGCATACAATATTGAGGATTATCCGTCCACAGCCAACCATGGGGATAAGAGGCGTAATTATTATGTAGAAGATATCTATGTGGGATACCGCTACTTCGAGACATTTGCAAAGGATAAGGTGATGTTTCCGTTTGGTTACGGGCTTTCTTACACGACATTTGAAAAGGAATTGCTGGAGACGGAAGAGACGGCGGAGGAGTTTATCTTCCATGTTCAGGTGAAAAATACAGGGGAAACCGCAGGAAAGGAAACGGTTCTTTTGTTTGTATCTGCGCCACAGGGAAGGCTTGGCAAACCGGCACGCATTCTGTGCGGTTTCGGAAAAACAAAAACTCTTTTACCAAAAGAGAGTGAAAAGCTGCGCATTGTCTGCACCAAATATCAGCTGGCATCCTATGATGACAGCGGCGCAACCGGACATAAGAGCTGTTATGTGTTAGAGGAAGGCACATATAGATTTTATATGGGCGGCGATGTGCGTAAGGCGGCGGAGGTAAAATCATATGAGGTAAAAGAGCTAACTGTGATAGAACGGCTCCAGGAGGTCATGGCTCCTGTGGAGGATTTCAGGCGCATGAAGCCGGAGAGCGCATTGGAGGGTGTATATAGTGTCGGTTATGAAGCCGTTCCAAAGAGAAGCGTTTCTCCGATGGAGCGGAGAGAAAATGATATGCCGGGCGAGATTGCATATAGCGGCGATCAGGGATATAAGCTGGTAGACGTAGCGGAAGGAAAGGTGACGATGCGCGAGTTTATCGGGCAGCTGGCGGATGAAGAGCTTGCCGCGATTGTTCGCGGGGAGGGAATGTGTTCGTACAAGGTGACGCCCGGAACGGCAGGAGCATTCGGCGGTGTGAGCAAGGCGTTAAACTCTCTTGGGATTCCGACCGCATGCTGTGCGGACGGTCCGAGCGGGATTCGTATGGATTGCGGAACCGTTGCGTTTGCAATGCCAAACGGAACTCTTTTAGCGTGCACCTTTAACGAGGAGCTGCTTGAGGAGCTATATGAGTATGAGGGCATGGAGCTGCGCAAGAATCATGTGGATACGTTGTTGGGACCTGGAATGAATATTCACAGGAATCCGTTAAACGGCAGAAATTTTGAGTATTTTTCCGAAGACCCGTATGTGACGGGAAAGCTTGCCGCGGCGCAGCTGCGCGGTATGCATAAATATGGCGTGACGGGGACAATCAAGCATTTTGCCTGCAACAATCAGGAGTACAGGCGGACAGAGACGGAGAGTGTCGTTTCTGAGAGAGCGCTTCGTGAGATTTATCTGCGCGGATATGAAATTGCGGTGAAGGAGGCGGGAGCGTATTTGATAATGACGAGCTACGGATTGATTAACGGCTTTCATGCGGCAAGCAATTATGATTTGTTGACGACCGTGCTTCGCGGGGAGTGGAAATATGACGGCGCGGTTATGACCGACTGGTGGGCAAAGGGAAATGACGAGGGAGAGAGCGGATTCGTGGCGAACACGGCCGCGATGGTGCGCAGCCAGAACGATTTATATATGGTAATGCCGGACGCGGAGACTAATTCGGTGGGAGATAATTCCATGGAGGCAATACAGGCCGGACGCACGACGCGGGCGGAATATCAGCGCTCGGCAGAAAATATTTGCAAGGTGTTGATGCGTACGCCGGCCTTCCTGTTTTTACAGGGCAAGAAGACAAAGCTTGATGAGGAGCTTGAGGCTCTTGCGGAAAGCGAGGAGGAGAGCCAGGGTACAATGTATACCGTCAAGAGCGAGAACGGCGTGATTCGTATTGATCCTAAGATTCTAAATACCGCAAAAGGCCAGACAAGTCTGTTTATGGTCGTGCCGGAGGAAATCGGAATTTACCATCTCGTGGTAACATGCCGCATTCCGGATTCGCCGGATACCGCGCAGGTTCCGCTTTCGGTATTCCAGGAACATCAGCTGATTAAGACATTGACGCTCAGCGGTGCAGATAAGGAGTGGAGAACAGAAACATTTGAATTGAATCCGATTATCAGCGCTTCCACATTTTTGAAGTTCTATTTCGGGCAGAGCGGAATGGAAATCAGTGAGTGCCGTATCGACAAGATTATGGGACGCGAAAAGCTTGATGAGATCATGAGGAAGCGGGTGGAGGATCTCGGATGAGTATATTGACACTGGAAAATATCAAAAAAGTATATACGGAAAGGAAGCTTCTTGACGAAGCCTCCTTTTCTTTGCAGTCCGGAGAAAAAGTCGGCGTAATCGGCATTAACGGGACCGGAAAGTCGACACTGTTAAAAATTATCGCAGGAATAGAACAGCCGGATGAGGGGGAGGTTGTCCGGGCGAATAATCTTGTGATACGTTATCTGCCGCAAATGCCGGAGTTTGCGCCGAAGGAAACGGTCTTGGAGAGTGTGTTAAAGACAGCAGCGACGGGAAGTTCGCATGAGGAGAGCGGAAGGGAGGAGCATGAAATTTGGGATCTGGAGAGTACGGCGAAGACTATGATGACGAAGCTTGGGATTACGAATTTCGAGGAAACGACATCGCATCTTTCGGGCGGGCAAAAGAAAAGGCTTGCGCTTGTCGCTGTTTTGCTTACGCCGTGTGACGTTCTGATTCTTGACGAGCCGACGAACCATCTCGATTCCGATATGGCGGGATGGCTGGATAATTATTTGAGAAGTTATAAAGGTTCGATGATTATGGTGACGCATGACCGCTATTTTTTGGACAGTGTCTGCAATCGGATTGTGGAGATTGACAGAGGAAAAATATACAGCTATCAGACAAATTACTCAGGCTTTCTTGCCGCTAAGGCAGAACGGGAAGAGATTGCCGTGGCGGGAGAGAGAAAACGCCAGTCGATTCTGCGAAAAGAGATTGCATGGATGCAAAGAGGAGCGCGAGCGCGCTCTACGAAGCAGAAGGCGCATATTAAGCGCTATGAGGCGCTGCGGGATGCCGGGGGAATAGAGACGGATGAGAAAATTCAGATGAGTTCTGTCGCGACGAGAATGGGACGTATGACGATTGAGCTTGATCATATCCGCAAGACATATGGCGGGAAGATTTTGATTGATGATTTTTCTTATATTTTTTTAAAGAACGACAGAGTCGGCTTTATCGGGAAAAACGGCTGCGGGAAAACCACATTGATGAGGATCATAGACGGGAGACTAGAGCCGGACGGCGGAAGTGTCACAATCGGGCAAACGATAAAGATCGGTTATTACAGCCAGGAGATTGAGAGCTCGAAGGAGGCGGGAATCGCCTATATGGACCCCGATTTAAGGGTGATTGATTACATCAAAAATACCGCGGAGTTTGTAAAAACCGCTGACGGCCTGGTATCTGCGTCTGCAATGCTGGAGCGTTTTTTATTTGTCAAGGAGGAGCAGTATAATAGAATCGGACGGCTTTCCGGAGGCGAGAAGCGCCGGTTGAATTTGCTGCGTGTATTGATGGAGGCTCCGAATGTGCTGATTCTTGACGAGCCGACGAACGATCTGGACATCACGACGCTTACGATACTGGAGGATTATTTGGATAGTTTTGAGGGAATTGTCATAACCGTATCTCATGACAGATATTTTTTGGACCGCATCGCGGGCAGGATCTTTGTCTTTGAAGGAGACGGGAGTCTCACACAGTATGAGGGCGGCTATACCGACTGTATGTTAAAGCGTGAGGAAAATATGAATACATATGCGGCGGACAGTGTAAAAGAGACCGTGTCTGCAAGTGATTCCCGTGCCACATGGAAGCATGAGAAAAAGCTGAAATTCTCCTATAAAGAGCAGAAGGAGTACGAGGGAATTGAGGACGAAATCGCCGCATTGGAGGAGCGAATCGAGGTGATTGACAAAGAGATGGAGCAGTCTGCCAGCGATTTTGTACGTTTGAATGAGCTTGCGAATGAAAAGGGGGAGGCAGAGCGGCTGCTAGAGGAGAAGATGGAGCGTTGGACCTACCTTGAGGATCTTGCGGAAAAAATAAAGGGGCAGCAGCCGTTGTAAACAGACAGAACATAGGGTATTATAGTTATATAATAAACAGGAGGGAAAGAAAATGCCGGATAAAAATACATGTGCGGGTGCATCAACTTGTAACAAAGAAAGCTGCGAGGGATGCCAGGGAGCAAAAAGTCCGCAGGATTTTAAAGAAAAATTAAATGCATATTCATCTGTGAAGAAGGTAATCGGTATTGTCAGCGGAAAGGGCGGCGTAGGCAAGTCCTTTGTAACTGCGTCGCTTGCCAGTGCGATGGGAAAAGCAGGATATAAGGTGGGAATCCTTGACGCAGATATTACGGGACCTTCTATTCCTAAAATGTATGGCATTCACGGGGAAGCGTTTGGCAATGAGCAGGGAATTATTCCGTCTGTGGCGAAGGACGGAACAAAAGTTATGTCGATCAATCTTCTGATGGATGACGAGGAAGCTCCGGTTATCTGGAGAGGGCCGGTGATTGCGGGGGCAGTCAAACAGTTCTGGACCGATGTTGTATGGGGAGAGCTTGATTATTTGTTTGTGGACATGCCGCCGGGAACGGGCGATGTGCCGCTTACCGTATTTCAATCGCTTCCGGTGGACGGGGTGGTAATTGTCACCTCGCCGCAGGAGCTGGTACAGCTGATTGTAAAAAAGGCTTACAACATGGCGCGGATGATGGATATACCGGTTATAGGAATTGTGGAAAATTACAGTTATCTGAAATGTCCGGATTGCGGGAAGGAAATAAAATTGTTTGGGGAAAGCCACATTGATAAGACGGCCGATGAGCTGGGACTTAAGGTGCTTGCAAAGATGCCTTTGGATCCGTCTTTTGCCGAGGCGGTGGACAGGGAGTGTTTTTATGAGCTGGAAAATCCGTTTTTGGCGGGCGTGCCGGAGATATTGAAAAAGATGTAAAATTGAAATAATCAGAGGTCATTGTGTTATTGGATATAATGTGGCAGTTCAGAAGACTCTTGAGCTGCTGCATTATAAAACTTTTAGAACTTATGGCAAAGTTTTGTAATAAAACTCCCTAAATTTTTTGGGGAGTTTTTTCTGTCTTATAGGTAAGTGTAGCCTATAAGACAAAAAAATCTCAGGCAGAATTCGCAGCTTGCAAAGAAGCGATTAACACTTCTGTGGTTCCGGATATTCCACATCGAATGTTTCTACAGTAACGGATTTTATTTTCTGCTCTTCCATCGGACGGTCGGAGTAGTCCGTATTTGTCTCGGCGATTTTATCGACAATGTCCATTCCTTCTGTGATCTTTCCGAAGGCCGCATAGGAGCCGTCTAGGTGCGGGGCATTCTTATGCATAATAAAAAACTGGGAGCCTGCGGAATCCGGTGCCATGGAACGAGCCATAGATAGAACGCCGGCGCTGTGCTTTAAGTCGTTTGTAAAGCCATTCTGCGCAAATTCCCCCTTAATTCCATAGCCGGGACCACCCATTCCGGTACCCTCCGGGTCGCCGCCCTGAATCATAAATCCCTTGATGACGCGGTGGAAAATCAGTCCGTCATAGAAATTTTTTTGAATCAGGGAGATAAAGTTGTTAACTGTATTCGGAGCAATTTCAGGATACAGTTCGGCTTTCATGATGTCGCCGTTTTCCATTTCAAAAGTTACAATTGGGTTTTGAGCCATAATATTATCCTCACATTTCTATAAATTCGGATTTATTATAATAGATTTGGAGGCAGGTTGCAATCGGAATATAGTTGTGCTATATATTTAGGTATGAGAGAGATGAAAGAAGAGACTAAAATTCGGCTGCGCTGCCTTTTTTTCAGGGGCAGTGAGCTTCGGTGCGACAAACAATATATAAAGGGGGTAAGCCGGCTGCTTGAGGAGATGCGGCTGCATGAAGTTATCAGTGTGGATCTGGAAGAATTGATGCGAGGTGCGGGGGAGAGCGAGGCAGCGGCTGCGCCAAAGATATCCGATTTGTGCCGTTTGATGGAAGCGGTTTTGGAGGAATTTGGGATTGGAGAGGCGGAGAGCATGGCAATTGCGGCGGCTCCCTCAATGATAGGGGCGGCAGACGCGATGGGGCTTGCCGTGGCAGTCTATGAAAATCCCGATGCCGGAATAAAGATTACAGATCATCCGACGGTGCTTTTGGGATTTGAGGATATTGATTTTATGTATATGCTCCGTATCTGGCAGAGAAAGCATAAAATACCGTGGAAAATTTTGGAGACGGAGCGCTGTTATCTGCGGGAAATTACGCTAAAGGATATGGATGATCTGTTTGAGCTTTATGCATATAAGGGAATGACAGACTATATTGAACCGCTCTATGAGAGAAAAAAGGAGGAGGATTATCAGAGGGCGTACATTGAAAATATGTACGGATTTTACGGTTATGGGATGTGGCTGGTCAAAGAGAAGATGACAGACAAACTAATCGGCAGGGCAGGGTTAGAGAACCGACTGCTTGGCGGGGAATATGAGTTGGAGATGGGGTATGCCATAGCTACGCCGTATCAGCGTCAGGGCTATGCGGCGGAGGTCTGCGAAGGCGTGCTAAGGTATGTAAAAGAGACACTGGGATATACAAGGGTAAACTGCCTGATACAAAAAGATAATGCGCCGTCTATTGCGCTTATAAAGAAATTGGGGTTCTCCTATTTGGAAAGCGTTACAGAGGGAGGTAAATTATATGAGCGATATATAAAAACGTCATAAATCCATTTTGCCATGCATAAGAAATAGTATATGGAACATACCATATTCGGAGCGATGGAAAGGGAGAATGGAACGATGGAGAGAAACAATGAGAAGAGAGCCATAAAAACACCGGTATCCTCGGTATTGAAGGTGCTGTTAGTCATGTATATTTTGACCGGAATATTTCTGGTGGTTCTGGCAGCGCTTTTGTACAAATTTGAGTTAAGCGAGTCAGTGGTTAATATTGCTGTGATTGTGATTTACGTGCTGATAGGATTTGTCGGCGGTTTTCTTGCAGGGAAAATATTGGAGGTTAAAAAGTTTATGTGGGGAGCCGTTACGGGTGCGCTCTATTTCCTGATTCTGATGGGGGTATCGTTAGCGATGCATAAAGGACTTTCGCAGGATGTGGTCCATTTTGTAACGACGCTTGTACTTTGTGTGGCATCCGGAACGGCGGGCGGAATGGTAAGCTAATTTGCGAAAAAAATACTTTTCTTCGCGGAAACAATGTGTTATACTATTCAAAGGTATTTCTGAAAGGAGAAGTGAATATGAAGCACATAAAGACATTAAATACAAGAAAATTACAGAACACAGTAAAGAAGGGCGGCTGCGGCGAGTGCCAGACTTCCTGCCAGTCGGCATGCAAGACCTCCTGTACGGTGGGAAATCAGACATGCGAAAACGCCAGATAATGACGGAGAAGGGATGTTTTGAATTTTATTAATAGGAATGAATCAGACGACCGTTCGCGAAGGCGTTCGGTCATTTGTTCGTTCATTCAGACAGAGAATTTAGAAAGTGAGGATATATTGTAGTGGTTCATCAGTATAAAAATAACGGCTATAATATTGTCCTGGATGTGAACAGCGGTGCGATCCATGTCGTCGATGATGTGACTTATGATGCAATTGCGATGTATGAGGAAGCGGACCGGGATACGATTGTTAAGAAACTAAAGGACAAGTATAAGGAGTGTCAGGCGGAGGAAAAAGCGGCGTTTGGCAAGGAAGTGGATGAAGCCTTTATCAATGAGGTTCTTGATGAAATAGAGGAGCTAAAGCAGCGGCAGGAATTATTTACGGAGGATGTGTATGAGGACTATATCGGTGATTTTAAGAAGCGTCCTACGGTTGTCAAGGCACTGTGTCTGCATATTGCGCATGACTGTAATCTGAAATGCCGTTACTGTTTTGCGGATGAGGGTGAATACCACGGTAAGAGAGAGCTTATGTCTTTTGAAGTCGGAAAGGCAGCGCTTGACTTTTTGATTGCTAATTCCGGGAACCGTAAGAATCTGGAAGTGGACTTTTTCGGAGGGGAGCCGACCATGAATTTCCAGGTGGTGAAGGATCTTGTGGCTTACGGGAGAGAGCAGGAGAAGATTCATAATAAGAATTTCCGTTTTACCCTGACGACAAACGGGGTGTTACTGAACGATGAAATCATGGAATTTGCCAATAAAGAAATGGGTAATGTAGTGTTGAGCATTGACGGGCGCAAGGAAGTTCATGATTATATGCGTCCGGCAAAAGGCGGACAGGGCAGTTATGATATGGTCGTTCCGAAATTTCAGAGATTTGCCGACAGCAGAAACCAGAACAATTACTATGTGAGAGGGACATTTACACATCATAATCTTGATTTTTCGAAGGATGTTCTTCATCTTGCGGATCTTGGGTTCAAACAGATTTCGGTGGAGCCGGTAGTGGCGCAGGAGACGGATGACTATGCAATCCGCGAGGCGGATTTAGAGCAGCTGTTTGCGGAGTATGACGCGCTGGCTGCGGAGATGGTGAGACGACATGGCACCGAAGGGGATTTTAATTTCTTTCATTTTATGATTGATCTGGAAGGCGGGCCGTGTGTGGCGAAGCGTTTGTCCGGCTGCGGTTCGGGAACGGAATATCTTGCGGTGACGCCGACGGGGGATTTGTACCCGTGCCACCAGTTTGTCGGCAACGATAAGTTTCTTATGGGGAATGTATTTGACGGCATAATGCGCACGGACATACGGGATGAGTTTAAAGGCTGCAACGTATATGCTAAGAAGAAGTGCAGAGAGTGTTTTGCAAGATTTTACTGCAGCGGCGGATGTGCGGCAAATTCCTATAATTTTCACGGTGATATCCACAATGCGTATGATATCGGCTGTGCACTGCAAAAAAAACGTGTGGAATGCGCGATTATGATAAAAGCCGCTTTGGCGGAAAACAACTAAGAAAACAGGAGTGGAAAAACAATGAAGAAAAGTAAAGGCATTGCAATTCTGACAGCGATTGTCCTGGTGCTGGCGGGATTGTCATACTGTGCGTCTGTTATTCTTTCCTCTACCGGAGTCGGGGAAGATAAGAATATCAAGCTTGGTCTTGATTTGGCAGGCGGTGTAAGCATCACTTATCAGGTTGTATCCGAAAATCCGACTGCGGAGCAGATAAAGGATACGGTCTACAAGCTGCAGAAGCGTGTGGAAGGTTACAGCACGGAAGCGGCAGTATATCAGGAGGGAAGCGACAGAATTACGGTCGAGATTCCGGGCGTAAAGGACGCGAACGAGATTCTTGCGGATCTTGGCAAGCCGGGTTCTCTGGAATTTCAGGATCCGGACGGCAATGTGTATATGACCGGCCAGGATGTGGCAAATGCACAGCCGGCAACGGTGAATGACAAAATGCAGAATAAGCAGCATGTCGTAGAGCTGACACTGACGGATGAGGGTGCGCAGAAGTTTGCGGAGATAACGTCTGCGAACGTCGGAAAACGATGCCCGATTGTTTACGATGATGAAATCATCAGTAATCCGGAGGTTCAGGAGGCGATTACGGGCGGTACGGCGCAGATTTCAGGGATGAGCTCTTTTGAGGAGGCTGAGAATCTGGCGTCCTCAATTCGTATCGGTTCCCTTTCACTGGAATTGGAGGAGCTGCAGTCAAATGTGGTAGGTGCGCAGCTTGGTACGGATGCAATTTCTTCCGCGCTCAAGGCGGCTGCAATCGGACTTGCTCTGATAGCGGTGTTTATGATTGCATATTATTGGATTGCCGGAGTAGCGGCAGCAGTTGCGCTTGCAATTTACACAACATTGGTTGTGGCGGTTCTCTACCTGTTTGAGGTAACGCTGACGCTGCCGGGTATTGCAGGAATTATCCTGTCAATCGGTATGGCGGTGGATGCCAATGTTATCATATTCGCGCGTATCCGTGAGGAGATTGCTTCCGGCAAGACCGTAGCGACGGCGATAAAGACCGGATTTCAAAAGGCGCTCTCCGCAATTATAGACGGTAATATTACGACATTGATTGCGGCTGCGGTTCTTGGAATTAAGGGTTCCGGTACGGTAAAGGGCTTTGCCTATACTTTGGCAATCGGTATTATTCTTTCTATGTTTACTGCGCTTGTTGTGACGAGACTGATTTTAAACGGACTCTACGCAGTGGGCTTTAAGGATGCGAAGTTCTATGGCGCACAGAAGGAAAGAAAGACAATCAGTTTTATAGGAAAGAGATATATATTCTTTTTGATTTCCGTTATTGTGATTGTTGCCGGCTTTGTCGGCATGGGAGTGAACAAGGCGGGCGGCAAGGGTGCGATGAATTACAGCCTTGAGTTTATGGGCGGTACGTCGACAACCGCTGACTTTGGCAAGGATTATACATTGGCCGAGCTTGATTCGGATGTGGAGCCGGTAGTTGCCAAGGTGACGGGAGACGCCAATATTCAGTTCCAGAAGGTTGAGGGAAGTACGCAGATTGTAATTAAGACGAGAAGTCTTGATTTAGATGAGCGTGATGAGTTAAATGCTGCATTAAGTGAGAATTTTAATGTAGACGAATCCACGATTACGGCGCAAAATATCAGTGCGACGATCAGTGGGGAAATGACGAGTGACGCGGTTTGGGCGGTAATTATCGCGACAATCCTGATGCTGATTTACATCTGGTTCCGTTTCAGTGATATCCGTTTTGCGACCGCGGCAATTATCGCATTGATTCACGACGTGCTGGTAGTGCTTACCTGCTATTCGCTGGTAAGACTTTCCGTCGGCAGCACCTTTATTGCATGTATGCTGACGATTATCGGATATTCGATCAATGATACGATTGTAATTTTTGATAGAATCCGTGAAAATATGGGTTCTAGAAAGATTACCGACAAAGAAGAGCTGACGGAGATCTCGGACAGAAGTATCAGCCAGACGATTTCGCGAAGCTTGAATACTTCACTGACGACTTTTGTTATGGTGCTGCTTCTCTATATTTTGGGTGTGGCTTCTATTAAGGAGTTCTCGCTTCCGCTGATGGTAGGTGTTATAAGCGGTACTTATTCTTCCATCTGTATTGCGACGGCAGTCTGGTTTGAGTTTAAGGTGCGATTTGTGAAAAAAGAAGCCGTGACTCAGAAGGCAGGGTCAAATAAGGCGAAGAAAGCAAAAATATAATAAAAAGATAAAAGCTCCATGCAGGCTGCATGGGGCTTTTGTGATAAGAGGTTAAGATGAAAGAGCTGGAGTTGTTTTTTGTTATTTATCTGATTATCATAAATATTGTGGGAATTTCTGTCATGGGGATTGATAAAGCGAAGGCGATACGCCATGTCTGGCGCATACCGGAGAAGGTGCTTTTTGGCGTTAGCCTGCTTGGAGGCAGTGTCGGAACCTGGGCAGGGATGTATCTGTTTCGTCATAAGACGAGACATTGGTATTTTGTGGTTGGGATGCCACTAATTTTGGCGATGCAGATAATGATAGGCACGTTTTTTCTTGGAAAGTTGTTGCCGTCAATGTTGTAAATGTTTAGCTAAATCGGAAAGACGGACGCCTGAAGGTGGGCCAATTTATTTTACCGCAGACAAGGACAACGCACCGGTGAACTATCTGCCAATTTCGACTAACATCTCTCAGGAAAGCCTTCGAGACGAAGTCTGCATAGGCAGAGGATTTCACCTTTGCTAAAAACGTCCTTCAACTATCTTCGATAAAATATATTGGCCCGCTTTCTGGCTGTCTGTGGTCAGTTCGGCTGAATATGAATACTTTAGCAACAGACAGTGACGTATAAATGTCATTCAGTTGCATTCAAGAAATTCATTTTGCAGTGTTGCAGCATCCGTCAAGTTCCTTTTGAAAAATACTCTTTTCTATTATTAAGAAGCTGAATAATTGATTTGAATTTAGTAATATTTACCATTGTATTTTTTTCGTAGTTTGTTATAATTAATAACTGTAAGAAATATATTAAAAGTACAGGGTGTATGAAATAAGTGGATTACGACCTTTTTAGGAAGCATGAATCTTATGGAATGCACCCTCTTTTATTTATATTTCAAAAAGTCATAAAATGCCGTTAATTTTTTGAAAGTGGAGATTTTTGATTTTTCAAAGTATATTCCGTTTTCATAATTAGCTTTTAAATATTTGGCCAATTCTTCTGCGTTTATTCTATGTGCGTAATATTTGATGTTTGCAAATTGTTTGGGAATATGATTTGAGTATTTGTCAATAATTTCTTGAATAGATTTAAAATTGGCATTTTTGTCAATATAATTATTGTTTTTTTCACTCCAATTAGGTGCTATGTCCTTGTAATCCCTGATGACTAAGTAATCTGGTGGAATGTCTTTAATATCCATTTCCAAAATACGGATATATTTGTATATTGGCAGAAAAGTTGCGCCACTGGTACTTCTGATATTTTTGAATGTTTTTGTGATTAACTTTTCATTATACAAAAATGGTTTGTTATCATAAAGAATATCTTCTAAAATATCCATGATTCCAAATGAATCAAAGCCCATTTGGGCAATCGTATCTACGGTTCCGATATAAATGGCAGCCTTATTATCGTCTATATCGGGACTGTTAATGTTTCCGAACATAATATTATTTGTAACTTCTGTTGAATATATATATTTGGTAACCATATCCTGCATTTTTCTCATTAATTTAACAGGCATAGAGCATACAATACTATCCAGATTTTCATAAAAGTGTGAATAATCAGATAATAGGAGTTCTGTCATAGGTATTCTTTTTGAACCATAGCTAAACTCGCGTATTCTAATTTGTTCTTCACCTTCAAAGATAGGTGAAATAAATAAAAAATTACTTTGGGCTTTTTCTAAGTCTTCTTGTGTTAAGCATTCTGATATTTCCTGAAATAAGTTTTGGATGTTTGGATCTCCCATGCCGTATCCTAAAAATATGATAGGATGTTCTACAAATATTGTAAGTAATTTTGCAGACAAGTACTTTAATTTATTTGAGAAATAGTCATAGTCTTTTTTTGTGAAAACCAGAGAATTAGGGACAGATATACCCCCATGTATTTTATATATTTCGAAGGCATTATTAACATTAGCAAGCAACATATTATCTTGTCCTATATTTACATCAAAATCGCAAAAAATTTTTTCTAAACATTCATCATAATTTGTTGTAATAATGCCAGCTATTTTATTTTGGTTTTGGAGCAGTGGTATTAATTCGCTATATGTTTCTTTTGTACTATCCAATTTTATTTTTTTTGTTAATTTTGTGACATAATATTTGAATGGATCATATTTATTTTTGATAATATCTTCAGTTTCGCTACTCGTAAAAACTGTTTGTTCAAACTTTTTTTTCGATAGTATAACATATTAAATTCTTGTTGTAATTCAAGTGCCATTTGTGGATATATATAATATTTCTTTTGATCGTCTGTAATATTTGATGAATGAAGACTTAATTCATATTCTATTCTTTGTAATCCTTTTTCAAATTCAAATTGATTGTTATTGTATACGACTTTCCATATAGAAAAAAGTAGCTCTTTCCATGTCATAGCATTGGCATATCTTATGGAAAAACCCGTTCCTATAAATAAATATGGTAATTGTTTGAATTCAGACACAATCTTTTTGATTTGTTCATTTATATTCATTTTTTTTAATCCTTTCAATATGTTATATCGAATTTTATATTATCTTACAAAAAATATCTATACATTTCGCAAAAAAATATTTTTTGCAAAATCGGTTAGTGAAAAGACGCTCATGAGGGACTTGGGAACTTGAATATTGCTAGGAACGGAGGTAAAATAAATATAATATTGTCCGATGCAAGGGAAGAGGTGCGATATAAGATATGACGGTGTTAAAGGAGGTTTAAGATGAACGAAAGAATGCAAGGGTTAAAGGATAATATTGAAAAAGTAATTATCGGAAAGGGACATGTGATTGATCTGGTTCTTACCTCAATGCTCGCCGGTGGGCATGTGCTTTTGGAGGATATGCCGGGAACGGGAAAAACAATGCTTGCGAAGGCTTTGGCTCGCTCTATGGAATTGACATTTTCTCGGGTACAGATGACACCGGATTTGCTGCCGTCTGACATTACGGGCTTAAATATTTATAATCCGAAGAACAGTGAGTTTGAATTTCATGCCGGACCGGTTTTTACGAATATTCTTCTGGCGGATGAGATTAACCGTGCGACGCCGAGGACACAGGCAAGCTTGTTAGAGTGCATGGAGGAGCGGCAGGTGACGCTTGACGGTGTGACACGCGTGCTGGATATGCCGTTTTTTGTTCTGGCGACGGAGAATCCGATTGAGACTGCGGGAACATTTCCGCTGCCGGAGGCACAGCTGGACCGCTTTTTGATGAAGCTATCAATGGGAGGGATGGAGGCGGAACAGGAAAAGGAGATTTTAAGGCGCTACATGTTAAGAAGCCCGCTTGAGGAACTTGGTCCAGTTATGAAAGGCGAGGAGCTTTGCAGAATGCAGGAGGAATGCAAAAATGTGTATATCCACGAGGAGCTTTTGAATTATTTACAGCAGGTATGCATGGCGACAAGGAACAGGAAAGAGATACGCGTCGGCGTCAGTGTCAGAGGTACGCTCGCATTGCTGCGAAGTGTGCAGGCGTACGCCTATTTGCAGGGACGGAGCTATGTGGCGCCGGAGGATATAAAGGAACTTGCAGTTCCGGTCATGGCGCACCGGATTGTGCCGGAGGGCGGATATTTTGGGTCGGATGCGGCAAAAGAGCAGATTGTATCAATTTTAAACGAGGTTTCCCTGCCGACAGAGGAGTGGGGGAAGCAGGCATAGGAGAAGATGATGTCACTAATTATTTTATGCGCGGCGGCGCTGGCATGTCTGATGCTTACCCTGCTGGTGTATGATAAGTACTGGAAGTATGGACTTAACGTTTCCGTGGCTTTTGCAAAACGGCAGATTGAGGAGGGCCAGCATGTCATCTTGCAGGAAAAAGTGGAAAACAGAAAAATTCTGCCGCTGTTGACGTTGACCGTGAAATTTCAGATGGACCGAGAAATGCAGTATGTTGAGACGGAGAATACAAACAGGACAGACATGCAGTATCGCAATGACTGCATTCCGGTTATGCCGTACCAGCGGGTGACTCGCTCGTTAGAGCTTGTCGGAACGGCACGAGGATTTTACAGCGTGGATAAAATCAATGTCGTCGCATCCGATCTGTTTTTTCAAAGGCGGTATATTAGGGAATACGAGAATCAGACGTGGCTGTACGTGTATCCGGCGCGTTCGCGTTTGAAAAGACTGCCGGAGGTATTTCGGAGGATGTACGGAGAGTATCTGACCAACCGTCTGGTGCAGGAGGATCCGTTTGAATTTAAGGGGATTCGGGATTATACGCCGGCGGATCCGATGCGGAAAGTGAACTGGAAATCGTCTGCAAAGACAGGAAGCCTTAAGGTCAATCAGTTTTATGACACAGCGAAATATCACCTTACGATTTTTTTGAATGTAGAGCAGAGGGGGATTTTAAAGCGGTGGGATCTGATTGAAGAATCCATTCGCATGACGCGCAATTTTGTGGAGGATTTTGTGAAAAAGGGTGTTCCGGTTATGGTGATCAGCAATGGATGCGATCAACTGACGCATCAGGAGATCTTTATCGGCGAGGGCGCGGGTGACGGGCACATCTCGGTGTGCCTAAAACAGCTTGCAAGGCTGAAAATAAGCGAGGATGTCCGCGAGATGGCAAAGGTCATTCGGGAGCAAAAAGATAAGGGGCGTGCGGATTCCGTCACGATTTTGATTTCGGCGGAGGAAAATGAAGCGTTGGCAGCGGCATATCAGGAGTATGCCAAGGAGGCAGGCGGTGCGGGATGGATGATTCCGGTACATGAGGATATGAGGAAGGACAGCAGGGAGAAGATGAAAACGTATGGAAATATCCATACAGAATATCTTGTGATGGAGCAGATGGTATGAAAAATATAATTTGTGTTTGCGGCCAGATTGCGTTTATCTATGCGTTGGTGTATTCGATTGTAGGAATTTATGGGAACGGGACGGGAAGTTTTTGGTATTTGCCCGTGATTGCGGCGGGCTGTGTGGGCGGTTTTTTTGCAAGGAAAAAACTGCGCAGGCTCTCTGTTTTTCTGGCGGTTCATATTGTATTTGGGGCGGCAGTGTTTGGGGCGGTACAGCTTTTTCGTGTGTCGGAGGGATATTTTGTGCTTGCCGTGTTCCTAACGGTATGTTCCGTCTGCATTCGGTTAGTCCCCTCATTGTCTGTGGTGGAGGAGCCGGGATATATTCAGCTTGGGGTTCTGGCAATTTTCTATGCAATGGACAGTTATCTGAAAATGCAGCAGGAAGCTGCTTTGGCGTCTATGGTCTTTTTTTTGATGTTTATGTTTAAAATTTTGTATGCGAATTTGAAAGCGGCAGAGGAGTTTGTGTTTAACCGGGAAGCGTCCACCAGAATAGATAAAGAAAATTTTCATGCGCAGAACAATTGGATTACTATTTTATATGTGGGAGCGCTCGGCATATTGCTCTCGCTGACAAGCAGGATACATGCGGGAGCTGTGTTTGAAAAAATCCGGGAGGGTATTAAACAAATTTTTCGCATTCTTTTTCAATTTTTGGGGAGAGGTGAAACGGAAGCGCAGGAGTTTACAGATGAAATTACAGCTTGTTCCGAGATGCCGGAGAGTGGAAATATCGTTGCAGAACCGTCGCTTCTGGCAAAAATCCTGAATGAAATAATACGAATCGGAGTGGCAGTCGTGCTGGCGGCAGTTGCGATTTTTGTTATAGCCCAAATTGTTCTTGCGGTGTACCGCGGTTTTTATCGAAAAGAGGGCGTAAAGAGAAATGACAGTGATGAGACGGAATCGCTGATGATGGAAAGAACCGTCAAAAAAAAGCGAAAGAAATTTCGGAAAATTTTTGGGCGCAGTCCGTCTGACAAGATTCGAAAGATCTATAAAAAGTCTATGAATCATTTTTGGGGGAAAAATTCGGCCGTGCCAAAGGCGTTAGATCCGGCGGAGCAGATTGTATATGCGAGAACGCTTAAGCGGGAAGATGGCGGAAGCGGGTTTTGCTGGCTTAACAACCTTTCAGAGGAGCAGTGTCAGAGAATGCGGCAGATTTATGAGAAAGCGCGGTATTCCGATGAGACGGTAACGGCAGAGGAGGTCGGATTTATGGAGGGATTAGGTGGCGGCAGATCTGACTGAACCGTTGCAATAGGTGATATACCGGCTTTAAATCATGTCCACGAAAATAGTTGAAATCTCTTATGGTATTGGGTATAATCATAGAAAGAATTATGCGAAAAGGAGAATACACATATGTATACGATGGAAGACATCAAAGCAGTAGACAACGAGGTGGCAGAGGCGATTGCTGCTGAATTTGACCGTCAGAGCAGTCATATTGAGCTGATTGCATCGGAGAACTGGGTGAGCCCGGCAGTGATGTCGGCGATGGGAAGCGTGATGACGAACAAATATGCGGAAGGGTATCCGGGAAAAAGATATTACGGCGGATGCGACTGCGTGGATGTTGTTGAGACGCTTGCAATTGAGCGTGCCAAAGAATTGTTTGGCTGTGATTATGCAAATGTTCAGCCGCATTCCGGTGCACAGGCGAATATGGCAGTGCAGTTTGCTATTTTAAAGCCGGGTGATACCGTAATGGGAATGAATTTGGACCATGGCGGACATCTGACACACGGAAGCCCGGTTAATTTTTCGGGGACATATTTTCATATTGTGCCTTATGGTGTGAATGATGAGGGATTTATTGATTACGATGAGGTGGAGCGCATCGCGATGGACTGCAAGCCGAAGATGATTATCGCCGGGGCAAGCGCATATGCCAGAACCATTGATTTCAAGCGTTTCCGTGAAATTGCGGATAAGTGTGGAGCCGTGCTTATGGTAGATATGGCGCATATCGCGGGCCTTGTAGCGGCGGGACTTCATCCGAGCCCGATTCCGTATGCAGATGTGGTGACGACAACGACGCATAAAACACTTCGCGGCCCAAGAGGAGGAATGATTCTCTGTAATAAAGAGGCGGCGGAAAAATATAACTTTAATAAGGCAATTTTTCCGGGGATCCAGGGAGGTCCGCTGATGCACGTGATTGCTGCCAAGGCTGTCTGCTTTAAAGAGGCGCTGATGCCGGAATTTAAGGTATATCAGCAGGGAGTGATTGACAATGCACAGGCGCTATGCAAAGGGCTGATGGCAAGAGATATCAAGATTGTTTCCGGAGGAACGGACAACCATCTGATGCTTGTAGATTTGACGAATTATGAGCTGACAGGCAAAGCGGTGGAGAAGCTGCTTGATTCTGTAAATATTACCTCTAATAAGAATACGATACCAAACGATCCAAAGTCTCCGTTTGTGACAAGCGGTATCCGTCTTGGAACGGCGGCTGTGACTTCACGGGGAATGAATACGGAGGATATGGACAAAATCGCAGAGGCAATTGCCATGATGATTAAAGAGGGAGAGGCTGCGGCGCAGAAGGCGAAAGCAATCGTTACGGAGCTGACACAAAAATATCCGTTAAAGTAATAATACAGATAAAGTAAAAACACAGACCGGGATTTCAGAGATTATCTGAAATTCCGGTTTTGTTTTTGCAGATCAAAGAGGTTTTCTTTAAATAATCTCTAAAGAATTTAAACAAATTTTAAGAAACTAAGATTGTTTTCCTAAGTATTAAATGATAAGATAGTCACAAACGGCAAATTCATGGCAATGTAGGAGGATAATGATGAGCAAAAAGAAAGCAGGTATTCTTATAGGCGGTGTTGTTGTGGTTGCGGCAGCAGCAGTGATAGGATTATATTTTAGCGGAGCACTGGAAGGGCTGGGTAAAAGCTCGGCAGATAAGGTTTATGTGGAGTCTGTTTCCAATATTATGGGAATGGGAATATCAGGGAACAACAGATACAGCGGTGTGGTAGAGCCGCAGGACAGCTGGGATGTAAACAGAGACGAGAACAAAACCGTTTCGGAAGTATTTGTGGAGGTCGGTGATGAGGTTTCCGAGGGAAGCCAGCTGTTTGCATATGATACGGACGAGATGGAGCTTCAATTAGAACAGCAGAAGCTGGAAATTGAGAATATTGACAACGAGATTTCGGGATATAATACGCAGATCAAGGAGCTGCAGACAGAAAAGTCGTCGGCGCCGGCAGATCAGCAGTTTGAGTATACGACACAGATTCAGACCGTTCAGACACAGATTAAGCAGGCGGAATATAACAAGAAAAGTAAAGAAGCGGAAATGGAAAAGACAAAAGCGTCGATGGAAAATTCCGTTGTTACCAGCAAGATTGCGGGTGTGGTGAAGTCCATCAATGAAAACGGGATGGATGAGAACGGCAACTCGACAGCCTATATGACGATTCTGGCAACCGGTGAGTACCAGATCAAGGGAATCGTCAATGAGCAGAACCGTATGATGATTTCGCAGGATCAGCCGGTAATTATCAGATCCAGGGTTGACGAGGAAATGACATGGCTTGGGACAGTTACGAAGGTAGATACGGAAAATACGATCACCAACAATAATGACTATTATATGGAAGGCGGTGGGGATGAGACAACGACTTCCTCAAAGTATCCGTTTTATGTTGCGCTGGATTCCATGGAGGGCCTGATACTGGGACAGCATGTCTTTATAGAGCTTGATATGGGACAGCAGGAGGTAAAGGAAGGCGTGTGGCTGTACAGCTACTATATTGTAATGGACGACGGCGACCCTTATGTGTGGGCTGCAACGGACAAGAATAAGCTTGAGAAGCGTTTTGTAGAGCTTGGAGAATATGATGAAAACATGGACGAGTATGAAATTGTCTCAGGACTTTCTGAGGAGGATTTGATCGCATTTCCGATGCCTGGACTCTATGAGGGCGTGACGACTGTCACGAATGCAGACGAGGTGGATTACGATGCTCCGCTTTATCAGCAGGAGGGAAGTGAGATGCCGTTCGATGATGAGTCGTTATATGGAAGTGAAATACCGTTTGATGACGAGTCATTATATGGAAGTGAGATACCGTTCGACGGTGAAATGCTTGACGGAAATACCGAATTTTCGATGGATGGCGGGACGGTAGACGATTTTATGGACAAAATAGACGGCGAATAGTATGGAGGTGGCCGAATGATACTGAATTTGCAGAACATATATAAGGATTACCAGCAGGATAAGCTTGTGGTTCCGGTGTTAAAGGATGTTTCGCTTCAGGTAGAAGAAGGCGAATATGTCGCGATTATGGGACCGTCCGGCTCGGGTAAGACGACGCTTATGAATATTGTAGGCTGTCTGGACCGTCCGACCTCCGGTACATATGAGCTTGCGGGCGAAAATGTGCTGGGGCTTAAGGATAAAGAGTTGTCTGCGGCACGTTTGAACCGCATCGGTTTTGTGTTCCAGAGCTTCCAGCTGATGCCCAGAGAGAGTGCGCTGGATAATGTTTCGCTTCCATTGAGCTATGCGGGTATCAAGAAAAAAGAACGCAGAGAGAGAGCGATGAAGGCGCTTGAGCGTGTAGGACTCGGGGACCGCGCAACCTTTAAGCCGACACAGCTTTCCGGAGGCCAAAAGCAGCGTGTGGCAATCGCGCGTGCAATGGTGAACAATCCGAAGATCCTTTTGGCGGATGAGCCTACCGGCGCGCTTGATTCCAAATCGGGAAAGCAGATCATGGAACTGTTTGCGAAGCTGAATGAAGAGGGCGTCACAATCGTTATGATTACCCACGATATTAATATTGCGAAGCAGGCGAAGCGTACGCTGCATATCATTGACGGTGAGATATCCGAGAACGGCAGAGAGGAGAATGAGGCATGAAGAAGAAAATAATCATCACTCTTGTTGTGCTGCTCGTTATAGCGGGTGCGTCAACAGGGGGTGTGTTTGCATACAAGTCTTATCAGGATAAAAGGCTTGTGGCGGATGTGATGCCGGTGTCAAATCTGAACTGGGGATACTGGGGCGATGAGATGACAAGCTATGGAACGGTGACAAACGATCTGTCACAGGATATATATCTGGACAGCGGGCAGGTGGTATCCGAGGTGTTTGTAGAAGAGGGACAGAGCGTTGCTGTCGGAGATAAGCTTTTAGAGTACGATATCACAGAGACAGAGCTGAATCTTGAAATGAAAAAGCTGGAGATTCAGGGAATTGAAAATGATATCACGCTGGCGCAGAAGGAACTGGCGAAGCTGCGCGCGACAAAGCCCATTCCGGAAACGCCGCCGGAGCCTGTAACCCCGCCGGAGCCTGTAACCCCGCCGGAGCCTGTGACAAACACGCTGCCTGAGAAGACGAAGAATGCTTACAATTATATTAAAAAGGGTGCGAAGGCGTATGCCGGAGACGGAAGTGAGGAGAAGCCGTTTCGTTTTCTGTGCACGAAGGAGTCTTTTGTGTACGGAAGCTATTTGAATTATCTGAAAAAGAAATCATATACGGCAATCTTTGAGATACGCGAGGATAACAAGAAGAAAGGAACGTTAATCAGTTCCTGGACAGTGAACGGAGCCGCAATGGATGCCGTTGACGACGATTCAGAGTGGTCTGTGTTAGAGCGCACGGAGATTGTGGATGAAGAACCGGTGGACGATGAGCCGATAGATGAGGAGCCAATCGACAATGAGCCGATGGAGCCGGAGGGCTATACGGCAGCCGAGCTTGCCAAAGAGATTTCTTCCAAAGAGGGTGAATTGAGGGATTTGGATTTGGATAAGCGCTCTGCCGAGCTGGAATTAAAGGAGCTTGAGAAGGCAGTAGAGAACGGCGTTGTCTATGCGAAAATCAACGGAACGGTAAAGACCGTGGGGGATCCGTCCGATCTTCCGAATGACGGAAGCGCATTTTTGGCGCTGTCCGGTTCAGAGGGGTTATACGTAACGGGAGAAATCAGTGAGATGATGCTTGACAGCATCAAAGAGGGGCAGATGATTACGGCGACTTCCTGGGAAAGCGGAATGACGTTTTCCGCGTCCATTACAGAGATATCCGAGTATCCGAGATCCGGTTCCAATTATTACGGAGAGGGGAATCCGAATGCATCCTATTATCCGTTTACGGCGTATATTGAGGATTCCACCGGACTGACAAACGGTGAGACGTTAGATCTGTCTATGACTGTCGGCGGAGGAGTATCGGCTGAAGAGATAATTTGTCTTGAAAAGGCATATGTCAGGGAAGAAGGCGGAAGACCTTATGTTTATAAGGCAGGTGAAGATAACCGTCTTGTAAAACAATATGTGACGACGGGAAAGACGGTATACGGGCAGGCGGTTATCATTCAGGACGGTCTGACTATGGATGATCGGATTGCATTTCCTTACGGAAAGACGGCGAAAGAGGGCGTTGCAGTCAGAGATTCCGACTCGGCGGATTAATTAGGAGGAAAGCAGATGTTTGAAAATATTAGATTATCTTTTCAGGGAATATGGTCCCATAAAATGCGTTCGTTCCTTACAATGCTGGGTATCATTATCGGTATTGCCGCTATTATTGCGATTGTGTCTACGATTAAGGGAACGAATCAGCAGATTGAGCAGAATTTGATCGGAGCCGGTGACAATACGGTGGATGTGCAGGTTTATCAGGGGGATTGGACATATGAATTTTCCTATAATCCGATACCGGATGGGCTGCCTGTGATCACCGACAGTGTACTGCAGGAAATCAAGGATTTGGAGTCGGTGGAGATGGCTTCTTTGTATTTGAGCCGTCAGGACTACAACGGTGTATATTATCAGAATACCTCCCTTTCCGGCGGATATATAACGGGAATTGACAGGAATTATCTGAGTACCTGCAGTTTTCTGATACAGGAAGGACGGGGATTTACAGAGAAGGATTATACCGAGTACAGAAAAGTGGCGCTTCTCGATAAAGATTCGGCCAATGCGCTGTTTCAGGGAGAAGATCCGGTCGGCAAAACTATTGAGATTAAACAGGAGCCGTTTGTGGTTGTCGGAATCATAGCGAAGTCTGATGAATTTGAGCCGGTCATCAATTCCATTGAGGATTACTATACGTATTCTCAGGATGCCAGCGGCAAGGTTTATGTACCGGACACTACATGGCCGATTATTTATCAGTTTGACGAGCCGCAGCAGCTTGTCGTGAAGGCGACGAGCACAGACGCGATGACAGATGCCGGCAAAAAGAGTGCCGATATTTTAAACAGTACGTTAAGCGTATCGGATGATACGATTCGCTATAAGTCGGAGGATTTGCTGGAGCAGGCGAAAGAGATTCAGCAGTTAAGTCAGAGTACAAACTCTATGTTGATCTGGATAGCCGGAATATCTCTGATTGTAGGCGGTATCGGTGTTATGAACATCATGCTTGTATCGGTGACTGAAAGAACGAGCGAGATCGGATTAAAGAAAGCGATCGGTGCGAGAAAATCCATTATTTTAGGACAGTTTTTGACAGAGGCGGCAGTGCTTACGAGCCTTGGAGGGTTGATCGGTGTGATTGTCGGTATTGTTCTTGCAGAGATCATATCCAGGCTGAATGAGATGCCTGTCGCAATCAGTGTGCCGTCGGCGGTGGTTGCGGTGCTGTTCTCCATGATTATCGGTATTGTATTTGGACTGCTTCCGTCATACAAGGCGGCAAATCTGGATCCGATAGAGGCTCTGCGGCATGAGTAGAAAGGAATTACTGTTCAAACGGTTCTGTGCGCTTGCTGCACAGACCGTAAGAATATGATTCAGAAAAGATTCTTGCGTCCTGTGAATAATCGGGTTATAATAGACAAAGAATATTTTCACAGCGATGATAAGTGCCATGGGGATACCATTGAGTGAGTAATATCTTATGACAATTCGTGTGGCAATGTGGAATCCTTTCGTCCCATGTGGGTATTTGGCATGGAACGAAGGGATTTTTGTGATATTCGTATCATTACGAGAATACCAGGAGGACGACATGATTGATTTAAAATTTTTAAGAGAGAACCCGGAAACTGTGAAACAAAATATGAAAAACAAATTTCAGGAGCACAAGCTGCCGCTTGTCGACGAGGTGATTGAGCTTGATGAGAAGTCAAGAAAAGCGAAGCAGGAGGCGGATGCGCTTCGGGCTAACCGCAATGCGATATCCAAACAGATTGGCGGACTGATGAAGGAAGGCAAAAGGGATGAGGCGATGGCGCTTAAGGAGCAGGTAGCAAAGGATGCCGAGCGTCTGGCGGCTTTGGAGACTGAGGAGAGGGAGCTTTCGGATAAGGTCACAGAGATTATGATGAAGATTCCCAATATTATTGATCCGTCCGTACCAATCGGTAAGGATGACTCCTGTAATGTGGAAATAGAAAAGTTTGGCGAGCCGCACGTTCCGGAATTTGAGGTTCCGTACCATACTGAGATTATGGAGCGGTTTGAGGGAATCGACCTTGACGCTGCCGGTAAGGTGGCGGGAAATGGTTTTTATTATTTGATGGGCGATATTGCAAGGCTTCATTCGGCGGTGATTTCATATGCGAGAGATTTTATGATTGACCGCGGTTTTACTTACTGTGTGCCTCCGTTTATGATTCGAAGCAATGTTGTGACGGGCGTCATGAGCTTTGAAGAAATGGACGCTATGATGTATAAGATTGAAGGTGAGGATTTATATCTGATCGGAACGAGTGAGCATTCTATGATCGGAAAGTTTATTGATACCATCAATGATGAGGAAAAGCTGCCATATACCCTGACAAGCTATTCTCCGTGTTTTCGGAAGGAAAAGGGTGCGCACGGCATTGAAGAGCGCGGCGTATACCGCATCCACCAGTTCGAGAAGCAGGAGATGATCGTGGTCTGTAAGCCGGAGGAATCGAAAATGTGGTATGAGAGGCTCTGGCAGAATACCGTAGATCTTTTCCGCAGTCTGGACGTTCCGGTTCGCACGCTTGAGTGCTGTTCGGGTGACCTTGCCGATTTGAAAGTGAAATCATGTGACGTAGAGGCGTGGTCGCCGAGACAGAAAAAGTATTTTGAGGTGGGAAGCTGTTCCAACCTTGGGGATGCGCAGGCGAGAAGACTGAAAATCCGTGTGAAAGGCAAGGACGGAAAATATTTCGCACACACTTTGAATAATACGGTAGTTGCTCCTCCGCGAATGCTGATTGCTTTCCTGGAAAATAATCTGAATGCGGACGGAAGCGTAAATATACCGGAAGCTTTAAGACCGTATATGGGCGGAAAAGAAAAGCTGATTCCAAAGAATTAGGAAGGGGCGGCCATGGAAAACGATAATGATTTTTTGGGAACTGCGCCGATCGGAAAGCTTTTGTTTTCACTTGCGCTTCCGGCGATTGCGGCGCAGATTATCAATCTGTTGTATAACCTTGTGGACCGTGTTTATATCGGGCATATACCGGGGGACGGTGCGCTTGCGCTCACAGGCGTTGGCGTATGTATGCCGATTATTATGATTGTATCGTCGTTTGCGGCGTTAGTCAGCATGGGCGGTGCGCCAAGGGCGTCTATTTTTCTTGGAAAAGGCGATAAAGAGAGTGCCGAGAAGACGCTTGGCGGCTGCTTTGTGCTTCAGATTATCATATCTGCGATACTGACCGCGGTTCTTCTTTTGTGGAATCGACAGCTGCTATTGGTATTCGGCGCCAGTGAAAATACAATAGAGTATGCGGTGAATTATATGCAAATCTATGCGCTCGGAACGGTGTTTGTCCAGCTCACACTGGGAATGAATGCGTTTATTACGGGGCAGGGGTTTGCGAAGACGGGAATGCTTTCCGTGCTGATCGGCGCTGTGTTAAATATTGCGTTGGATCCTCTGTTTATTTATGGATTTGGAATGGGAGTGCGGGGCGCCGCGCTTGCGACGGTAATTTCACAGGCAGTTTCTACTCTGTGGGTACTTATCTTTTTGGCAGGGAAAAGGACGGTGATTCGTCTGCGAAGAGAGAGTATGGCACTGCATTTCGCAACGGTGCTGCCGTGTATGGCGCTTGGTCTTTCGCCTTTTATCATGCAGGCGAGCGAGAGCGCGATCATGGTATGCTTTAATTCCTCACTGTTGAAGTACGGCGGTGACGTGGCTGTGGGAGCAATGACAATTTTAACCAGTATCATGCAGTTTTCTATGCTGCCGCTTCAGGGGCTTGCTCAGGGCGCACAGCCGATTACAAGCTTTAACTACGGGGCAGGGGCGATGGACAGGGTGAAGAAAGTGTTTCGGCTCCTAATCACGGCAAGCCTTGCATATTCCCTGTTTCTGTGGGCGCTTATTATGCTGTTTCCGCAGCTGTTTGCCATGATTTTTACACCGGACGCCGAGCTGATTGCCTACACGAAGTGGGCGCTTCGCATTTATGTGGCTGCCATGGGGATTTTCGGTGCGCAGACTGCCTGTCAGATGACGTTTATCGCGCTTGGGAATGCCAAATGTTCCATACTCGTTGCGGTAATGCGTAAGTTTATTTTGTTAATACCGCTGATCTATATTTTGCCGAATTTTTTTTCCGATAAGGCAATGGCGGTATATCTGGCCGAGCCGGCGGCGGATTTTCTTTCGGTCGTATTTTGCGTGAGCCTTTTTTCGGTGCAGTTTAAAAAGGCGGTGCACGGCAATGGAAAATTAGAGAAGAAAAGGCAGATATCGTAGAAGGCAATTCTGCCTTTTTTTGGTATTAAAAGTCGAAATATACCCAAAAATGTGCGAATCGTTCCCAAACGAAAAATATTTTGTGATTTTTTGATAAAATAATGGGGAAATATGGAATGACGTACAGGGTATCGAAGGACAATAATTGGGAGGGATTTGACTGTGGGAACACAATTAGATTTTTTTGAACAAAACGATGCAAAAGTATGTAAGCAGTTAACAAAGGTGCTGCGATGGATGACGCTTGTTTTTCCGGTTCTGTTTCTGGCGACTGCAGCCGGGATATTCCAAATTCAATATGATGATTTGGCGCTGCTTTCTGCACTGGGATGCGTTTGTACTCTTGGTCCCGGGATTCTCCAGAAGGCAGGGGTGTCCGTTCGGGTCATGAAATATGTCAGCATCTTGTCCGTTGGTTTGGTTGTCATGCTTTTGGGCGGCAATTCGGCTGTCGGAATCTATATGACCTACGGACTGGCGATGTTGTTTAGCTGCATGTTTTTTGATACGAAATTCACAAAACAAATTTCCATTATCAGTTACTTTTTTCTGCTGATATCCCTTTTTTTAAGATCTCAGAATGTTCAGCAGATTGAGTATCCGACAAATATGGAATGGTTTCTGACACGCTCGGCCGGATTTACGATAGAGCAGATTGTTATGAGCGTAGTATTTGTTAATATTGCAGGAGCTTCCAGAAAACTGTTGGAAAATTTACATAGCACGGAACAGGTGGCGGCAGTTGTGTCAAAATGCGAGGAAGTTTCCGTAAAGCTGGTGACAATGATGGGCGAGCTGGCAGAGAATGTACAGGAATCAAAGATGACAAATGAAAAAATCGTGTTTTCGGCACAGGACACATCCGAAGACTGCATGAAAAGCCTTTCTCATGTCGGTTCTATGCACGGGATCGTTTCTGAAATGGTTCAGGCTTCCGGGTCAATTGATGAGAGTACGAAGAACGTACTGATGATTTCGGATGAAATCTGCCAGCACATGGATCATTATGTGGAAATCATGGACCGTGCGGTGACAGATATGAAGGTGATTGGACAGGCGGCAAGTTCAACGGAAGACGCGATTTTACATCTTGAAAAAAGCATCATGGAAATTGCCGGTTTTACGAATGAAATTTCCGAAATTACCGGGCAGACGAATCTCCTTGCGCTCAATGCTTCTATTGAAGCGGCGCGTGCCGGCGAGCAGGGCAAAGGCTTTTCTGTTGTAGCGGATGAAGTCCGTGTGCTGGCGGAACGCTCCAAACAGTCGAATGGTTCCATAACCGAAATGGTTTCCAAGATGATTGCAATGCTGAATGATGTTAAGCTTTCCAATGAGCAGAATCTTGCTTCCGTGGATGCCGGAATTACACAGATTTCCAATGCGCGGCAGGAGGCGGTCAATCTGGGGCGGCTTCAGGCAGATTCCAGAATAAGGATAGAACGGATTGCAAAAGACTGTGACCAGACAAAGCGATGCAGTCAGGAAGTGCGGGGAATGTCAGATCAGATGGAAGAGCTTGTAAGAAATTCACAGGTCCGCGTAAGCTCCATTGTGGAAAAAGCAAACAATCAAAGCCGGATTACAGGCATGACAGAGGAAACCTTTTCGCATGTGGAGCAGATTGCAAAAGAGCTGTTGGAATTAAGTAAAATAGATAAATAAACGAGGGAGGATACAGGATGTATCTTATATTAGAAGTTTTGATGTTGATTTTGCTGGGGGGATTAATTGCTGTATTTCAAAATGGTCTTTCCGAATGGACGGTTTTGTTAAAGTCTCTTACCAGTCTCGTTTTTGTCCTTGCCGGCGCCTGTGGATATAGAAAAATAAAACAGAACAAAAAGATTTCCCGGACTATGATGATCGCTTTGCTTTGTTCGCTGGCAGGAGATGTATTTCTTGCACTTGACAAAGAGGAAGGAATTTTATTTATTTTTGGTGTTGCAAGCTTTGCTCTTGCCCATGTTATGTTTTCTGTTGCGTTTTGCAGGATATCTGCTGTTAAAAAAGAGGACTTTGTCGGTGTGCTCCTTGTCTTTGGAGGGGAAATGCTTATCTTATGTCTGGGAAAATTTGATTTTCAGGGATTGTTCCCGGTTCTGGCAGGATATGCGGCAGTCATCTCTTTTATGGTTATTAAGGCGTTATCCCTTTGGAGATGCCGGCGGGGGAGGGAGAGGGCGGCATACCTGATCATGGCGGGCGGTGTTTTGTTTCTGCTTTCTGATATTCTGCTGCTTTTCTGGCTTTTTGGAATTGGAACGCCAAAAGAGATTCAGTCGGTCAATTGGATTCTTTATTATCTGGCACAGGGATGTCTGTCTGCTGCTCTGAGCGAAAAAATCTGCAGTCCGTATACTGAAAAGTGAGAATTATAATGCGTGGATTATGGGTTTGAGATATTGCGAATGAGGTCTGAAGCATAATTTGCATTGGGAAGGGGGAAGAATTATGTATCGGATTGCGCTTTGCGATGATGAATCGGCAGAACTTGACAAGTGGGAATATATGCTTGCATCTTATCGCGGACTGCATACGGAATGTGATTTTTCTGTTGAACGGTTTCTGGATGCCGATGAAATGCTCCGCCGAATATCGGAAGAGGGATATGAGCCGGATCTTTTGTTTTTGGATGTTTACATGAAAGGGAAGCAGGGGGTGGAAGCGGCAAGGGAGCTTCGGAAAATCGGTAAAAGATGCAAGATTCTTTTTATTACATCATCGAAAGAGCATGCGCTGGAGGCGTTTGGCGTAGACGCCGTCCAATATCTGGTAAAGCCGGTTTCGGATCAGGCGCTGTTTTCGGTACTTGACCGGTTTATCGAGGACATGGGGAAAAAGAAAAAGTATATTCTGCTGAGGGACCGTGGAACGAAAAGAGTGGAGTTACATGATATTGTATATTGTGAAGCGCAGAAAAAAAGTCAGTGTATCTGTTTGACAGACGGCACCGAGCTGCATCAGAACATGACGCTGGCAAAGGTTTATGAGATGCTCTCGGTCTGCCGGGAATTTGTGAAGGTAGGAATTTCATATATCATCAATTTGGAACACATAGATAGTCTGAATGTGCGGGAAGCGCAGATGGATAACGGAAAGACGATTTACCTGCCCAGAGGGGCTTATCGGATCTTGCGGGAACAGTATTTTGACTATTATTGCGGGAAGGAAGAAGGATGACGGACATGTCGATAAATACATTGATTACAAATATCATTAACGGAGTCTTCCATGTGATATGGTTTACCTGTATGACCCTGGAGCCGAAATACAGCCGGAAAAAGACGGTGCTTATTTTGTCTGTGACAAGTGTTTTTTTTCTGATATTGATGATTGTGATGAGTTATATCACTATTTTGGCCAAAATGTTTTATATTGTAAGTTATTTTCTGGCCGCAATTTTCTACGGGATCGTCTATATTTTTGGCGTTTCTAAAACTCCCTCGAAAGCTATTTTTCTGATGTCTGCTTATTATTGTCTTTGGACCTTTATATACAACGTAAATTCCTATGCCACAGATTCCTTTGCGGGAGCGGGAAATGAGGTAATATGGCTGCTGCGCATTGGATTAAACCTGTTTTTCTTGTTTCTATACCGGTTCTTTTTTAAGAAACGTTTTTTACTTGTGTACCATGATATCAGGCATGGCGACAGTAATATCACCATATTGTCTGTTTTGACTTTTTATATGGCTTCTCTGTTGGTGATTAGCAACGAAAAAATGCATATGCATAACGCGTATTTTTTGTATATACTGATATCCGTCTATATTTTTGTGGTGGTTGTGTATGTGGTGCTGTTTCGTTTTATGGAGAGGTTAAATCATGAATGGCGGTTTAAGCAGATGCAGTTTCATGAGAAATTTCTTCTTGCGCAGATTGATTCTTATGAGGAGATGGAACAGAATGCAAGACAGACGAGACACGATTTCAGACATCATAACATTGTGGTAGCCGAATTTGCGAAGAACAGGGATTATCAGGGGATTTTAGATTATTTGCAGAAATACGAGGAAGAAGAAACAGCGAAATACACAAAAACTTTCTGTGCAAATCATGCGGTGGATAATGTTTTGTCTTTCTATGTAGTGAAAGCGGAGCAAAAGGGGATAGAGATAAAAACAGATATTTGCCTTCCTGATACTTCCGGTATTTCTGATTATGATTTGGTATCCGTTCTTGCCAACGTTTTGGAAAATGCCATAAGCGGCTGTATGAGGACAGAGAAGAAGAAGTGGATTTCGCTTTGGATCAGGCGAAAAGGGAATAAGCTTGTGATTGTCTGTAAAAATAGCTGTATTTCCGATATTATTTTTGAAAATGGCATACCAAGGAATATAAACCGTGACAGCGTAGGTGTGGAAAGTATTTTGCAGTCTGTCTCGAAATATTCGGGTGATGCAGACTTTACTGCCGTTGATGGTATTTTTACCTGTTCGGTGATTATGGGAAGCGGAAAACGTAAAGTAATGGGATAAGGAGTGCAGGGAAGATGTTAGGAGGCTCGTTTTGGATTTCGTTTGTGCGCAATGGACTGGGAGCAGGGCTGATGATGGCGGTTTTTATGTTGCTTGAGCATCCCGGGGCACCCTTGAAAAGGACAATCAGGAATTGTGTTGCGTTCTGGCTGCTTGCCACAAGCGGTTTCAGCATTTGGTATCTGTTGGATTCTGTGAATTTTGTCCGGTTTGCGGGAATGCTTTCTATTCCGGTGGTGGGTCTTTTTTGTCTTGGTACGGGGAGGGAGAGGTTGTATCTGTCACTGTACAAGCTGACGTTGGGGTTTTACCTGCTTTCCGTGACTGTTTTTGCCGGCGTTGATTTATCGCGGCTGTGGTTTGGGGGAAGTATATGGGCTGATATTATTGTGCGAATTGTGTTAATAGCGGTTATTGTGTTTCTGTTAGTTACAAAGATTCGGAAAAGCTTTCTGGATGGAGTGGATTATCTGCGGGAGGAGTTGGATTGGTTCAGCGCAATTACCCTTCTGCTGTCTGTCCTGATTGCCGCGCTTGTAGCATTCTGGCCGGGCAGTCATGAGTTTTCCTATCTGCATATCGGACGGACTGCAATTCTTTTGTTTATGACAGGGTTGATTCAATATATGGTGTTCCATTTGTATCTGCACCGGGGAAAGGAAAAACGTTATCGGGCGGAGAACGAACTGCTTAAAATGAATGAGCAGTTTGTACAGCGTCAGGTGGAACTTCTGGCTGATACGAAACAGTACAGAGAGGATATGGAGAGTGTCGGGACTGGGCGGATTTGTGAAAATGAGACAATTAACAGCATCTTGTGCGCCTATGCGGGATGGGCGGAAAAGAAAAACATCTGTGTAAAAATGAATGTGAAGGTAGAAGAGGGTGGGATTGTTCGGGAGATTGATTTTGCAGCAGTCATTGCCAATATTTTTGAGAATGCGATACGTGGTTGTATCGAATCAGGGTCGTCTGCGCCGGAGATTTATTTGTCTGTTATTCGGAAAGGGAAAAAACTTGCCATCCAGTGTAAGAATACGTGTGTGCCGGATATAAAATTTAAGGATGGTATGCCGGAATCGGATACGGATGGCGGGACAGGCGTCTTAAGTATCATGAAGGTTGTGTCATTTTATCATGGAGAGGCAGATTTTTCCGTAGAAGAAGGTATGTTTGATGCCAGAGTTTTGTTGAAGATTCCGGAACATATGCAAGCCGTTCCATAACGCCCTGAGTCGTTGCTATGAGCGGCCGCCTGGCCGTGAGTAGTAACGCCGGTGCTAAAAATACGAAGTTTATACGCAAAAAAGGTTGAAAAAATTTCTTCAATATGATACACTTTTTACAATTTAGGTATACACTATTTGGCGGGCAAAAGTCTGCCGATAGGACGAATTGAATTATGAAAATGGAACCGGTTTGATCGTAGTTCCATTTTGCAGGAAGAAAAAGAAAATAGACTTTTTTTTTTTGGAAAAAATTGAGTGGCGGATAACATAAAAGAAGGGATCAGGTGAACGAATGAAAGCGTTTCTTATACTTGAGGATGGGACAGTATTTGCCGGGACCAGTATCGGTTCCACGCGGGAAGTCATAAGCGAGATTGTATTTAACACTTCGATGACAGGATATTTGGAGGTGATGACGGACCCGTCCTATGCGGGACAGGCTGTGGTGATGACGTATCCGCTGATCGGCAATTACGGGATTACGCCGGATATGGAGTCGGAGAAGCCGTGGGTGGACGGTTACATTGTGAGAGAATTGTCCAGACTGCCGAGTAATTTCCGCTGTGAGGGAACCATTCAGGATTTTCTTGCAAAATATGATATTCCGGGAGTTGCCGGGATTGATACGAGAGCTCTGACGAAGATTCTCCGTGAAAAGGGTACCATGAACGGGATGATTACCACGGATGAGAATTATAATATAGAAGAAATTCTTCCGCGTCTTAAAGAATATCGGACGGGGAACGTGGTGGATAAGGTAACCTGCAAAGAAAAGACCGTATTGAAGGGAAAAGGAAAAAAGGTTGCGCTTTTAGATCTTGGCGCGAAAAACAATATTGCCAAGTCGCTGAATAAAAGAGGCTGTGAGGTCACCGTTTATCCGGCGCATACAACAGCGGAGGAGATTCTTGGTACAAATCCGGACGGCATTATGCTTTCGAACGGACCGGGAGATCCGAAGGAGTGCGGCGCGATTATAGAGGAGATCAGGAAGCTGTATCACTCGGATATTCCGATTTTTGCAATCTGTCTGGGGCATCAGCTTATGGCGCTTGCAACGGGAGCGGATACGCATAAGTTAAAGTACGGACATCGCGGAGGAAATCATCCGGTTAAGGATTTGAAAACGAACCGTGTCTATATTTCCTCGCAGAATCATGGCTATGTGGTAGACACGGACAATTTAGATGAAAACATTGCAAGACCGGCGTTTATCAATGTAAATGACGGGACGAACGAGGGACTGGAGTATATCGGCAAAAATATATTTACCGTGCAGTTTCATCCGGAGGCGTGTCCGGGACCGCAGGATTCCGCGTATCTGTTTGACAGATTTATTGAAATGATGGGAGGAACAAAATAATGCCAAAGAATCATGATATTAAAAAAGTATTAGTGATCGGTTCCGGTCCTATCGTTATCGGACAGGCAGCGGAGTTTGATTATGCGGGAACGCAGGCGTGCCGGTCTCTAAAAGAAGAAGGAATTGAGGTTGTCCTTGTAAATTCGAATCCTGCAACAATTATGACGGATAAGGATATCGCCGACGAAGTTTATATCGAGCCGTTGACGGTAAAGGTATTGGAGCAGATTATCTTAAAGGAGAAGCCGGACAGCGTGCTTCCTACGCTGGGAGGGCAGGCAGGCTTAAACCTTGGTATGGAGCTGGCGGAGTCCGGATTTTTAAAAGAGCATGGCGTAAAGCTGATTGGAACTACCGCGGAGACCATTTATAAGGCGGAGGACCGCCAGGCGTTTAAGGATACCATGGAAAAAATCGGCGAACCGTGCGCGGCTTCGCTTGTCGTGCACAATGTCGAGGACGGTATCAAATTTACGAATATGATCGGTTATCCGGTTGTGCTTCGTCCGGCGTATACCCTGGGCGGAAGCGGCGGCGGAATTGCGCACAACGAGACGGAGTTGATTGATATCCTCTCAAACGGGCTTCGCCTAAGCCGTGTCGGCGAGGTGTTGGTAGAGCGCTGCATTGCAGGCTGGAAGGAAATCGAGTATGAGGTGATGCGGGATGCGCGCGGCAACTGTATTACGGTTTGTAATATGGAGAATATTGATCCGGTTGGAGTACATACCGGCGACTCCATCGTGGTTGCGCCGTCCCAGACATTAGGCGATAAAGAATACCAGATGCTGCGTACCTCGGCGCTCAATATTATTTCCGAGCTGAATATTACGGGCGGATGCAATGTGCAGTATGCGCTTCATCCTGAAACATTTGAGTATTGTGTCATAGAGGTGAATCCGCGTGTGAGCCGTTCTTCTGCGCTTGCATCTAAAGCGACCGGATACCCGATCGCAAAGGTTGCAGCCAAAATTGCGCTTGGCTACACACTGGATGAGATTAAAAATGCGATTACCGGCAAGACATATGCGAGCTTTGAGCCGATGCTTGACTATTGTGTCGTAAAAATTCCGAGACTTCCGTTTGATAAGTTTATCACGGCGAAAAGGACACTGACGACACAGATGAAAGCGACCGGAGAGGTTATGAGTATTTGCGATAACTTTGAGGGTGCCCTGATGAAGGCGATACGTTCTTTGGAGCAGCATGTAGACAGTCTGATGGCGTACGATTTTGATAAGCTTTCGGATGAAGAGCTGAAAGATGCACTGAAGGTGGTGGATGACAGAAGGATTTTCTGTATTGCGGAGGCATTGCGGCGCGGTGTGAGCTATGATATGATTCATGAGATTTCGGGAATTGATATCTGGTTCATAGATAAGCTTGCGATCCTTGTGGAGATGGAGAAATCATTAAAAGAGGAAACGCTCACAGTGGAGCTTTTGAGGGAAGCCAAACGGATGGAGTTCCCCGATAATGTGATCGCGCAGATTACCGGCAAAAGTGAAGCCGAAATCAAAAAGATGCGCTATGACAACGGCATTATAGCCGCATTTAAGATGGTGGATACATGTGCGGCAGAGTTTGAGGCGTCCACACCGTACTATTATTCTGTTTTCGGAAGTGAAAATGAGGCGGACGCGACAGGGGACAGAAAGAAAATTCTCGTATTAGGCTCCGGTCCGATCCGTATCGGACAGGGTATTGAATTTGACTACTGCAGTGTGCACAGCACATGGGCGTTTGCAAAAGAGGGTTATGAGACGATTATTGTGAACAATAATCCGGAGACGGTTTCTACGGATTTTGATATTGCGGACAAATTGTACTTTGAACCGTTAACACCGGAGGATGTGGAGAATATTGTAAGATTAGAAAAGCCGGACGGTGCGGTTGTACAGTTCGGCGGACAGACGGCAATCAAGCTGACGGAAAGCCTTATGAAAATGGGCGTGACGATTCTTGGGACAAAGGCCGAGGATGTGGATGCGGCGGAGGACCGTGAGCTGTTTGACAAGATTCTGGAGGAGACAGGGATTCCGAGAGCTGCGGGCGGCACTGTCTTTACGGCGGAGGAGGCGAAGGAGGTTGCAAACCGTCTTGGGTATCCCGTTTTAGTGCGCCCTTCTTATGTGCTTGGAGGCCAGGGCATGAAGATTGCCTTCAGTGATGAGGAGATTGAGGAGTTTATCGGTATTATTAACCGTATTGCGCAGGATCATCCGATTCTTGTTGACAAGTATCTTCAAGGAAAAGAGATTGAAGTTGATGCGGTGTGCGACGGAACGGATATTTTGATTCCGGGTATTATGGAGCACATTGAACGTACCGGCGTCCATTCGGGAGACAGTATTTCTGTTTACCCGGCGAATACTATCAGTGAAAAGGTAAAGGAAACGCTGACGGAATACACAAAGAGACTGGCGAGAGCGCTTCATGTTGTGGGACTGATTAACATCCAGTTCATCGTAATGGATGAAGAGGTTTACGTGATAGAGGTGAATCCGCGTTCCTCAAGAACCGTACCGTATATCAGCAAGGTGACGGGAATCCCGATTGTAGATCTTGCGACAAAGGTAATTATCGGAAATACAATTAAGGGGCTTGGCTATACGCCGGGACTTGCGCCGGAAGCCGATTATGTGGCGATCAAGATGCCGGTATTCTCGTTTGAAAAGCTCCGCGGCGCGGAAATCAGCTTAGGGCCGGAAATGAAGTCTACCGGTGAGTGCCTGGGAATCGGCAAGACCTTTAACGAGGCGCTTTATAAGGCATTCTTAGGCGCAGGCATAGAGCTTCCGAAGCATAAGCAGATGATTATTACGGTGAAGGATGCGGATAAGCCGGAAGCGGCCGAGGTGGCGGCGCGTTTTGAGAAGCTGGGGTATAAGATTTATGCGACAAGAAGCACCGCGAAATATCTGCAGCAGCGTGGCGTAAACGCGCTTCGCGTCAACAAGATAACGCAGGAATCTCCGAATGTGATGGATTTAATTTTAGGACATAAGATAGATCTTGTGATTGATACGCCGACGCAGGGAAATGGCGACAAGACGAGAGACGGATTCCTGATTCGAAGAAATGCGATTGAGACAGGCGTATACTGTATTACTGCGATGGATACGGCAAACGCGCTTGCGACGAGCTTGGAGCATGCGCATGAAGAATTGACGCTTGTGGATATTGCGAAGGTGAAGAATGTATAAAAAATAGTGGTTTCATTATGCATCCGAATGTAACAAGAGGCATGGAAATTGTTGTAAAAAGTACTTGAAAATCGCATATATGCAGAGTAGAATAAAAGTAGAAAACTAGAAGGAAGGAGGAGACATTATGTTTAATACAACGTTTAATTTCAGTACATTGCTTGGCGGTGGAACGTCAGGATTCAATCTTGGCGATTATGCGGCAATAAAAAATGGAAGTTATCGTAAGTTGCTGGGTGCATATTACAAATCACTCGATTCGTCATCCACGTCGAAGACGAAGACCAGTTCCAGCAGGTATGAGGTTAAAAATGAAGCGGACAGATACGGAATAAGCGAGTATAAGGCTCCGGAGAATACGGAGAAGAAAGATCTTATCGCTGTGCAGAACAAAGCAGTTTCATTGAAAAATTCCACAGATAAGCTTATGGGGACGAGCGTTAGTTCTATTTTTGACAGAGTAGTCAAAGAGGACGACAAGGGCGAGACATCATTCGATTATGACAAGGATGCAATTTATGATGCCGTAAAGTCTTTTGTAAGTAATTACAATTCTGCAATTAGCGCAGGTTCAGTATCCACTTCCACGAATGTAACCCGTACTGCCAAAACGATGGTGAATAACACCGAGGCAAAGCGTGAGACACTCAGTGCAGTTGGTATCACAATCGGTGCGAATAATCAGCTTTCCATTGACGCGGATAAGTTTAAGAGTGCGGATATGGAGACGGTGAAATCACTTTTCAGCGGAGATAACTCTTATGGATCAAAGATTTCGTCGCAGGCAGCGTTGATGAATACCTACGCAAAGAGTGCAGCGTCTGTGAGCAGCATTTACACGCAGGGAGCTAAGTATTCATACTATGATTACAGTTCCATGTTCAGTACAAATGCTTAATGCGGGAATTTGTATAATTACCAATAGTTTGTTTTATAAAGAGACCTTTTTAAAGATTTCCGATAAAATTTAACTAATAAAACGGGAAGTAATTGTTTCTGCAATTACTTCCCGTTTGACTATGTCAAATATTTTTCGACACTTACCATTATGTAATTACTCCGCACGATAACGCCCTTTTTGTATCAAATAAGCCCGCTTTCTTCGAAATGCATCCGCAACCTTTTTGATGGCGTCATCCGCATAAAAATGCTTTAGAGCCTCCTCGTCAATAACAATCCGGTTATCCATCGTTTTCATAATATCCTGCACCTGAAATTCCTTTGATACTTCGGGGTCGCATAAATCGTAGATTTGATTGTCAGAAAACTTTAAGATTAAAGGCTGCATAAAATTATCGGTATTTTCGACTAAAACAAGCGCCTTCTCATTTGTAGACAAATCCACACAGCATCCGGTAGGGAGTATGTTGATGCTCTTTGAGAGAGCCTGAACCGTTTTGGCATCAAATCTGTGCGGGCGTTCAAATAAGTACTGGATGGCCACAACTTCGGAGAGAGGCTCCTCATCAATGCTCATGGCGGTCATTCTGTCGAAGGAGTCGGCAACCTTTAGAATCTTTGAGCCGCTTAGGAGAGAAATACCCGAGGTATCAGCCTGACCGGCTGAACTGGTAATATAAATAGTCTGAGAAATAAGCTTCATAGTTGCATCATTTAAAAAAGGATGTACTTTTGATTTGAGCTTCTCGTAGCCGATTTTCCGGCATTCGTCCACAATTTTTTGGTCGGATAAGTTTGTATTTTTGCCCCGCTCCAAAATATCCTGGGATACAAAAAGATATCCGATATCATAAAGCAGAGCTGCTGTCACGCAGGAAGTCTGTACTTCGGGCGGCGTCCTAAGAGCGTGAGAGATCATTGCTGTTAAAATAGCGGTGCTGATTGCGTGCTTATAAATAAAGTCGCTGGAGCTGCGCAAATTCTGAGTGAAATTCAGCTTGTGGTCTAAAGAGCCGTAATTGAGAATAATTTTTTGTACCAGCTCTTTTAGTCCTCCGGGCTGGTTGCCGTTGCAGATTTGCTCCATGCAGTCGCGCAGCTGAAACATAGAAATTGTTTGAAATTGTTCAAAAGCGATATCTTCTTCGGAAAGCGGCGGAACCGGTTCTGCAGGTTCCAAAATGTAAATACCAATCAGGTTAAATTTTTTAATGCTTTCAATGCCCTGTGCATTTAACTTTGTATCTCGCTCATACAACAAAACACCGATCTTGTTGTAAATTGGTTTTGCAAGTCTCATTCCCGGTTTTAAGTCACATGTTTTGACGAATAGCATACCGGCACCTCCATATATGAAATATTCTAGAAATAATTTCGACGGAATTAGAGAAAAAGTTAATAGTATTACAGATAAATCTCGTTTATTTTATATAATTATATCATATTGAAACTCGAAATACAATCGTGTATAATATATGCGAAGTGAGGAGGGATTCATACAAATGAAGGGCCTTATACTTAGGAAAAGAATACGGTTATGCCTTTTGGCATGTTTTACGCTCGGCGTTTGTTTTACTTCTTATGCGGATACGACTACGGACAAGCTAAATGAGACATCCTCTGAAATAAAAGGGTTGGAGCAGCAGAAGCAGCAAAAGGAGGATGAGATTCAAGATCTGGCCGATTACAAGAGTAATCTGAGCGGAGAACTGAAAAACCTGGATGATGAGCTTGCGGATATCAGCGCATCCCTGGATGAATTAGAGCTTAAAATAGCACAGAAGGATACAGAGATTGCGGATAGCGAAAAGACATTGAGTGAACTTCAGGTAAAGTGTGAAAAACAGTATGAAAGCATGAAAAAGCGAATTAAATATACTTATGAGAACGGACAGATGGGAATGCTTGAAATTCTTTTTGAGTCAAAATCTCTCATGGATTTTTTAAATCGCTCCGAGTATGCGTCCGCAATCAATACTTATGATCGGAAGATGCTAAAGGCCTATGAACAGACGCTTGGGCAGATTGCGGAAGAGAAAGCGGCGCTCGAACAGGAGCGGGGGGAATATGCGGCCTTAGAGGAGCAGATGGAGACCAAGAAGGGTGAGGTAAATACCCTGATTGCAGATAAAAAGACCAAAATAGGAGAGGCAGATAAACAGATTGCCAATGCTCAAAATGAAATAGATAAGTACGAGGACGAGTTGGAGCGGCAGCGCGCTTATGAGGAGGAGCTGGAAAAGAAGAAGGCGGCGGAGGACGCTGCGAGGCTTGCCGAGATTAAAAAGCAGGCAGAACAGGAAAAAAGGGAAAAGCAGGCCCAAAAGACAAAGCCGGCAAAGGTTATTCCGGCGGCGGGAGATGATGCGCTGCTTGCGGCTCTGATTGAATGCGAGGCGGGAGGAGAGAGTTATGAGGGAATGCTTGCGGTCGGAAGTGTCGTCATGAACCGTGTGGCAAGTTCAAGATTTCCGAATACGGTGGTGGGGGTGATTTATCAGGCCGGCCAGTTTTCACCGGTAGCCAGCGGACGTTTTGCAACGGTGCTTGGAAAGGGAGCAGGCAGCACCTGTGTACAGGCGGCGAAAGAGGTGCTTGCGGGCAAAAGAACCATAGATGCACTGTATTTTCGTCGTAATACCGGAGTTATTGAGGGAACAGTCATAGGAAATCACGTATTTTATTAGATACAAAGGGATGGCAGACTTGGAACAATCGTGCAAGTTTGCCGTTTTTTTGAAAATTTTGGTATTTTTTTAGAATATATTCACAAGATTTCTGTTGCAAAAAAAGGACAAATATGATAACATCTATGTAGTGAAAAACAGCCATTTCATGGCATTTTTATTTTTTTTACAAAAGATTGTTAAAATTTTAACATCTAAATTTATATTAGAAGGAGACGGGAAAATGGCAAACAAAGTAGTTTTAGCTGGCGCATGCCGTACAGCAATCGGAAGAATGGGCGGAGCATTAAGCAATACCCCAGCAGCTGATTTAGGCGCAATTGTTATCAAAGAGGCATTAAACAGAGCGGGCGTAAAACCTGAGCAGGTTGACGAAGTTTTGATGGGCTGTGTTATTCAGGCGGCGCAGGGACAGAATGTTGCACGTCAGGCATCCATTAAGGCCGGACTGCCGATTGAGGTTCCGGCAGTTACGCTGAACGTTGTGTGCGGTTCCGGATTGAAGTGTGTGAACGAAGCTGCAAACATGATTATGGCTGGACAGGCTGATATCGTTGTTGCCGGCGGTATGGAGAACATGTCAATGGCTCCGTATGCTATGACAAAGGCTCGTTTTGGATATCGTATGAACAATGCGACAATCATTGATACAATGGTAAATGACGCACTGACAGATGCATTCAACCATTATCATATGATGATTACGGCAGAGAATGTATGTGATAAATATGGAATTACACGTGAAGAATTAGATGAGTTTGCGGCAAACAGCCAGCAGAAGTGCGAGAAGGCAATTGCAGAGGGCAAGTTTGCGGACGAGATCGTTCCGGTACCGGTCAAGGTTAAGAAGGAAATCGTTGATTTTGTAAAGGACGAGGGTCCTCGCGCAGGCACAACGAAAGAGTCTTTGAGCAACTTAAAGTGCTGTTCAGGCAAGGAAGGCGGACTTGTTACTGCAGGTAACGCTTCAGGAATTAATGACGGCGCCGCTGCGATCATTGTGATGAGTGAGGAAAAGGCAAAAGAGCTTGGCGTAAAACCGATGGCAACATGGATTGCAGGAGCGTTAGGCGGCGTAGAGCCTGAGATCATGGGTGTCGGACCGGTTGCGTCTACAAAGAAGGTTTTTGAGAGAACAGGATTTACAATTGACGACATAGATCTGATTGAGGCAAACGAGGCGTTTGCGGCTCAGTCGATTGCAGTTGCAAGAGATTTGAACTTTGATATGTCTAAAGTAAATGTAAACGGCGGCGCGATTGCACTCGGACATCCGGTTGGAGCGTCGGGATGCCGTATTCTTGTAACATTATTATACGAGATGCAGAAGAGAGACGCGAACAGAGGTCTTGCAACGCTTTGTATCGGCGGCGGAATGGGCTGCTCAACAATCGTTGAGAAGTATTAATCCGTTTTAGAATACAATACCCGGGAAGTCCCAGGAGGGCTTCTCGGGTCTTATGTTAAACATTATATTAATTTAAGGAGGACTATCATGAAGGTAGGTATTATTGGAGCAGGAACAATGGGTTCCGGTATTGCGCAGGCATTTGCACAGACAGAAGGATATGAAGTATATTTATGTGATATTAACGAAGAGTTTGCTGCAAATGGTAAGAACAAGATTGCAAAAGGCTTTGAGAAGAGAGTTGCAAAGGGCAAAATGGCGCAGGAAGATGCCGATAAGATTCTGGCAAAAATCACAACGGGCGTAAAGACAATCTGTACAGACTGTGATCTGGTTGTAGAAGCAGCGCTTGAGGTTATGGACATCAAAAAACAGACCTTTAAGGAGCTTCAGGACATCGTACCGGCAGAGTGTATGTTTGCGACGAATACGTCTTCGCTTTCCATTACAGAGATCGGCGCAGGCCTTGACAGACCGGTAATCGGAATGCATTTCTTCAATCCGGCTCCTGTAATGAAACTGATTGAGGTTATTCAGGGAGAGAATACACCGGATGAGATGAGAGATAAGGTTGTTGCTATTTCGAAAGAAATCGGCAAGGAGCCTGTTGAAGTAAAGGAAGCTCCGGGATTTGTTGTAAACAGAATTTTAATCCCGATGATTAATGAGGCAATCGGCATTTATGCTGACGGCGTTGCTTCCGTAGAGGGAATTGACACGGCAATGAAATTAGGCGCAAATCATCCGATGGGACCTTTGGCATTAGGCGATCTTGTTGGTCTTGATATCTGCCTTGCAATTATGAATGTATTATATGATGAGACAGGCGATCCGAAATATCGTCCGCATGTTCTTCTTAAGAAAATGGTACGTGCAGGCAAGTTAGGAATGAAGACGGGCAAGGGATTCTACGATTATTCAAAATAAGCAGACCGGCAGAAATAAATTAAATTTAAAAGGAGTGTAAATCATGGATTTTTCTTTAGATAAAAAACATGAAATGGCGCGTTCTCTCTTCAGAGAATTCGCTGAGAATGAAGCAAAACCTCTCGCACAGGAAGTTGACGAGACAGAGGAGTTCCCGATGGAGACCGTAAAGAAAATGCAGAAATACGGATTTATGGGAATTCCGGTACCGAAGGAGTATGGCGGACAGGGCTGTGATCCATTGACATATGTAATGTGTGTGGAAGAGTTATCAAAGGTCTGCGCTACGACAGGCGTTGTCGTATCTGCACATACCTCTCTCTGCATTGATCCGATTTTGACATACGGAACGGAAGAGCAGAAACAGAAATATGTTAAACCGCTTGCATCAGGTGAGAAGATTGGAGCATTCGCTTTGACAGAGCCGGGCGCAGGAACAGACGCACAGGGCGCTCAGACAAAGGCAGTGTTAGACGGAGACGAGTGGATCTTAAACGGAAGCAAATGCTTTATCACAAACGGTAAGGTTGCAGACGTTTATATTGTAATTGCTATTACAAGCGTAACGGAAGACAAGAGAGGAAGAAAGAAAAAGAACTTCTCCGCATTTATCGTAGATAAGGGCGCGCCGGGATTCTCCTTTGGAACGAAGGAGAAGAAGATGGGTATCCGCGGATCATCTACATACGAATTGATTTTCGAGGACTGCAGAATTCCGAAGGATAACTTACTTGGGCCGGAAGGCAAAGGCTTCCCGATTGCAATGCATACATTAGACGGCGGACGTATCGGTATCGCGGCGCAGGCCCTTGGTATCGCAGAGGGAGCGTTAGAGCGTGCCGTTGAGTATACAAAGGAAAGAAAGCAGTTCGGACGTTCGATTGCGCAGCAGCAGAATACGCAGTTTAAGCTTGCGGATATGGCGACCAGGGTTGAGGCGGCGCAGATGCTCGTTTATAAGGCTGCTATGGCGAAGGCTACGCAGAAGGTATATTCCGTAGAGGCTGCAAAGGCAAAATTATTTGCGGCAGAGACAGCTATGGCGGTAACGACAGAGGTTGTTCAGTTGTTTGGCGGATACGGTTATATCCGTGAGTACGATGTAGAGCGTATGATGCGTGACGCTAAGATTACGGAGATTTACGAGGGAACATCAGAGGTTCAGCGTATGGTAATCTCAGGCGCATTGTTGAAGTGATTGATTAAAAATAAAAATTAAGGAGTGAACTACCGTGAAAATAGTTGTATGTGTGAAACAGGTACCTGATACAAAGGGCGGAGTTAAATTTAATCCAGACGGTACGTTGGATAGAGCTGCTATGCTTACTATTATGAATCCTGACGACAAGGCGGGACTTGAAGCAGCGCTCAGATTGAAAGACGAGTATGGCGCAGAAGTTACCGTACTTACCATGGGACTTCCGAAAGCAGATGAGGTTCTTCGCGAGGCAATTGCGATGGGCGCTGATCATGGAATTCTCGTGACAGACCGTGTTTTAGGCGGAGCTGATACATGGGCAACCTCGACGACAATTGCAGGGGCAATCAGAAATCTTGAATATGATTTGATTATCACGGGACGTCAGGCTATTGACGGCGATACGGCACAGGTTGGACCGCAGATTGCGGAGCATCTCGGACTTCCGGTAATCTCTTATGCGCAGGATATTAAGATAGATGGTGATTCCGTGATTGTTCAGCGTCAGTATGAGGACCGTTACCATGAATTGAAAGCGAAAATGCCTTGTTTGATTACAGCATTGTCTGAGTTAAATGAGCCGCGTTATATGACCCCGGGCGGAATCTTTGACGCATATGAAAAAGAAGTAACTGTTTGGGGAAGAGCGGATCTTAAGGACGTAGATGATTCAAATTTGGGTCTTAAGGGATCTCCTACCAAGATTGCAAAGGCTTCCGATAAGGTGCGCAAGGGCGCCGGCGAGAAGGTTACTCTCGATGCGGAGGAAGCAGTTGCATATCTGATGGGCAAATTTAAAGAGAAGCATGTAATCTAATAAAAATAAGGAAAAGTGGTGAATAGAGATGGGTTTAGAAGAATATAAGGGAGTATTTGTCTTTGCACAGCAGGTGGACAACGTGTTAGACGGCGTTGCATTTGAGCTGCTTGGAAAAGCAAAGGATTTGGCAAAGGACTTAAGCACAGAAGTTACCGCGGTTCTGATAGGATCCGACGTTAAGGGTCTTGCGGATCAGTTGGCAGAGTACGGTGCGGATAGAGTTATTGTTGTAGATGATCCGGAATTAAAAGAGTACAGAACAGAGCCTTATGCACATGCGCTTGCTTCTGTAATCAATGAGTACAAGCCGGAAATTATGCTGGTTGGCGCGACGGCAATCGGGCGTGATCTTGGTCCTACCGTTTCTGCGAGAGTGGCGACAGGTCTTACGGCTGACTGTACCGTTCTTGAGATTGGTGATTTCCCAATTAATCCGACAGCAAATCAGGAGCAGAAGCACAATCAGTTATTGATGACACGTCCTGCCTTTGGCGGTAACACCATCGCTACAATTGCCTGCCCGGATAATCGTCCGCAGATGGCAACCGTTCGTCCGGGTGTTATGCAGAAGATTGCTCCGATTGAGGGCGCAAAGGCAAATATTGTTGAGTTCAATCCTGGATTTACACCGGACAACAGATATGTTGAAATTTTAAACATCGTGAAAGCCGTTAAAAATACCGCAGATATCATGGATGCTAAAGTATTGGTATCCGGTGGTCGTGGAGTCGGCTCAAAAGAGAACTTTAAGCTTCTGGATGAGCTGGCAGAGGTTCTTGGCGGAACAGTCAGTTGTTCACGTGCAGTCGTAGAGAACGGCTGGCAGCCGGTAGATTTGCAGGTAGGACAGACAGGTAAAACGGTTCGTCCGCAGATTTACTTTGCAATCGGTATTTCGGGAGCGATTCAGCACGTAGCGGGTATGGAGGATTCCGATCTGATCGTGGCAATCAATAAGGATGAGGATGCTCCGATCTTTGATGTGGCTGATTATGGTCTGGTAGGAGATTTAAATAAAATTGTTCCTGCTCTGACGAAAGCATTAAAAGAAGAAATGAATAAAAAATAAAAAAGAAAACATACTATTCCATAAAAAGGAGGGATAGTATGAATCAAAAAAAATATCGTATATGTCTCCTGTCACTGCTTATTATTGCTGTGGTGGGAGGCATATTTTATTACAGAAATTTGGCGGGGAATAAGGCGCAGGCGGTAGACGGAACATTTGTACGTATGTTTGAAAATGACAATTTAGATGACTTTTTCAGGGGAAGAAATGCATTTAAAGTTGTGGGGACACAGGTGAGCTATGGGGGCTAATAAGGAAACCTTGTATCTGAAGGTTGATAGAAATACACTGGCGAAGGACAAAAATGTAAAGCTTTCGGACGTGGCCACGCTGCTCTGTACGGATGCGAGCATTACAAGGCAGCTGAAGCAGCTGAAGATTTATTCCTTTTCCGATGCGAAGGATGCGCCAAAAGACCAGGAGCAGGTGTTCTCTGTGATGAAGCTGATTGAGATGATCGGACAAGAATACCCGAATGTTGAGGTGAACAATATCGGTGAGATGGACTTTGTCGTAGAGTATAAGAAAAACGGGGAGCCCGCAAAATGGACGCAAATCTTAAAGGCAGCTGTATTGTCCATTATCACATTTTTTGGCGGGGCATTCACGATTATGGCGTTTAATAATGATGTTGCGGTGAACGATCTGTTTTCCAAGTTTTATTATCAGGTGATGGGTACGGAGTCGAACGGGTTTACAGAATTGGAGATCTGGTACAGCATCGGACTTTCGGTAGGAGTATTGTTGTTTTTCAATCATTTTGGAAATAAGAAAATTACACATGATCCGACGCCGGTGCAGGTGGAGATGCGTAAGTATGAGAAAGATATAGACGAGACATTTATCGAGACTGCGGAAAGAGGGGGGACAAGCATTGATGTGGATTAAGCATCTGATGTTGGGACTTGCGGGTTTCGCTTCCGGAAGCGCTGTGGCGGCGGGAACCTTTGCGTTTATCATTATGCTGGGAGTGGTTCCGCGAATGATCGGAAAAAGCAGGACTGCAGCGGAGGTTATGTGGTATGAGAACGCAATCGTGCTGGGCGGAATATCGGGAAATATAGTTTCGGTATTTTTAACGGTAAGGATTCCTATGGGACATCCGATTTTATGGATTTATGGTATCTGTGCCGGCATTTTTGTGGGTTGTAATGCGATGGCTTTGGCAGAGGTTCTAAAGACGTTCCCGATTCTTTTCAGAAGGGCAAAGCTGAAAATTGGATTAAGTCTCATTGTGACTGTAATGGCAGTCGGAAAGACGTGCGGTTCGCTTTTTTATTTTTTCAGACAGATGAGCGATGGGGGCTGACGGTTGAGTTGCCGGGCACGGATTGAACAGTAACAGATTGACTACTTTCTTGAGTTCATATAAAATGGTCATATGATGAAAGAAAGAAGTGTGAATTATGGTATTGCAGATTGCGAGGCAGAGTGTGGTCATAAAGTGTAATTTGAGGGCGTCGATTATGACCGGGAATTACGAATTTTATTATGCTTCGGGACTTTTATATAGATTGAAAGGAATTGCAGCGGAGGAGATACCGGGACCTGAGAAGCTTTTTGAACAGGTGGAGGAGTTGCTGGAAGGATTTGAGCCGGAAGATGAGAGGGAAAAGCATCTGGTCCATATGTTGCGTTTTTATAAGCCGACAGATCAGTTTGACGGGCAGATGCAGGAGCTGTTCACTATGGGCATGACAGAACAAAATATGTGGCATGAGCTGTAAGCCAAATCGGAAAGTTAAAGTATAAATAAGAGTGGAGCGGACATAATAAATGAAAAGAAAACCGTCGTTTTACATGATGAAAAGGAGATTTTATTATGGCTAAGAAAGAGCAGGTAAGTGAAGAGAAGCAGGCAAAGCAGCAGCAATATAATGAGTACGTGAAGCAGATTACACCGACAAGGAGTTTGCCGCTTCAGATGCTGAAGGCATTTATAACCGGTGGTCTTATTTGTACGCTTGGGCAGTTTATATTAAATATATGTGAAGGGAACGGGCTGGATAAAGACACTTCGGGCGGTTGGTGCAGTATGATACTGATCTTGCTCAGTATTGTTTTGACCGGTTTAAATATATACCCTTCAATTGCTAAGTGGGGCGGTGCGGGGGCGCTTGTACCGATTACAGGCTTTGCTAATTCCGTGGCGGCTCCGGCAATTGAATTTCAGAAAGAGGGACAGGTATTTGGAATCGGTTGTAAAATCTTTACAATTGCGGGTCCGGTAATTTTGTATGGGATCTTTACCAGCTGGGCGCTGGGGGTGATTTACTGGATTGGGAAAATGATAGGATTTTTTTAAAAAGAATAAAAAAGCGGTATCAGAGAGCGTCGAGAGCAGGATAACAGGTCGAGGAGGTTTGTCATCCTGCTTTTGCATGTCGGGTCTCCTGCCCGATATTGCGCTTTTGAGTTCTTTCGATTATAATATTGATATATTTGGAGAATGAAGCGATTATTCTCAGATACGTGATTTTCAATTTGCGAAGAAAGAGGAGAGAATATGCTACAAAAGCGAAAGGGAAAAATAAAAAGATGGGGAAGGGAGCTTCGCAGAAGGAGGATAGCCTATCATGAGAGGAATTGGAAGGATACATATCAGCCGGTTTATCTGACTGCGGTTTTTTTGTTTGCACTGTTGTTTGGCGTAGGCGGTGCACAGCTTTTTCATTACCGGATTTTAGCGTTTCTGTTGGGGGCAGTTACCGGATTTTTGGCGGCAAATCTGCTCCTATTGATTTTTAACGCTATTATATCTGTATGTATGAAATACGGAGTTAAAAATTTTATCTGCTGTTTTTTGATTTTGAGTGTTGCAGTCCTGCTGTGCGTAGGGGGAACGCTCGGAAATTCTGCCGTATGGAGTGCGGTGTTTGGGCTGATTTTCGGAATAGCGCTTATTATTTTTGGAAAATCACTGTGGGCATTTTTTCACAACAAGGCACATACGTGGGCCGTTGTAATTACAGGATTTATCAGCGGGCTTTGCTGTCTGTCGGGCTGCATCATTTTGGGGGGCGACGGGTTTAAGGACGATTATACGCCGGAGTATCTTTCGCTTGCAAGAGAGGCGGAGCAGGCCGTTGGTTTTGAGTCGGAGTTAAAGCATGGACGCTATACGGCGCAATGCGTGGAATATGGTTCGAAGGAAGGGCTTAAGTCAAAGACCGTTGATTTATCCTACGCCGTATCAAATGCAGACGGCATAGAGGGGATTTGGAGAGGGCTGGTATCGGATTATGATGTATCGAAGGCGCCTGTGGCGGGCAAAATTTGGTATCCCAAGGAGCTTACAGAGTGTCCCGTTTTGTTTTTTGTCCACGGAAATCATAATATTCTGACGGCTTCTTATCTGGGGTATGATTATTTGGGAGAGTATCTGGCGACGCATGGGTATGTGTTTGTGTCGGTAGACGAAAATGTGCTGAACGGGCTTTCCGGGGAAAATGATGCCAGGGCGATTCTGCTTTTGGAAAACATCAAAAATGTGCTTGCGTATAACGGGGATAAGGGTTGTGTGCTCGCCGGAAAGATAGACGAAGACGAGATTGCGGTTGCAGGGCATTCCAGAGGGGGAGAAGCAGCGGCAACCGCTTGTCTGTTTAATGATTATAAGCGTTATCCTGAAAATGGAAAGTATAAATTTAATTATCATTTTACTATACGTTCCGTGATAGCTGTTGCACCGACTGTCGACCAGTATATGCCAATGGATCACCAGGTGGAGCTTAGAGATGTAAATTATCTGCTGCTGCATGGGGCGAATGATCAGGACGTCAATGTGTTTATGGGGAATATACAGTATGAGAATGTTGAATTTAGCGGAAAGGAAGAATATATTAAGACGTCTTTATATATTTCGAATGCGAATCATGGGCAGTTTAACAGTCTTTGGGGCAAATATGACGTGCCGTCTCCGATTGCACAGCTTTTAAATACAAAGAATTTTATTGCAATGGAGGAGCAGCAGACGATTTTAAAAGTATTTACAAAGACATTTCTGGATAAAACATTAAAGGGGATGAATCAATACGAAACACTCCTGACGGATTACAGGAGGTACAATAGTTATCTGCCAAAGACTCTTTATATACAGCAGTATGAGAAGTCGGGTTCGCGAATGCTGTGCAATTACGAGGAAGATTCCGATTTGCTGACGGGAACAGATCAGGATGTTCGTCTTATGGCATGGAATATGCGGTGTTGGACGGAAGAGATGATGTGCTTTTCAAACGAGTCTGATGAAGGCGAGAGGAAGAATTATACGCTCCGGCTCGTCTGGGGAGGCACAGACAAGGCATCTTATGATATTGAATTTCAAAGTCCGGTATCAATCAAAAATAGCAGTATAGCATTTGATATCTGTGATATGGATGAGGCAGCGGTAGAGAAAAAAGAATATAAAGCGTTAGAGCCAATCTTGTGTATCCGGGATACCGGGGGCAATCAGGCACAGGTATCTGTTTCGGATTATGCGACGGTTTATCCGGCGCTTCCGGTGAGACTGGGAAAGATGCAGTATCTTGCCGACGAGAGTGAATATAAGCACCAATACCAAACCGTAAGCATTCCGGCGGTGTCTTTTGACGATTTAGGCGGGGCGCTGGATTTGGATAAAATTGATAAAATCGAAATTTTGTTTTCTGATAGGAAAACGGGAAACATAAGTATAGATAATATTTGTATACAAATGGGAAAGGAATAGACAGATGAGTATTTTGAATGTGGAAAATTTGACGCATGGGTTTGGAGACCGGGCGATTTTCGAGGATGTATCGTTTCGGCTTCTGAAAGGAGAGCATATCGGATTAATCGGCGCAAACGGGGAGGGAAAATCCACTTTTATGAATATAATTACAGGAAAGCTGCAGCCGGATGAGGGAAAAGTCGAGTGGGCGAAAAATGTCCGCGTCGGTTATCTGGATCAGCATACGGCGCTCGAAAAGGGAATGACCATAAAAAGCGTACTTGCCTCGGCATTTGACTTTTTGTTTGAAATGGAAAGACGTATGAATGAAATCTGCGATAAGCTTGCGGATGCAGCGGAGGCGCAGATGGAGAGTTATATGGAAGAGCTTGGAACGATTCAGGATATGCTGACAGTGCATGATTTTTATATGATTGACGCAAAGGTAGAAGAGGTTGCCAGGGCGCTCGGCCTTCTTGAAATAGGATTGGAAAAGGATGTGACGGATTTGAGCGGCGGACAGAGGACAAAGGTCCTGATGGGAAAGCTGCTGCTTGAGAAGCCGGATATTCTGCTTTTGGACGAGCCGACGAATTATCTGGATGCGGAGCATATCGAGTGGCTGAAGCGTTATCTAAATGACTACGAGAACGCATTTATCCTGATATCCCATGATATTCCGTTTTTAAACAGTGTGGTAAATTTGATATATCATATGGATAATCGTCAGTTAAACCGCTATGTGGGGGATTACGATAAGTTTTTGGAAGTCTATGAGATGAAAAAGTCTCAGCTTGAGGCGGCATATAACAGGCAGCAGAAGGAGATTGCCGATTTGAAGGATTTTGTCGCGCGCAACAAAGCGAGGGTTGCGACAAGAAATATGGCGATGTCGCGGCAGAAGAAGCTGGACAAGATGGAAGTGATAGAGCTTGCGGGAGAGAAGCCGAAGCCGGAATTTGTGTTTCGGGAAGCGAGGACGCCGGGGAGATACATATTCCAGACAAAAGAGCTTGTGATTGGGTATGACGAGCCGCTTTCTTCGCCGTTAAATTTAGAGATGGAGCGGGGACAGAAAATTGTTTTAACCGGTGCAAACGGGATTGGCAAAACGACGTTGTTAAAAAGCATTCTTGGACTGCTTGAGCCGCTTGAAGGGGAGGTAGAGCTTGGGGATTATTTGAGCGTCGGGTATTTTGAACAGGAAATGGACCAATCTGTGCAGAACACCTGCATTGAGGAAATCTGGCAGGAGTTTCCGGCGTATTCTCAGTATGAGGTGCGGAGCGCACTTGCAAAATGCGGACTTACGACGAAGCATATAGAGAGCCTTGTCCGTGTGTTAAGCGGCGGCGAGCAGGCGAAGGTGCGGCTGTGCAAGCTAATCAACAGAGAGACAAATGTCCTGCTTTTGGATGAGCCGACGAACCATTTGGATGTGGATGCGAAGGAGGAACTGAAAAGAGCCTTGAAAGCCTATAAGGGCAGTATTCTTATGGTTTGCCATGAGCCGGATTTTTATGAAGGACTTGCGACAGACGTGTGGGATTGTACGAAGTGGACGACGCGTTTGTGGTAGGACGGCAAAATAATATGTATAGAATGAAAAAAAAACGACACAATAAATGAAAAAGGAAAAGAGAGGATGTAGGATGTCTCAGATGATAGGGAAACAAAGCATATCATTTACCGAGCCGCCTTATATTTTAGCTTCCGGAAGTGTCGTTGGAAAGAAGGAAGGCGAGGGGCCGCTCGGAAAATGCTTTGATATGGTGTGTGACGACGATAAATTCGGCTCCGAGTCGTGGGAGGATGCGGAGAGTACGCTTCAGAAGGAGGCCGTGGCGCTTGCGATGGGCAAGGCGGGTTTGAAGCAGGAAGAGATCCGCTATATTTTTGCGGGGGATCTGCTGGGACAGACGATTGCGACCTCCTTTGGGATTATGAACTATAAAATACCGCTGTTTGGTGTCTACGGCGCCTGTTCAACAGCCGGAGAATCCATATCTCTTGCCGCAATGTCTGTTGCCGGGGGATTTGCCGATACGGTTATGGCAGTGACCTCGAGCCATTTTGCGAGTGCAGAAAAACAGTTTCGTTTTCCGCTGGAGTATGGAAATCAAAGACCTGCGTCTGCCACATGGACGGTTACGGGAAGCGGGGCCTTTGTGATCGGGACAAAGAAAACGCATACGAAGATAACCGGAATTACAACCGGAAAAATTGTAGATTACGGAATACGGGATTCTATGAATATGGGAGCGGCCATGGCTCCTGCGGCCTGTGATCTGATTGCGGCGCATTTTGAGGATTTTCAAACGAAGCCGAAAGACTATGATAAGATTGTCACCGGAGATTTGGGGTATGTGGGAAAGAAGATTTTGCTGGATCTGTTAAAAGAAAAAGGGTTTGATATCAGCGAGATGCATACGGACTGCGGAATTGAAATTTTTGATAAAGACTCTCAGGGGACGGATTCCGGCGGTTCTGGCTGCGGCTGCAGTGCGGTGACGCTTAGCGCACATTTTCTTCCTCATATTGAAAAGGGCGTGTTAAAGCGGGTTCTGTTTGTGCCGACGGGAGCGCTTTTGTCAACGGTCAGCTTCAATGAGGGGCAGAATGTACCGGGTATTGCTCACGGTGTGGTGATAGAATACGAAGAATAATCAGAGGAAAGGGATGAAAAAATGGATTATTTTAACGCATTCTGGGTGGGCGGCCTTATATGCGCGCTCGTCCAGATTCTGATGGAAAAGACGAAAATGATGCCGGGACGAATCATGGTGCTTCTTGTCTGTACCGGAGCCGTTTTGGGGGCGGTTGGACTTTATCCGAAATTTGTAGAATTTGCGGGTGCAGGAGCGAGTGTTCCGCTGCTTGGTTTCGGAAATACGCTGTTTAAAGGCGTGAAGGAGGCAATTAATACCGACGGCTTTTTAGGTATTTTTATGGGCGGATTTACAGCGAGCGCGGTGGGAATCAGTGCGGCATTGATTTTCGGTTATCTGGCATCACTGATTTTCGAGCCAAAGATGCGGAAATAGATTGTATAAAAAAAGTAAATACGTTTACACTATATTGTGAAAAACAATGAAAAGGAGAAGTATCATGAAAAAGTTTAAAACATTACTGGTTATGGCAGTGCTTGTTCTGACACTCGGCGCGTTTGTGACAGCCTGTGGAAACAACAACGGAAAAGATAATAATAACAATAATTCCGCAACAGATGGAAACACGACAGGCGGCAATTCGAATGGAAGCAATACGAACGGCAGCAATGCGAATGACAACAATGCCAATGATAACAACGCCAATGACGGAAATACGAACAGTAACGGCAATACGAACGGGAATACGAATGGTACCACGAACGGGAATGGAAGCGTGACGGACGATATCGAGGATATGGGTAAGGATGCGGTTGACGGCATAGAGGATATCGGTAATGACGCGGCAGATGCGGTTGACGATGCGGTAAACGGTAATAATAATACCAATAATACGGAAAACAATACGTCAACAGGCAATAGCACAAATAATAATAAGTAGGCGATATATATAAAGAGGCGAAAGGTCTGTACCTTCCGCCTCTTTTACAAATTTATTTATCGTCGTCAATACTGTAATTTGGAGCCTCTTTTGTGATGTGAATATCATGAGGGTGACTTTCTTTCAGGGAGGCTGCAGAAATCTTAACGAACTGCCCGTTTTGCTTTAACTCCTCGATAGTCGGACATCCGCAGTAGCCCATACCGGAACGGATACCGCCGACCAGCTGGAATACCGTATCTTCTACATTCCCTTTGTAGGCGACACGTCCTTCCACGCCTTCCGGAACAAGCTTTTTGGCATTTTCCTGGAAATAACGGTCTTTGCTTCCGTTTTCCATAGCGGCAAGCGAACCCATGCCGCGGTATACCTTGTATTTGCGTCCCTGATACAGTTCAAAGGTGCCGGGCGCTTCGTCGCATCCTGCGAACATGCTTCCCATCATACACACATTGGCTCCGGCTGCAATTGCTTTTGTCATATCACCGGAGTATTTGATGCCGCCGTCCGCGATAATCGGAATGCCAGATTCCTTAGCAGCCTCGTAGCAGTCCATAATTGCAGTAATCTGAGGTACGCCGATACCTGCAACGACACGTGTCGTACAGATAGAGCCGGGGCCGATTCCAACCTTGACGGCATCCACACCGGCTTCAATCAAAGCCTTTGTGGCGGCTCCCGTAGCTACGTTGCCTGCAATGACCTGGAGGGTGGGATATGCCGCTTTGATTTTTTTGACTGCGTTTAGAATGTTTAAAGAATGTCCATGGGCAGAATCCACTACGACAACATCTACATGAGCCTTAACCAGCGCGTCAATACGATCCATCACATTCGCCGTTATGCCGACTGCGGCGCCGCAGAGAAGCCGTCCGAGAGAATCTTTAGCGGAAAGAGGGTATTTAATTTGTTTTTCAATATCTTTGATAGTGATAAGTCCCTTGAGGTTAAAATCTTTATCGACGATCGGGAGTTTTTCTTTTCTTGCTTTGGCCAGAATTGCTTTGGCTTCATCCAGTGTGATGCCTTCCGGTGCGGTGATAAGCCCTTCGGAGGTCATGGATGATTTGATTTTTTTTGTGAAATCTGTTTCGAACTTAAGGTCGCGGTTAGTAATGATTCCCACTAATTTGCCGCCCTCTGTGATTGGTACGCCGGAGATGCGGAATTTGCGCATCAGATCTTCGGCATCCTGTAAGGTATGTTCAGGAGAAAGGAAAAAAGGATCGGTAATGACACCGTTTTCCGAACGTTTTACTTTGTCGACCTCTTCGGCCTGAGCCTCAATGGACATATTTTTATGAATTATTCCAATGCCGCCCTGTCTTGCCATTGCGATTGCCATGCGGTGTTCCGTAACGGTGTCCATACCCGCGCTCATCATCGGAATGTTTAGTTGGATTGTTTTCGTTAAATTTGTCGTCAGATCAATCATATTTGGTGTTACTTCGGAATAAGCCGGAACTAATAATACGTCGTCAAAAGTAATTCCTTCGCCGATAATTTTGCCCATTTTTTAATCCTCACTTTCTCTTATTTGTGCTAATTTTCTGTTCTGGTGGATTGGGTTACTGGTACATAGTGAACAGTAACGGGTTAGGTTTTAATTTCACAATTTTAGCAAAAAAAATATGGCATGTCAATGTAAATTATGGTATCTTGTTCTAAGATAATTACGATTGGGTGGAGGGAGGCTTTGGACTATGGAATTTCGTCCGTGTATAGATATTCACAACGGAAAGGTAAAGCAGATTGTGGGAGGCAGCCTTAGGGATGAGGGCAATAAGGCGAAGGAGAATTTTGTATCCGAAATGGATGCGGCTTTTTTTGCAGAATATTATAAGAAAGACGGGATACGCGGCGGGCATATTATTTTGTTGAATCCTCTGGACAGCGAATTTTATCAGATAACAAAGGAGCAGGCCGTCAAAGCGCTGCGGGCCTATCCGGGGGCGCTTCAGGTCGGAGGCGGAATCAATGATAAAAATGCCGCATATTTTCTGGAGCAGGGAGCCAGCCATGTGATTGTGACCTCCTATGTATTTTCGGAGGGAAGGATTGATTATGCAAAGCTTGAAAAGCTTGTGGAGGCGGTCGGAAAAGAGCGTCTCGTGCTTGATTTAAGCTGCAGGAAGCGTGACGGGAAGTATTATGTTGTGACGGACCGCTGGCAGAAATTTACGAGTGAGGCGGTGACGGAAGGGCTTCTTGATCGTCTTGGCGCATATGCGGACGAGTTTTTGGTTCATGCGGTCGACGTGGAGGGAAAGGCATCAGGCATTGAGGAGGAGCTTGTAAAGCTGCTTGGAAGCTGGGAAGGATTGCCTGTAACGTATGCGGGCGGCGTAGGAAGCTTTGCTGATCTGCAGAAGCTAAAGGAGTATGGCAGGGGAAAAGTGAATGTGACAATCGGGAGCGCGCTGGATTTGTTCGGGGGGAATATGCCATATCATAAAGTGCTTGAGTTTCTTATATCATAGGAAAGGCAGTTTTTTTTGAGCGCAGCAATAAATAAGGAAGAGGAGAAAAAAGATGAGCAAATACACAAAGCAGGATATTATGCGGATTGTAGAAGATGAGGACGTGGAATTTATCCGTCTCCAGTTTACGGATATGTTTGGGACGCTGAAAAATGTTGCTATCACAAAGAGTCAGCTTGGAAGGGCGCTGAATAACCAGTGTATGTTCGACGGATCTTCTATTGAAGGTTTTGTGCGTATCGAGGAGTCTGACATGTATCTGCATCCGGATCTGGACACCTTTTGCATTTTTCCGTGGAGACCGCAGCAGGGAAAGGTAGCCCGGATTATCTGCGATATCTACTGTGCCGACGGCACGCCGTTTGAGGGAGATCCGAGATATATTTTAAAAAAGGAGATTGCGCGTGCAAAGGAGATGGGATTTACCTTTCATGTAGGACCGGAATGTGAATTTTTTCTGTTTCATACGGATGATGACGGACAGCCGACGACGCTGTCTCATGAGAAGGCCGGGTACTTTGATCTTGGACCGATTGATCTGGGCGAGAATGCAAGACGTGACATGGTGCTGACGTTGGAGGATATGGGATTTGAGGTGGAGGCCTCCCATCATGAGGTGGCCCCGGCGCAGCACGAGATAGATTTTAGGTATGATGAGGCGCTGGCAACCGCAGATAATATTATGACATTTAAGCTTACAGTTAAGACGATCGCGAAACGTCACGGGCTTTTTGCCAGCTTTATGCCTAAGCCGAAATACGGAATGAACGGATCGGGTATGCATGTCAATATGTCCCTGTCAAAGGATGGCAAAAATATCTTTGACGAGCCTGACGGGGAATTAGGCTTAAGCAGTGAGGCATACTATTTTATAGGGGGCATACTAAAGCATGTCAAAGGTATGACGGCGATTACAAACCCGCTTATCAATTCCTATAAACGTCTTGTGCCTGGATATGAAGCGCCGATTTATATTGCATGGTCAGCCACAAACCGAAGCCCGTTAATCCGCATCCCGGCGACGAGAGGCGAGGGCACCAGAGTAGAACTGCGTTCCCCCGATGCGGCTTCTAATCCATATCTCACACTTGCGGTATGCCTTGCAGCAGGGCTTGACGGTATTGAAAATCAGATTCTGCCGCCGGCGGAGGTTAAGGAAAACGTATTTGAGATGCGGCTGTCTAAGAAGACGAAGCTGGGAATCGAATCTCTTCCGGCTGATTTAAACGCGGCGGTAAAAGCGCTTGAGGAGGATGAATATATCAGGGGCGTATTGGGAGGACATATTTCCGAAAAGTATACGGAGGCGAAAAAAGAGGAGTGGAAGGATTACCGTACCCAGGTAACCCAATGGGAACTTGACAAGTATTTGTACAAAATCTGATAGGTGTGATTACAAATGACATTGGTAGGAGAGAAGCTTTGATTAATATAATTGTTGCGTTTCCGAAAAAGGAAAATGCAGAAAGTATAAAAAAAATCTTATCAAGAAGCGGATTTTCGGTAGATGCCGTCGCAACCACGGGTTCTAAGGCATTGCAGTTTGCAAATTCCTTAGACGGGGGGATTGTGATCTGTAACTATCGTTTTGTAGATATGATGTATACGGAGCTGTACGGATATCTTCCGAAGAATTTTCAGATGCTTCTTGTCGCATCTCAAAACATCTGCAATGAGCGGGAAATCAATGACCTGATGTGTCTTGCGATGCCGCTTAAGGTGCATGAGCTGGTGCATACGCTGGAAATGATGTCACATTCTATTATACGGCAGAGGAAAAAGAGCAGGGAGCATCCTAAGGCGCGCAGTGAGGCGGATCAGAAGCTTTTGAACCAGGCTAAAAGGTTGTTGATGGTCCGCAATCATATGACGGAAGAGGAGGCGCACAGGTATATTCAAAAGCGCAGCATGGACAACGGAACGGGGCTTGTGGAGACGGCACAGATGGTGATGGGGCTTTTGAATCAGTAGTCGTGTCCCGGAGTGAAAAGCTGCTTGCAAGAGAAACAGAAAATGCTATACTTATAAGCAAGAGAGAAAAGGAAAGAGGAGAAACTATGTATCAAGTAAATGACAATTATCAAAAGTTACCAGGAAGTTATCTTTTCAGCAATATCGCCAAAAAAGTGAATGCGTTTACGGCGGCTAATCCGGACAAGAATATTATCCGTCTTGGAATCGGTGATGTAACGCAGCCTTTGGCCCCGGCGATTATAGATGCGCTGCATAAGGCGGTGGATGAAATGGCAAATGCCGAGACATTCCATGGATATGCTCCGGATCTTGGCTATGAATTTTTAAGGAACGCAATTGCAGAGAGCGATTATGCGGCAAGGGGGTGCGGGATTGCAGCGGATGAAATTTTCGTTTCGGACGGTGCGAAGAGCGATTCCGCCAATATACAGGAGCTGTTTTCCGTAGATAACAAGATTGCCGTGTGCGATCCGGTTTATCCTGTATATGTGGATTCTAACGTAATGGCGGGAAGGACAGGTACATATAATCCTGCGACGGAAATGTGGAGCAATGTGATTTACATGCCGTGTACAAGGGAAAACAATTTTGTACCGGAATTTCCGAAGGAGACGCCGGATATTATTTATCTGTGTCTGCCGAACAATCCGACAGGGACGACGATCACCAAAACCGCGCTTCAGGAGTGGGTAGATTACGCGAATAAGAACGGCGCGCTTATTATTTATGACGGCGCTTATGAGGCCTATATTTCGGAGGAGGATGTGGCGCATTCGATTTATGAGTGCAGCGGTGCGAAGACGTGTGCCATTGAATTAAAGAGCTTTTCCAAAAATGCGGGCTTTACGGGTGTGCGTCTTGGCTATGCCGTAGTGCCTAAGGAGTTAAAGTGCGGGGATATTTCTCTGCATGATATGTGGGCGAGACGTCATGGGACGAAGTTTAACGGTGCGCCGTATATCATCCAGAGAGCCGGTGAAGCGGTATATTCGGCCGAAGGAAAGGCACAGCTAAAAGAGCAGGTGGCCTATTATATGAAGAACGCGGCGACGATCAAGAAGGGATTAAAGGATGCCGGATATGAGGTATACGGCGGCGTAAACGCTCCTTATATCTGGTTAAAGACACCGGAAAATATGTCTTCCTGGGATTTCTTTGATTATCTGCTTGAGAACGCCAATGTAGTGGGAACGCCGGGTTCGGGATTCGGACCGAGCGGTGAGGGATATTTCAGACTGACCGCATTCGGAAGCTATGAGAATACGGTAGCGGCGCTGGAGAGAATTAAGGCGCTTTAAGCGATAAAACGGGGGTATTTGGAATGCACAAATATGAAAGCGGGAGCAGCCGTCTTTTACTGGCAAGGCAGATTGCAGAGGAAGCCGTTGTTCTGTTAAAAAACGAGAAGGAGTGTCTGCCGCTGCCAAAGGGGAAAGCGGTGGCAGTGCTCGGAAGGACCCAGATAAATACTGTGATTGGAGGCGCCGGTTCCGGCGCCTCTTACAGTAAACATGCGCTTCAGATTACGCAGGAGCTTGAGAGGGCAGGGCTTGCGGTAGAACCGGGATTGAAGGAGTTTTACCAGAGAGTAAGGGAGAATGAGAAAGAACAGGAAGACTCTTTGCAAAAGACAGATATTGCGGGTCTGGTAAACAGCGGACTGATTTATGAAATATTCGGCCGTTATAATGGAGCCAAACCGGAACCGCTGCCGCCGGACGCTCTCATTATGCAGGCGGCAAAGCAAGTAGATACGGCTGTTTTCGTTATCGGGCGGATGACGGGCGGAGAGGAATGTGACAGGCGGATAGAGGGCGACTATACTCTGACCGGGTCCGAGAGACAGATGGTGAAGCTTGCCGCGTCTTATTTCAAAAGAATGATTGTGGTGTTTAATGTGAACGGGCCAATGGATATGGCGTGGATGGCGGATTATCCGCAGATTCAGGCGGCGCTGTTTATGGGAAGCCTGGGAGAGCAGGGAGCGGGAGCGCTGGCTGATATTTTGGTGGGAGACGTCACGCCGTCAGGAAAGCTCGCTCAGACCTTTGCCTGTCGTTATGAGGATTATCCGACGGCAGAGTATATGAGCTATAACAAGGAAGAGGAGGCGGGTATACGCACATACGAGGACTACGGTCTCTCGCCAAAAGAGAACGGGAGCGCAGGCTTTGCTCTCAGTCCGGTTACACTCTACAAAGAAGGGATTTATGTGGGATACCGGTATTTTGACAGCTTTCAAAGGCCGGTGCTTTATCCTTTCGGCTATGGCGTATCGTATGCGGATTTTTCATGGAAATGCAAAAAGGCTGCACTGGAGGACGGTAAGCTTTTACTAAGCGTAGCGGTGACGAATGATTCCCGAAAATATGCAGGAAAGGAAGTGCTCCAGGCATATCTCCACGCGCCGGAGATTCGCATAGAAAAGCCGTATCAGGAGCTAAAGGCGGTGGGCAAGACGAAGCTGCTTGCGCCGCAGGAGACACAGGAGTTGTGTCTTGCGATTCCGATACAGGAGTTTGCTTCCTGCGATGAAGAGCGTCGGATCTATGTGATTGAGCCAGGGCGTTATCAGATACTTTTGGGAACTTCCTCGCAAAATACGAGGTGCGTGGCGGAAGTGACGGTTGGCAATGAGATTACGGTGCGTACATTGCAGGCAAGGCTTAAAGTTACGCCGGTTAATAAGGAGAAGCTGTCGTTTTTGTCAAGACAGACGCCATATCCGCAAGTGCCGGCGCCGGAGGAGGCGTTTCGGCTTGCGCTGTGTGAGAAGGATTTGGTTTTGCGTGAGAGGGAGCGTGAAAACCTTGATTTTGAAACGCCTGCCAAATCGTCCGTGCTGCGTGATGTTTTGGAGGGCCGTGTATCCATGGAGGAATTTGTAGGCCAGATGTCTGTAAGAGAGCTTGCGGTGTTGTGTAACGGATACGGTCCCGGTCTGCCGTTTGGCGGAATAGGGAGCAGCTGTCCGAGTACAATATTGGACGAGGATAAATTGCCGATCGGATACAATTCGCATCCCACGGCGTCGCCGGGCTATGAGAATCCTGCCATAAAAAAATACGGGATTTACTCTACTTATTACAAGGATGGGCCGGCAGGCGTGGGAAAGGTGGCATGGCCGACAGGAATGATGCTCGGCTGTACTTTTAACCGGGAGTTATTGTATGAATTCGGCGCGGCCTGCGGCTATGAGGCGGAGTGCCTAAAGGTGGACGCCTGGCTGGCGCCGGGCATAAATATTATGCGTAACCCGCTGGGCGGACGCGTCTTTGAGTATTTTTCCGAGGACCCGCTTTGGACAGGACTTTGCGGCATTGCGGTTGCAAAAGGGGCAATGGAAAACAATCGGCTTACCGTATGCCCGAAGCATTTTGCCCTGAATGAGCAGGAGACATACCGCCGTGGAAACGCAAAGAAGAATATTGACGCGGTGGATTCGATTGCGGAGGAGAGGGCTGTGCGGGAGATTTATTTAAAGCCGTTTGAGATGGTGGTTACCGAGGCCGAACCATGGGTGATTATGACATCGTTTAATAAGGTGAACGGCAAGTTTGCGGCCGGAAACCGCGAGCTTTGCACAAAGATTTTGAGGGACGAGTGGGGATATAAGGGCGTGGTTGTTACCGATTGGGGAGATATGGATATTGTCGTGGACGGCGCTGATGCCGTGGAAGCCGGAAATGACGTCGTTATGCCCGGAGGACCGCCGGTGATTAAACAGGTGTTATCAGGCTATGAGGATGGGCGGGTGTCGTTACAAAGCCTGCAAAGGGCGGCCGCCCATCTCATGTATTATGTGATGCGGACGAAGTCATTTAAAGAAGGACTTGTTACTGATTCTGATAATAAAATACCGCAAGCTGAGTCCGATCTCTCAGAGAAAGTTTTTCAAGAATAACACTTAAATAATTGCGGACGGTTCCCTCGCTCAAGAAGAGTTTTTCCGAGACCTCTTTGTTGCTAAGGCCGGCGGCAATCAGCTCTATGATGGCGAGCTCCTTGTCGCTGATGCCGTGACGCTTGTAGTCGTATTGATTAGCTTTAGGAATGAGCTGGGAGAGTCCGGATACAATTTCGCTGCCGAAGACGCTCTGTCCCTTTGTGACGGCGGTGAGCGCCGGAAGAAGATTTTCAAAATCCTGTTTTAATATATATCCTTTAGCGCCTATACGCAATGCCTGAACAATATATTCGTCGTCGGAAAAGGTGGTGAGAAACAGGATTTTGGCGTCCGGGTGCCGCTTTAATATTTTTTCCGCGGCTTCCAGCCCGCTCATAGTATCCATCCGGATATCCATCAAAAGAACATCCGGAAGATAGGTCTCATAGAGTTCAATCGCTTCCTCTCCGTTTTTTCCAATACCAAGAACCGTAACGGTTCCGCTGGATTCTAAAATTGTCTTTAAAGAAATTGAAACAAAACTGTCGTCGTCTGCAATGATAAGCTTCATAAAAGTTCCCCCTTTGGAATGGAAATAAAAATACGAAAACCGTGTTCCGTGTGAATGGTGAGAGTCCCGCCCAAAAGCCGGATACGCTCTTTCATACCGGCAAGTCCTATGCCGGAGTCTTCTATGGTTATATTGGTGCCGTTGTCAATAATCGTCAGCTGGTACATGCGGGGCTGTTCTCGCATAAGAATCTCAATCCTTCCGGCATTGCTGTGCTTTACGATATTGGAAAGAGCCTCTCTGGTAACCGAGATAAAGCAGTATTTGATCTTGCGGGGCAGTACGCGTCCCATATCGTAATCAAAATTAATCTGATATTGCGTGTAAGCGTCTAAAAGCTGTGTGACGGCGGCTTTCAAATCTATGGAATCGTCGTGCAGGTCGTGGACGCTTTTGCGGATGCTGTCCATGGCATTAGAGAGCGTGTCTTTTAATGCGTGAAGCGGCTGTATCATTTGCTCGTCCCGATTAACGGCAATCAGCGCGCCGGACTGCAAAATAGAACGGGAGAGCATATGCCCTACATTATCGTGGATTTCTCTTGCGATACGGTTACGTTCCTTTAAAGTGGCCACATGAATCTCATAATCCTGTTTTTCTAAAAGATCTCGGTTTTTCTGTGCCAGTATAAGCTGGTATTCCATGCTGTTATCCCTTATTTCTTTTATCTGCTGCTTTAGGGAGGCGATACGCAGACTTTTTTGATGCAGCATGACGGAGAGGGCAAAAAGGGCAAACAACAGTACAGTCACCGGTGCGTTAAATGCAGTCGAAACGAACATGCACGCTAAGGAACAGAGAATATATGGTGCGCAAAATTTGAAAAGCAGTATGTCGTAAAGGATCAGCGGCAGGAAAAGAAAGCCGTCCGGCAAAAGGAAGCAGAGCAGGATATAAGCCGTCGGTACGAAAAGGAGCGATATATTTTTGGGAGAGATGTCAAAATGTGTTCCGTTCGGATTCAGGTAAGTGCCCAGACAGGAAGAAACAAATGCAGCTAGGCACAGGAATACGGAATAAAAATCAGGGGTAGGTTTCTGAAACAGCAGCAGGATGAAGCAGCAGATAAAAATAGCGGCTTTGTCGATTAAGGTGTACATAGCATTCTCCTATACGAGTGGTATTTAGCATTAAATTTACTATAATATAATTTGTAAAAAAGCGCAATCGGAGCACAAAAAAATGACATTTGTCATTAAAAGTGGTGACGATTTGCACTGTTAATGCGTGCGGGGAGAGGTTAAGATGAATATATGAAAAATGGTAACAGACAATATGTAATGAGGAGGAAGAGAGATGTCACAGCCTGTTGTAGTGATTGAGAATCTGGTAAAGCGGTACAAAGAGGTGCTGGCGCTGGATCATTTGAATTTGCGGATAAACGAGGGAGAGATTTTTGGGCTGCTTGGCCCGAACGGTTCGGGAAAGACGACGGCGATTAACTGTGTGCTTGCGCTTTTAAGCTTTGATAAGGGGAGCGTAAAGGTATTCGGAGAGGAAATTCAGCCGGACAGCTATGAGATTAAGAAAAACATCGGTGTAGTGCTGCAGAATGTAGCGGTATTTGAGGAGCTTACAGTATTTGAGAATATAGATTATTTTTGTGGGCTTTATGTCAGAGATAAACGTTTAAGAAAGCAGTATGTCAGCGAGGCCATTGAGTTTGTGGGATTGAATGAGTACACGAAATTTTATCCCAAAAAGCTCTCCGGCGGCCTGCTGCGAAGGTTAAATATTGCCTGCGGAATTGCGCATAAGCCTAAATTGATTATATTGGATGAACCGACCGTTGCGGTAGACCCGCAGAGCCGTAACCGGATACTGGAGGGAATACAAAATCTCAATGCGCAGGGGGCGACGATTATATACACTTCGCATTATATGGAAGAGGTGGAGCAGATTTGCGGCAGAATCGCAATTATAGATAAGGGAAGAAAAATTGCGGAGGGAACAAATGAGGAGCTAAAGAAAATGATCAAAGCCGATGAAAAGATACATATTGATGTCGTCGGTTTGAGCGAGGGGCAGCTGGCGGATATCCGGAAGCTGTCGCATGTATATCAGGCAGATTATACTGAAAACCGGCTTACTATATACTGCAACGGAGGAAAACATAATCTTGTTCGTATTCTGGGATATCTTCAGGAGAACGAAGTCAGCTTTGGAAGAGTGTATACGGAGCTGCCGACGTTAAACGATGTGTTTCTTGAAATTACGGGAAAAGAACTGCGGGATTAGGAGGGAAGAGTATGTTTTTTCGTTTGTTTTATTACAATGTCAGACGTCAGCTTCGTGACAGAGAGCTGGTGTTTTGGAATCTGTTATTTCCGATCATACTCGGAACGCTTTTTGTGACTGCCTTTGGAAATTATATGCAAAAAGAAGAGACTTTTTTGACGGTTGACGTGGCATACGTCACAGAGGATAAAGAGAATACAGGTTTTGCGGAATTGTTGGATACGCTAAAGGATGGGGAGGACCCTCTCCTTTCCGTGAAGGTATGTGATATGGAGGAGGCCAAACTCCTGCTGGAGGAAAAAGAAGTCAGGGGAATTTTTGTGAATGAAGAGGAAGGGATTCGTCTGTATGTAAAGGAAGAAGGAATTACAGAGAGTATTTTGAAAACAATACTGGATCAGTATCGGAAGACGGAAGCAATGATAACAAAAATTATGCAGCAGAATCCCCAAAAGCTGGAAACGGTGATTGCCGGCATGAGTGAGCAAATTTCGTTTGTCAGAGAAGAAAAATACACGGATGCTTCCATGGATGGAATGATGGAGTATTTCTATGCATTGATTGCTATGAGCTGTCTCTACGGTTGTTTTGCCGGCGTGGTATGTGCGGTTAGCAGCAAGGCGGATGTGACGCCGTTAGCGGCGAGACGCAGCATTGCGAGTACAAATCGTTTTGTAGCGCTGGCTGCAGATTTGACGTCTGCCGTCGTGCAGCAGTTTTGCTATACTATGATCGCGGTATTATATTTGAAATATATTCAGAAGGTTCAATTTGGAGATAAAATGCCATACCTTTTGATTGTGGTTGCGGTCGGGGCTTTTATCGGCGTTGCAACAGGCTTCTTTATCGGTTCGCTTGGAAAGGCAAAGGAGGGGACTAAGATAGGGCTGGCGCTCTCCTTTACGATGCTTGAATGTTTTTTAAGCGGCCTTATGGTCGGGAATATGTATCATATAATACAGAGGATATGTCCGATTTTAAACAAAATCAATCCGGCAGCCCTGATTGTGGATGCACTTTACAGCCTGGATATATACAGTGATTTCAGGCGTTTTTGGAGCAACATGGAGATTATGGGAATTTTGTCACTGCTATTAATTGTTGCAGGATTTTTGACAGTCAGAAAGGAGCGCTATGCAAGTCTTTAAAGCGTATATGAAAATCATAAAAAAGAAATTGCCGTCCATTATCGTGTATTTTGCAATTTTTATAGGAATCAGCATTGCGATGACACGGGCGAGCGGCGAGAGTGAAACGCGGGATTTCACACAGACTGAATTAAAAATTGCAGTGGAAAATCTGGATGACGGCGAACTGTCAAAAGTACTTTTAGATTATCTTAAGGTGAATCATCAGGTGAGTGATATGCCGGAGACGGAGGATGAGCTGTTAGACGCTATATTTTGCCGCGAGCTTGATTATGTCCTGTATATACCAAAAGATTTTACGGAAAAATTTCTTGCGGGTGAGCGGGACGGAATTTTGAGGGACAGAAAGGTGCCGCAGAGCAGCAGTGGAATGTTTGCGGACAGCCAGGTGGAGGGATTTTTGACAACGCTTGGTATGTATTTGGATGCGGGATTTTCTGTGGAGGAAAGTATAAGGAATACGAAAGAGGATTTGAGTCTGTCTGCGGACGTCTTCTTTTTGGACGGTGAGGACGCGGCCGAAAAGCATGTGGCGGTTTATTATCTTCAATATCTGCCGTATATCTTTATCTGTACGGTCATCCTTGCAGTCGGTCCGGTGCTGCTTGTTTTTCTGAATAAAGACATCAATGCGAGAAATAAGTGTTCCGCGGTGTCTTTCCACGTCAGAAATTTGTGGTTGATCGGAAGCAGTATGCTTGTTATTCTTGTGGAATTTTTGTTTCTGATGTTTGTCGGCGGTATTTTGTATCCCGATTATATATTTACGGTCAAGGGACTTCTCGGTGCCCTAAATGCATTTGTTTCGATTTTGTTTGCGCTTTCGGTGGCGTTTCTGACTGTACAGCTTGCAAAAAAAGAAAATGTGCTAAGCATGGTCAGTAATGTCTGCGGTCTTGCGCTTGCGTTTTTGGGCGGCATCTTTGTACCGCTGGATGTTTTTGGGGAAAACGTCTTGAAGGTTTCGAAGTTTACGCCGACGTATTGGTATGTGACAGCGAACGATGCGATTTCACATGTGACAAAGCTCTCGGAGGTTTCGGCAGATATATGGCAGGGGGTCGTGATACAGGCCGTTTATGCCGTAGCGTTTCTTATATTCGGAATGCTGATAAACAGAATGAAAGCGAGGGAGTAAACAAAACCGCCGTATGGTTTCATACGGCGGTTTGCTGTTTATTTTTTAAATCCGGCCCGCTTTCTTAAGGTTGGATCCAGGATTCGTTTTCGGATGCGAAGGCTCTCGGGAGTTACCTCAAGCAGTTCGTCTACGTCGATAAAGTCAAGCGCCTGCTCTAAGCTTAAGATCTTCGGAGGAGTTAACGTTAAGGCTTCGTCTGCGGAGGAGGAGCGCGTATTTGTCAAGTGCTTTTTCTTGCAGACATTCAGCTCGATATCCTCAGCCTTTGAGGAGGAGCCGATTACCATACCGGCATAGACCTTGGCGCCGGGGCCGATAAACAGCGAGCCGCGTTCCTGAGCGGAGAAAAGGCCGTAGGTGACTGCCTCACCCGATTCAAAGGCAATCAGGGAACCGAGCTTCCGATAGGCGATTTCGCCCTTGTACGGCGCGTAGCCGTTGAAAATTGTGTTGATAATGCCGTTTCCCTTTGTATCCGTCAAAAATTCGCCGCGGTAGCCGATCAGACCGCGGGAAGGAATGTTGAATTCAAGGCGCGTATAGCCCCCGGCAATCGGGCGCATATTTTGAAGCTCGCCCTTGCGCTGGCTCAATTTATCGATTACGGTTCCGGTAAATTCATCGGGAACATCCACATACGCGATTTCCATCGGCTCTAACTTCTTGCCGTTTTCATCGGTATGGTATAACACTTCTGCCTTGCTTACCGCAAATTCGTATCCCTCGCGGCGCATGTTTTCGATCAGGACGGATAAATGCAGCTCGCCGCGGCCCGATACCTTTAAGCTGTCGGCGCTTTCGGTTTCTTCTACGCGCAGACTGACGTCCGTATTCAATTCTTTGAATAAACGGTCGCGTATGTGGCGGGAGGTGACATATTTGCCCTCCTGGCCGGCAAGCGGACTGTCGTTGACAATGAAGTTCATGGAGAGCGTCGGCTCCGAGATCTTCTGGAACGGAATTGCCGTTGGTTCCTCCGGGGCGCAGATTGTGTCGCCGATGTGAATATCCGCGATACCGGAAATGGCAACGATGGAACCGATTTTGGCCTCTGTAACCTCCACCTTTTTCAAGCCGTCAAATTCATACAATTTGCTGATGCGTACTTTCTTTTGCTTGTCCGGTTCGTGATGATTTACGACGACGGCGTCCTGGTTGACCTTAAGGATACCGTTGTCGACCTTACCCACGCCGATACGTCCCACATACTCGTTGTAATCAATTGTGCTGATCAAAACCTGGGTATTCGCGTCAGGGTCGCCGGTCGGGGCAGGGATATAGTCGATGATGGTCTCAAAGAGAGCGGTCATATCCTTTTTTTCGTCATTTAAGTCGCGCACGGCGTATCCGTCTCGCGCCGATGCGTAGATAAACGGGCAGTCTAATTGTTCGTCTGACGCATCTAAATCCATAAACAGCTCAAGGACTTCGTCAATTACCTCATCAGGTCTCGCCTCAGGGCGGTCGATTTTGTTGATGCAGACGATAACCGGAAGATTTAATTCGAGCGCCTTCATCAGCACGAATTTTGTCTGCGGCATGGCGCCCTCAAAAGCGTCAACCACCAGAACAACGCCGTTTACCATTTTTAAAACACGCTCCACCTCGCCGCCGAAGTCAGCGTGTCCCGGTGTGTCGATGATGTTGATTTTTGTATCCTTATAAAAAACGGCTGTGTTTTTGGAGAGAATCGTAATGCCGCGTTCTCTTTCGATATCGTTGGAGTCCATAACACGTTCCTGCACTTCCTGGTTGGCGCGGAAAACGCCGCTCTGTTTTAGCAGCTCGTCCACCAGGGTTGTTTTTCCATGGTCAACATGAGCGATAATTGCAATATTGCGGATGTCGTCTCTTGTAGTTTTCATAAGTTCAATCCTTTCTATTAAGACAAAATTTATAAATAAATTCTTAAAATTATTAAAGCCAATTTCTTTATTTTATCATAGTATTTGGAAAAAACAAGATTTTTTGCTATAATGGGTGCAGAATAAACGCAGAACGAAACGCAGGTTATCGACAGATTTTGCGAAGTTTCTATCTAAAGGCAATGGTAAATTAAGGAAGTTCTAAACGGGATGTATCCGGAATACACTGTAACAATATAAAAAGTCGATATGCCATCGATATACATACGCCGACGGGCTTAAGATATGCCGGGCTGGAGGAAGGGAGAAAAATTCATGGCAGATAAAGTATTTGAAAACAACCAGGTATCTATTGTAGGGGAAATCATATCGGATTTTACATTTAGCCACGAGGTTTACGGAGAGGGCTTTTATATGGTAGAGGTGGCGGTCAGCCGTCTGAGCAATTTTGCGGACTATATACCGCTTATGATATCAGAGCGTTTAATTGACGTGAGCCAGAGCTATGTTGGGCAGAAGATTTATGCGACGGGGCAGTTCCGCTCCTATAATAAGCATGAGGAGAATAAGAACCGTCTTGTTTTATCTGTGTTCGTCAGAGAGATCGAGTTTGTTGAGGGAGAGGACGACGAAATAAAGAGTAATCAAATTTATCTGGACGGCTATATCTGCAAGGAACCCATCTATCGTAAGACGCCGCTCGGAAGAGAAATTGCCGATCTGTTGGTTGCGGTGAACCGGTCTTACGGTAAATCAGATTACATACCATGCATCTGCTGGGGCAGAAACGCAAGATTTGCATCCGGTTTTGAGGTGGGCGGACACGTACAGATATGGGGAAGAATACAGAGCCGGGAGTATGTAAAGAAGATTAATGAGGACGATGTGGAAAAGCGGACGGCATATGAGATTTCCGTGAGTAAGATAGATTTCCTTGAAAAATGATTCTAAAGTTGCTTTTTTTATGAGAGTGTGGTATTTTAGAAAAATCTGGAATGCATCACGGAGGTAAAAAGTAATGATGGAAAAAGGTTCCGTTCAGATTTATTATGGAGAAGGCCGCGGAAAGACAAATGCGGCGCTTGGCAGCGCGCTTTGTGCCGCGGGCGAAGGGAAGACGGTGTTCATTGTACAGTTTATGAAGGGTAAGGGCGCCAGCGGAGATTTTGCACAGAGACTGGAACCCGATATTAAGTTTTTCCGTTTTGAGAAGTCGGATGAATATTATGAGGCGCTCTCGGATGACGAGAAAAACGAAGAGAAGATGAACATGAAAAACGGACTGAATTTTGCAAAGAAGGTGCTTGTAACCGGAGAATGCAATCTTTTGATTCTGGACGAGGTGTTGGGCCTGGTTGACAACGGCGTGATTTCCTCCGAGGAGCTTGAGACGCTTTTGCAGGCGAAGACGGATGATACGGAGATTATCATGACCGGCCGTGTTTTGGGAGATTCGGTGCGTGCGTATGCGGATGAAATATATCATATTGCGGTGGAAAAACAGACTACCTGTTGACAGGCAGGGAAAGCAGTGTTATATTGTACATAGAATTAAATAAGGGATAGAGGTTGCGCGCTTCATCAGTAGCTTATCGGATGTGACAGGACAGTGGAGGATAAGGGAAAGGGAAGTACGCCGAAAGGACATTTCGCCTGCCGAAATGTAACTTGGGCATAAGTTTAAGAGGCTTATGACTGTCATCTTTTTATAGATGGGGCGCTATCGTTGTTTGAATGGAATACAAGGAATCGAACCGGCTCATTATGGGTCGGTTTTTTGTATCATAGGAAAGACCTTGTTACTGTGAAGTGCTAAAACCTACGACTTTCCTAT